>CAIYDY010000023.1 GCA_903925015.1 uncultured Acidobacteriia bacterium
ATCGCCTACCGCAAGTACCGCCAAACCGAGTCCGACCAGACACCGGAACCCACACCCGAACCGGCACCCGCCCCCGCCCCAACCCAAGCACAAAATTTGCCGCACGAACCCAAGCCCCTCACCCCGCCCCGCAACGCCCGCGAGTTCCAGAAGTGGCAAAGGAAGATGGCACAGCGCGGCCACATCCTCCAAACGACGGCGAAACCGGAGCCCAAATGCCCCCGCTAACCCGCTCCATCTTGAATTGCCACCTCGTAAGATCCGTGGTGGGACAGGCATTCTTGCCTGCAGCCGCCTTTCAGGCGGCTTTATCCGCATCCCCCGCGACAGCACCGCCCCCACCCATCCCTATAGAATGGTTCCCGATGCATCCCAACGGGGCGAAAGCCCGCTTGAAGGCCGGCGGCACCGTCGTCGGGCCCTACGTCCGCCACGCCGACGCGGGGCTCGCCGAGATTCTCTGCTACCTCGGCTTCGACTTCCTGCTTTTCGACGGCGAACACGCGCCCATCGGTCCGCGCGAGTGTGAAAACCTCGCCCGCGTCTGCGAACTCACCGGCGTTACCTCCATCGCGCGGGTTCCCTCGAACCAGCCCTGGATGATCGGAACCACCTTGGACACCGGCATCCAGGGCATCCAGGTCCCCATGGTCAACTCCGCCGCCGAGGCGGAAGCTGCCATCCGGGCCGCCAAATATTCCCCGGTCGGTAGCCGTGGCCTAGCCGGTGCGCGCGCCGCCAACTACGGCATGAAGCAGCCTTTCAGTTTTCCGGCCCACATCCGCAACTCGAACGAGGAATCCCTGGTCGTCCTCCAAGTCGAGACCCAGGCCGCCATCGACAATCTCCCGGAAATCGTCCAGGTTCCCGGCTCGGATGTCATCTTCATCGGACCCACCGACCTCTCCCTGTCCCTGGGCCATCCCGGCGATTTCCGCCACCCGGAGGTCCAAGCAGCGTTCGAGAAAATCAGCCGGATCGTGAATGATTCCGGAATCGCCCTCGGAGTCCTCGCCAACACCGTCGAATCTTCTCTCGAATGGCGTGCACGTGGTGCCCGGTACATCCTTACCGTGTTCGAAGCCCTGATGGCTCCAGTGATCCGCAACTACATCCAAACGGTCCGGGGCGAGTAGGGTGGAAACGACCATCGCCGAACGGGCGCGGCGGCGGATCACCCTCCGTCTGATGCCGTTCCTCGTGCTCGTCTACGTCACGGCGTTCCTCGACCGGGCCAACATCGGCGTCGCCAAGCTGCAAATGCAGTCCGCCCTCGGCCTAACCGACGAGGTCATCGGTTTCGGCGCGGGTGTCTTCTTCGTGGGCTATTTCCTATTGGAGATTCCCGGCTCCTTGATTGTCGAGCGGTGGAGTGCCCGCCGTTGGCTGGCCCGCATCATGGTCACCTGGGGCTTGATGGCGACGCTCTGTGGTTTCGCCGGAATGCTCCCCGTTCCGTTCGGCGTCAAGACCCAGTTTTACTGGCTCCGGTTCCTGCTGGGAGCGGCCGAGGCTGGTTTCTTCCCCGGTGTCGTGGTCTATCTGTCCCACTGGTTCCGTGCGGAGGACCGGTCCCGCGCTAAAGCGTGGTTCATGGTCGCCCAGCCGCTGGCCGTGGTGATCGGAGTGCCCGTCTCCCGCTGGATTTTGGAAAATATCCACTGGGCCGGGTTGGCCGCATGGCGCTGGGTGTTCATCTTGGAGGGTCTGCCGCCGGTCTTCCTCGGTTTCATCACCCTGTGGTTCCTGACCGACAGGCCGCAGGACGCCCGCTGGCTTCCGGACGACGAGAAGTTCTGGCTGGTGAACGAATTGGCAAGGGAGGAGCAGGACCGCGTCGCATCCGGGCGGACCGGAATCATGGACGCCTTGCGCCAGCCGCAGACGGCCCTGATGGCGCTATCCTTCTTCCTGATCGTCACCGGAAACCAGGCGATCCTGTTCTTCCTGCCCTCCATCACGGAAGGAATGAAGGGGATTTCGATTACTTGGCGTACCGTGGTCTCGATCCTGCCCTATGTATGCAGCGTGTTCGGGATTCTCCTGAACGGATATTGGGCCCACAAGACGGGAAACCGCCGGTTGCATTCGGCCCTTCCCATGTTTCTGGCCGGAATCAGCTTGGGATGCGCGATCCTCTCGGGTTCCCGTCTGGGCTTGGAGATCGTGTTTCTCTGCCTGGTAGGCCTCACGTTCCAAGCCTACTTGCCCGTATTTTGGAGTCTGCCCTCGGAGTTCCTCGGCAAGTCGGCAGCGGCTACCACAGTGGGAATCGTGAACTCATTTGGAAACTTGGGAGGGTTTGTCGGTCCGTACCTGTTCGGCTACCTCCGAACATCCACAGGCCGTTTCGAAACAGGCCTGTGGGTGTTGGTCGGATTCATGCTGTTGGCCGGAGTTTGCACCTCCTGCATCCGCATCCCGGATTCTAGTAGGAAACCGTAAAGCGCTGCCGCACGTGGGAGTTTCGCTCCACCTCGTCCGCCACTGCGATGGCAAAGTCGGCCGTCGAAATCTTGCTTTCGCCGTTCGCGTCGGTCAGCAGTTGATCCTTGCCGAGCCGGAACGTACCGGTGCGCTCGCCGGGCTGGATCATCGCGGCAGGACTAACGGAAGTCCAGTCGATATCGCTGGCCTTCAGCACTTCGAGCGCGTCCGAGTGGGCCTGGGCGATCTCCTTCCAAGCCGCTGGGAAGAATGGGGCGTCAATAAGAAGGAGTCCCGGAGCAACTTCCAGGCTGCCTGCGCCGCCGACGGCGATCAACCGGGTCACGCCGGCCGTTGCGAGTCCTTTCAACAGGCTTTGGAACGCGTCAACAAGAAGGTGGGCGCTTGCCGGGCCGGGGCCGTAGGCGCTTACCACCACGTCGCTGCCGGAAACCGCCGCAGCAACACTGGCGTCGTTGAAAATATCGGCTTGGATGGCGGTCACGCCAGCCAACGCTGCAACTCTGGATGTGTCGCGCACGACTGCGGAAACCGCATGTCCGCGGGCGGAAAGTTCTTCAAGAATGGGGGCCCCGATCATTCCGGAGGCCCCGAACAGTGTGATTTTCATGGTCTGGTTCCAAGATGAACCAAGCCCGCTGCGGGGTGCAGGAAAAATCCAGCCCCGTCGCTGGTTCCCGTAGGTGATAGTCTGGTCAAAAGGCCTCTCAACATGTCGGCGCAGATCTTATTACAAGGCAGAATTCTCGGTGTGGACGAGTTCGCGGTTGCGACTCCGGCGGACCGGGACAACCGGATTTTCGACGCGCGCCTCCAATGGGCCGCAATTTTAGGCGAAGTGCTCCCGCGCGCTCTGCTGGCGGACCTCAAGCTTCCGCCACTCATGCTGGGCTCGTCGGGCGGTGGACGGTTTCTCCTGATCCTGCCGGACGGTGAACGCGCCGAAGCCGCCGCGGCCTTCCTGAAAAGGGCGTCCGATGCATTGCTCGCGTTCACGAACGGAATTGTCCGGATCGCTTGGAGCTGGACGGAAAACTTGGGTGACTGGACGGTTGTCCGCAAGCGTCTCCGCGATGGTGCCCGCCAGGCCGCCGAAGCGGTTGCCACCACGCCGGGCTTCTTCGAACCGTTTACCCCGGTCCTGCCCCAGGGTGGCGACAGGATGCCGCGCGGACTTCGCGACGCTACCGCCATCGGATTCAGTTTTGATTTTCCGGCCTTGATCGCCCTCGAAGGTGGCGAGTACCGCTGGGACTTGGGCCGCCAAGCCTCGGTCGACAACATTACTCTCACCCGCCACGCAGCCCGCAACGGCGACGCCGTGGCCTCCGCGAAGGAACTGGCGAAGCGGGCCAAGGGCGAAAAGCTTTGGGGAATCCTCCGGGGCGGGATCGATGATTTCGACACCCGCATGCGCAAGGCCCAGTCGGTGGAGGAGCACGTCCAGCTCTCCATCCTTTACAAGCAGTTCCTCGCTGGCGAGATCGAGCTGATGTGCTCCACCGGCGATTACTTCCAGCGGGTGACGGTCCTACGGGCCGAAAATGCCGAGTTCGCCGTCTTTGGCTCTTGGGATGCCCTGCTCGGTTTCGCGCGTGAGCTGCAGCGGGTCTTTGCGGCGTTCGCTGGGGACAGCTTGAAGGATTTGGCGGGGGGCGAGGCCAAGAGCCTGACAATGGCCCTGACCCTGGCCGAACCGGCGGAACCGATGGCCCGGATCTGGGAGGACAACGCCCGCGATTTGGAGATCGCGAAGTCCTCCGATAAGGATTGCCTCTATCTGCTCGGTCGCGTCCTGGAGTGGAAGCAGATGGCCGATGCTGCCGAGTTGACGGAGGCCGTGGTTCAGATCGCCGCCGACTTCCGGGGTGGGCAGCAGTTCCTGGCCCAGTTGCGGACCCTGTACCGAAAAGTGGAAACAGGAGGCCTGACGCCGACGGACCACGAGCGGATCGCATCCCGTGCCCTCCGGTTCCAGCGCCGCTTCGCGAACGTGGCTAGCCGCAAGGAGCGCGAGTTCCAGAAGCTCCGGGCGCACTTGATGAAGGAGTTGGCCGGGCGCAATCTGAGGGGTAAGCTGAAGATCCGCCCCGAGGGCTTGGTAGCCCTCGAATGGGCCCGCCTGGCAACGAACTAGGGATCGCCGATGTTGGACATCACAAGCTTTGCTGTTTTCCTCGCAGCGGCCTTCGTCCTTGCCGTCACGCCGGGCCCGGGAATCTTCTACGTATTGGCCCGCAGTCTGGCGGGCGGTTGGCGCGAAGGAGCCCTTTCCTCCGTCGGCACTTTCATTGGCGGGTTCGTCCACGTGGTTGCGGCTGCTGCGGGGATCTCGGCGGTGCTGGCCGCTTCGGCAGTCGCATTCGCTGTCGTGAAGTACGCCGGAGCTGCTTACTTGGTGTGTCTCGGGATTCGTATGGTGATGACCCGCAATGTCGCGCCCGTTGCCGACGGGGCAGGGGAGTCGGGGGGCAATTCGGTTTGGCAGGGAGTCTGGACGGAAGTCTTGAACCCCAAGACCGCGATCTTCTTCCTCGCGTTCATCCCCCAGTTTGTGTCGCCGGCAAGGGGGCGTGTGTTCGTCCAGTTCGTGCTGCTCGGAACAACTTCGGTCGTCCTCAACACGATGGCGGATCTAACGGTGGCCATGTTTGCCGGAGCCATCAGCGACAGGCTGCGGGCCAATCCCCGCCTCCAAGTTCGCCAACGCGTTGCATCCGGCGTCGGCATGATCGGTCTGGGCGTGTTCGTTGGTTGCTCGGGCTCGTCGCGGCCCTAATCCCGACAGGAACAACCGTAGGTCTGCGGGTGATAGTCTGGTCAGAACACCTCTCGCAGACTTGCCGGGCAGACTTGCAGGATTGATGTTTTGCGGTTCAGGTTCGCCTTGGAACGGGCGAACCATCGGCACAATCTCGACCAAAGGAATCGGAACAACAATGGCTGAACAGGCACAGCAAACCCCCAGGAACCGGGAAAACCGTCCCCCAAACTCGGGTGGACCACCGCGCGGGGATCGTGGCGGAGACAAAAGTGGCCCTCCCCGCGGAGACCGGCCCAGTGGTGATCGTGGCCCCCGGCCCGGCGGTGATCGCGGTGGAGACCGGGGCGGCGGACCAAGTGGCGGCGACCGCCGTGACTTCGCACCCGAAATCGAGCTGGAAAAGCTCATGGCCGACAGTCTGTACTTGGACAACCAGGCCCACGTCATCGTGAGCCGCATCCGCGACATGGATTCGGGCACCCGCAGTCAGTTCCGGCGTCTATACAATGCAGTCCGGCGGGCGACCCGGGCCCCGGAGAACGAACGCCAGCATGAATTTGTGATGCTCCGCGCGCGCTTGGCCTACACCATTGCGCGCCACGGCCTCCGCAGCTTGGACCAGTTGGAGCGCTTGCTCCTCCAGGTTACCCGCAAGAATGACGCCCGCGGCTACGAGCGCTTCCGTGATCTCTTCGAAGCCATCGTCGCCTATAACGAGTAAGTAAAGGACTACCAATGAGTGCCCACACTGCACAAACGGAATTGAAGCTCATCGGCAAGCTGATCCTCGAGGGCGAGTTGACCTGCGAGACTGGGCTGCACATCGGCGCGGGCAAAGGCTCGCTGGAAATCGGCGGCGCGGACAACCCGGTCGTGAAAGACTCGCACGGTCGTCCCTATGTTCCGGGCAGCACTCTTCGCGGCCGCATCCGCTCGTTGCTGGAGCAGGCCACCGGTGCCGCGATTCCCTCCGAGCTTGTCTACATCTCCAAGCGCAAGGGTCAGGAAGTGCGCATCCACCAGAGCGACCGGCCCGACGACGAAATCTGCCTCCTGTTCGGCCGTAGTCCCAGCCGGATGGAGAAGGTTGGCGGCGGCGACATCGAAGGTGGCGTGGCCACACCGGCACGGCTCAGTGTTTTCGATGCCCCGCTGGTTGTCGAGAGCATCACGCCGCAGATGCGCGAGACGCTGGACGACGAACTGACCGAGGTCAAGAGCGAGAACGCCATTGACCGGATCACGTCGCAATCGAACCCCCGGACTCTGGAGCGCGTGCCTGCTGGTGCGCGGTTCAAGGTTAGGATGGTCGTGGATGTCCTGTGCCCCGAAGACGCCGCTCTTCCGGCCTTGCTGGCCCAGGGCTTGCGGCTTCTGGAGGACGACACCCTCGGTGGCGGCGGTTCGCGCGGAAGTGGCCGGGTGAGCTTCAGTGGGCTGAGCCTGAAGTGGCGCGGCAGGGACTATTACGCTGCGGGCGCACCGGAACGCGAAGTTGCTTCGGGTGCCGATACCGCTGGTTTGCTCGCGAAGGTTCAGGATCTCGGCGAACTGGTCGCCGCTTAAAGGGCACGGGGATTCAACCCATGGCATTGATAGAAGTCAAGCTGCGGCCCCTGGGTCCGTGGCGTCCGGGGCATGCTGCGGGAGACCGCGAGCGCGTGGACGCCGTTTACCACAGCGACGCCCTCTTTTCCGCCGTGACCCTCGCGATGCGTTCGCTGGGCTGGATGGACGAGTGGCTCGACGCGACCGCCCGCGCGGCGGGCGCTCCCGTGGTGCGCCTGAGTTCCCTATTCCCGTTTTCGGGCAAGACGCGCCTGGTGGCACCGCCCAAGTCGGCTTGGCCTCCAGTGCAGGGAACCCGCTTGTACCTGCATGGAATTTCGCTGGTGCCGTTGGAGGTTGTGAAGTCGGGCATGGGCGACGATTCTCGCTGGAATGCGGACGGCGAGTCCGGCTGCCTTCTGCCAAACGGCTCGGCCGCTCCGTTCCGCGTTTCAATGCGGTCGGCGGCGGCGGTTGACCGGTTGGGCACCGGTGTGGACCCGCACAGGACGGCGTGCTTGGAATTCGCTCCCAATGCCGGTTTCTGGGGTGTGTTCCAGACGTCTGACAAGACTTGGGAAGCGCGCGTCAAGAGCGCGTTCCGGTTGTTGGCCGATTCCGGTTTCGGCGGTGAGCGTTCGCGGGGCTGGGGGCGGGCGGCGGAACCCACGTTCTCCGACGCCGGACAGCTGTTTGGGCAGGGCAAGCCGGATGGCTTGTGGTGGCTTCTGTCACTGTATTCGCCGGATTCCGGCGACGCCATTGATTGGTCGAAGGGTGAGTACGAAGCGACGGTGCGGGCCGGTTGGACCGACAGTGCGTCGGGAGCGGCGAAGAAGAAGCAGGTTCGGCTACTGGCGGAGGGCTCTGTCTTGTCGGCCCCGGTGCTGCGGGGCAGAGCAGTCGACGTGGCACCGGAGGGCTTCCCCCACCCGGTCTGGCGCAACGGTTTCGCCCTGGCCATCCCCCTCCCCGCCATCCAACCAGCCAATGTGGGGCAGCCATTCTTGGCTGCAGCCGCCTTTCAGGCGGCAATAACCGAAGAGCCGGTACAAGAACCGGAAGTTGCGGTCGAACCGGAAGTTGCGGTCGAAGCCGAAACTGTTGTCGAACCCGAATCCCCGCTCGAACCGGAGCTCGTTTTCGATTCCGAGCCGCCAGTCGAACCCGAAGTCGTGATCGAAGCCGAACCTGTGCTCTCCCCCGAAATCATCTTCGAATCAGGGCCACCGGATGAACCCGCAGTCGACGTGCCGGAAGAGGTCGCACAATGAGATACCGCGTCACCGTCCTCACCCCCACCCTCGTCGGCGACGGCAACAAGCTGTCACCCATCGATTACATGGTCTGGCGCGACACCGTCAACGTTCTCTACCAGACCCGTATTTTCAAACTGCTCGCCAAGGGCCCGCGCCTCGAAGGCTATCTCACCCAGCTGCGCAAGGCCACAACATTGGACTTTGCCTCCTGGGGCGGTTTTGCCCAGAACTACGCCGACCGCCGCGTTCCGTTTGAAGACGCCTCGTCCACCAATTTCTGGAACAAGGCTCCATCGGAAAGCCAGTTCATTCCGACCTTTTCCGCAAACACCGCCGGTGCCTTCCTCCCCGGTGCGGCCATCAAGGGAGCACTCCGCACGGCATTTGTCTTCTCCCGCGCCAAGGCATCGACTGCCGGGGAATTAGCCGGGAAACTCAAGGACCAGCGCCTTCCGCGCCGTCCCGCCGAGGACCTCGAACGGCAAGCTACCGGTGGCGGCGGGTCCGACCGTCTGCGTGCGGTCTCGATTTCGGATTCCGAAGCCCGGACCTACGAGAACTTCCGGGTGTACTGCTTGCGGCTCTCGACCTTGGTAGCCAAAGGTCCAGACCAGTATTCGCTCGGCTGGAAACAAGCCGGTCGGGGTGCCGTCGACGGCAAGCGGCCCGAGGATGCCACCCCCGGTTTCGCCGAAATGGCGTCTCCAGGGGCCACTTTTGAAGGCAACTGGCGTGAGAACGACTTTCTCAACCGCGAAGAGGTCCGCCAAGTCCTCCGCTGGAACAAGCCGGTTACCCACCAGACCCTGTTCGAGGCTGCCAACCAGTACGCTGAAAAGCAGCTGGCCATCCATGCCCAGTACGCCAAGTGGACCGGTTTGGAGCAACTGGGTGCCTCGGTCGAGGATCTG
>CAIYDY010000024.1 GCA_903925015.1 uncultured Acidobacteriia bacterium
AGCCGACTTCGCCGACGCTGACCGGCGGGACGTTGTAGTGCAGCATGAAACGCTTGAAGGATTCGGCCGTTTCCAGCAGTTCCACGCGCTGTTCGTCGTCCTTGGTTCCCAGGGTGACGGTGACAAGGGCCTGGGTTTCACCGCGGGAGAAGACGGCGGAGCCGTGGGTGCGGGGCAACAGACCGGCTTCGCCCCAGATTGCGCGGATTTCTTCAAAGCCGCGACCGTCGGGACGGCGGCGGACGTCGAGCATTTGGTCGCGGAAGATCTTTTCCTTGAGGGCGTCGAACAGCTTGCCCGCCTCGGACTTGCGTTCCTCCGGTGCCAGGGTTTCGGCGCGGGCGTGCAGTGCGTCGATTTTGGCGTAGCTCTCCAGCTTGCCGTACTTGCGGGTGTCGAGGGCGTCTGTGAGTTCCTCGCGCAGGGCGGCTTCGATGATGGCGGAGAGTTCGGCGTCGGGCACGGCGGGGGTGAAGGTGCGCTTGGTCTTGCCGGCGGCGGCGACCAAGTCCTTCAGGCCCGCGATGATCTTCTTCACGTTGCTGTGGCCGAATTCGAGGGCTCCGAGAACTTCCTCTTCCGAAACCTGCTGTGCGCCGGCTTCCACCATGACGAGGCCCTGTTCGGTGCCGGCGACAATGATGTTGAGCTTGGAGGCCCGGGCCTCGGTGTAGGTCGGGTTGGCGATGTACTTGCCGTCCACCATGCCGACGCGGACAGCGCTGACGAGGTGGTGGAACGGAACGTCCGAGATGGCGAGGGCTGCACCTGCGCCAACGATGCCGAGCACGCCGGGGTCAACTTCGGGATCAGCCGAAAGGACCATGGCGATGATCTGGGTTTCGTTGAGGTAGCCTTCGGGGAAGAGCGGCCGCATCGGACGGTCGATCATCCGGCTGGTGAGCGTTTCCTTCTCCGATTGCCTGCCTTCGCGCTTGATGTAGCCGCCGGGGATTTTGCCGGCCGCGTAGGTGTACTCGCGGTAGTCGCAGGTGAGGGGGAAGAAGCTCTGGTTGGGCTTCGCCTTGGCGGCTGTGGTGGCCGTGACCAGCACGACCGACTCGCCCATCTTGACGACGACCGAGCCGCCCGCCTGCTTGGCGAGTTTGCCGGTCTCGATGATCAGCTTCTTGCCGTCTAGATCGACTTCAAAAGTGTGTATGTTCATTTTCTGGGTGCCAGGTTACGTTCCCTGGACTTCCTTGTCTGCCGGTTGCCCGGCGCAGTGGATTCGGGTCCGCCGGATGTCCAGCGGGGATTCGAGGGGATTTGAAAAAAAGGAGGGACGCTCCTGCTTGGACACAGAGTCCATGCCGGTGCGGGTTCTATGTGCAAAGGGTCCGTCGGCTACAGCCGACAGACCCTGGACAGCAATTAAGTTTTCCACAGCTTTGAGTACGAACCCGGAAACTAGTGGCGGATGGAAAGCTTGACGAGAATGTTTTTGTAGCGCTCGGGACTGTTCGTCTTGAGGTACGTCAGCATCCGGCGACGCTTTGCCACAAGGATCAAGAGACCCCTGCGCGATGAATGATCTTTCTTGTGAGTCTTGAAATGCTCCGTGAGCTCAAGAATGCGAGCGCTCAACAGTGCGATTTGGACTTCCGGTGACCCCGTATCAGTCTTGTGAGTCTGATTCCGGGCGACTACCTGCAGCTTTGCTTCTCCCGCCAATGCCATCGAAGGGTAACTACTCCTGTCTTTCTCTTCTCGTTTGTATCAATGCCAGTGTAGCACAGCTACGGCATATTTCGAAAACGTTTCGACCGAAAATATCCGGGTGGTCCGGCAGTATCGTTGACCAACCTGCTATGATCAACCTCGATTGCGCATCGGAATCCACACCTCGCGGGCAAAATCGCTCGAAGACTCCATTGTAAAGGCCCATGAGCTTGGAGGCAACACGTGCCAGATATTTTCGGCCAGTCCGCGCATGTGGAGGGCCGGGACTCCGGACGCTGCCGATGTTCGGCGGATGCGGTCCGCCCGGGAACGGCTGGACGTGAATCCCCTGGTGATCCACGGCAACTATCTGGCGAATCTGGCCAGCATCGATCCTGACATAAGGGCAAAATCGATCCGTTCGTTCCGCGGCGAGCTGGACCGGGCCGCCACGATCGGTGCGGAGTATTTGGTGTTGCATCCGGGCAACCACAAGGATCAGCCGCTCCAGCAGGGAATCGCGGCGTTCGTGCTCGGCTTGGCCGAGGCTGCTGATGGCTTTGTTCCGCAGGGCGTCACCGTGCTGCTGGAAAACACGGCGGGCTCGCTCCACCAGATTGGGTCAAAATTCGAAGAACTCCGCATGATCCGCGACTTGGCGGCTCGCGAGACGTCCCTGCCTTTGGGATACTGTCTCGACACGTGCCACCTCCTGGTGGCAGGGTTCAACGTGGCAACATCCGACGGATTGCGAAGGACAGTTGAAGATGCGGACAGACTACTCGGCCTCGATCTCGTCAAAGTGATCCATTCCAACGATTCCAAGGGAGCCCTCGGCTCGCATTTGGACCGTCACGAGAACATTGGCAAAGGCTACATTGGCGAGGAGGCCTTTGGGCGGATCCTTACCCACCCCGGTTTGCGCGACAAGGCGTTCATCCTTGAAACTCCAGTGGAGGACGACGCCGTGGCGAGGGCCGACATCGGGGCGCTGAAGCGGCTTTCCTGTTAGCGGCTTTCCTGTTGGGGGTCTTGCTGCTCGCGCTCGTCGGCTAGCGCTCGGCTGGAACTCCGACCGGGACCTTCCCGGTGCGGGCCGCAGCATTGGCCTGCTGCACCGAAACGTGCAGGTTTGACAGCTGTTTGCTGAAGTCGGCCGGGTCGATCACAAGCCCGGTGTACCAATCCGACGCCGTCGGTTCGGCTGGGGGGGCGGCAAGAAATCCCTGCGCGAGACTCTGCAACCGGCCGGAGAGAGCTTTTCCCCGCTCCATCCACGTGCGGTCGCTCATTCCGGTGGGGAAAGTCGAATTCAAGGGCAGTTGTGGCAACATGCCTGTCTATCGGCAGCGGGTACCAATACCTTTAGGGCATACGTAAAATTCCTGGTTCCTCAAAGCTCCTTGAGTCGAAAGTTTTGATATTCCACCTTCATCGGTGGCCCCACGTGTACTTGGACGCCGATCAAGCCTTCCATTTTCCGGCCTACGGGCTCGTCGTCGATGACTACCGCCATTACGCGGCCATTGAGGATGTGGGTGAGTACGTTGCCCTTGATAATCAGGTGGTAGGAGTTCCAATCCTTGTTGATCGCGGTGGCTAGATCCTTGGGGTCGCCCAACGTGGCAAGGATAATCGGTTTCCTGCCGGGTACGACGCGCGTCATCTGGCCGCGCGTGGCAAGGAACAGGCGGCCCTTCTCCTCATAGTTTTGTCCAGTGTAGACATTCCTGCCATCGATGTCGGCCTGGTAGCCGCGCATCGCGAACCGGTTGGCGGGGGTGACGGGATCGGGAACCATTACGCTGCGGTAATTGATGCCGCTGTTGCCGCCCTCGGTGATCCGGTAATCGACCTTCAGTTCGAAGTCTCGGGGTTGGCCGCCCTGCCAGACGATGAAGGTGTTGCTCTTGACCACGGTTTCGGGCGTGATTTCGCCGACGAGACTGCCGTTCTCGACGCGCCAGTACTTGGGGTCGCCGTCCCAGCCGTCCAAGTTGCGCCCGTTGAAGATGGGGCGGAAACCGGGCTCGTCACCGTTGAAGGGTTCAGGTCGGTCGCTCTGTTTGGGCTTATAAACTTCGAGTTCGAGCAGCTGCTGTGCCGGGAGGCGGCTGGCGGCCACTGCGGTGATGGCCGCATTGAGGAATGTACGGCGTCCGGTGTTCTTCATGATGCCCAATACGCTATCATGCCCAAGTAACGTCCCCGAACCAGCCACGGATGCCAATCAATTCCGCAGCACGCGATCCAAATTTCCAACGGATGATCCGCCTCCAGACCGAGGCTTTTGCCCGCAACACGCCGTACCACAGCTTGGAGCTGCCGGACGGTTCCACCATCACGGGGATCATTCCGGTGGAGAACCTGAGAAACCGGCTGGCGGCCTATCCGCTGCCGGAGGATCTCAGGGGGCGCCGGGTGCTGGACATCGGTTCCGCATCGGGATGGAACAGTTTCGAATGCGAGCGGCGCGGTGCCGAGGTCGTGGCGATGGACTACGTCGAATACGACGAATTCACCGCCGTCCAGAAGCTGTGGGATTCGAAGATCGAGTATGTCATCGCAGACATTGAGGAGTTGACCCCGGAGCGTTTCGGGTTCTTCGACTACGTCCTGTTCTTCGGCGTGTTCTACCACCTGCGCCACCCGCTTTACGCGATGGAAAACGTCTGTTCGGTGACCCGGGGCGAAGCCTTCATCGAGAGTTACGTCATTGACGATGCGCCAGATCCGGCGCGATGCCACATGGAGTTCTACGAAACGGATGAGCTGGGCGGGCAGATTGACAACTGGTGCGGTCCCACGATTTCGTGCTTGATGGCGATGGCGCGGTCCGCCGGTTTTCCGCGGGTCGATTTCCAATACGTGGATTCGAGGCGGTGCGGACTGGTCGCCAACCGGCGGTGGGAGGCTCAAACGGATCTCGCCGGCGTTCCCCCGTTCCTCTGTTCGGCGGTCAACAATCGCCATAATGACAATGTTTTCCAGCCGAGAAAGGACGAGTACCTGGTGCTCGCGTTCCTGTACGAGGGGAATATTGGCAAGGATGATGTGCTGGTCGAGGTGGAACATTACGGGGTTCCGGCGATTATTTTGATCCGGCACGCGGCTGGCTACTGGCAGGTGAATTGCAAGATGCCGCCGGGCATCCCGCCGGGTGATCGGAAAGTGCGGGTGGGCGTGCGCGGGGTCGGATTCAGCGATCCGGTGCGCATCCAGATGCTGCCTGCGGGTGCCGAGCGGCGGTTTGCGCAGACTCCGTTTGTGGCGGATGATCTTGCGTCGGTGACCGCACCGGTGTGGGTTCGTGTGGAGAACACGATGGACCGGACAACGGAATTCCGGGGTTACCGGAACGAGACTCTGGCATGCCGGTTTACGCATGGCGAGCCTGAAATCGACCTGGGCAGGGTGCAGCTGACGGTTGACGGGAATCCGTATCCGTTGCTTTCCGTGGAACGGCCCGAGCCGGGGATGTGGCAGATCAACGCCCGGTTGCGCGGCTTGTCCCCGGGCGAGCACGAACTGCGGTTGCGGACCTCTGGAAGTGGGTTTTCAGAGCCGTTTGTGGTGCGGTTTGTGGATGCGGGTGCTGACGCAGCAAGTTGTCCGGTTATCGCGACCTGAAAGGTCGCCGCAGCCAAGAATGGCTGCCCTACTGTTTGGTGGCCTTGAAGGTGCCCTTGGCTTGGCCGCCAAGATCGACCGCGCCGGTCATGGATTTTCCGTCTTCGGAAACTTTTCCTTGGTAGGTGACCGGAACTTGGGCCTCGAACTCGATCACGACGTCGGAGCCTTTGACGGTGCCTGTGATTTTCGCGTCTCCGAGCGCTCCCGAATAGGTGCCGGTGAGCTTTTCGCCAGTCTGTTGGAGCTTGAAGGTCGGGCTGCCGTTGCCGGCGTCGGTCTCAACCTCGGCGTGCCATGTGCCGGTGATGTCGGCAGCGAAAAGCGACGCCGCGAAGAAAATCAGGGACAACAGCGACCGGGCTGTGCGAAAGTGCATGCGGGAATCTTAGCAGATTCCGAGTGGAAAAAGTGAAGGGCCGGACGGCCCCTGTAACAGTCCGGCCCTTCGTCGACGGCACTCAAGACCCCTTCAGCGCTGTCGAACATAAGGATCGCCCCCCTGCAAGGGCGATCAAGCGTCCGTCTAGCGGACATGTTTGTATTGTGGCAAGCGGCGGCAAGGGCGTCGTGTTCAGAGTGTAAACAAGTTGTAAATACTGCGGGCGGTTAGTTTCGAGCGTAAATTATGGCGGTGGGTGTACTGGCGACCCGGTGGTAGCCCGCTAGCCAGGCGCGCAATTCGGGATACCGGTCCATCGCGAGGTCGGGGTTGTACCGGCTTAGGCCGTCGATCACGATGTCGGCGTTGGATTGAGCCAGCTCCGCTCGGGCTTCGCGGGTGCCCTTGGTGAGTACGACGGTGGACTGTGTGAGATGCCGGTCCGCCGGGACGCCGGTGAGGGCTTGGGAATCCAGATAGCGGGTGGCGGGTTTCAATCCGGTGTAGACGAAGATCTCCGGGCGGTATCCCCAGACATAGAGCGTGCTGCCGGGCTTGGCGTAGCGGAGGGCTAGGCGGGCGGCCTCCCGGCTGTCGCGGTCCATGGCGAGATCGTTCCATCCTTGAATCGATAGATACCGGGGCGTGAACCTTATCGCGGGGACCACCAGGGAGATCCCAACAAGGGCGATCAGGGCCTTCGAGCGGAGGTTTGCGAGTCCACGGGCTGCGGGAATGGCCAGAGCGGGCAGCAATAGGAAAAAGTAACGGGGGAAGAATCGCCAGCCGAGGACCACGCCGGCGTACGCGAGGCCAGTCCAGAGCAGGAATTTCCAGTTTCGGTCCCGCCGCCAAGCCAGCACCGCGCCGACGACAAGCGCGGCATGGAAACCGAGCCAGTTGAGGGTCCGGACCATGCCGTTCGCAATTGGATTGGCAACAACGGGGCTGCCGGCATACAGCGCAGGCCAGCGCCAGGCTTGGTCGAGCCACGGTTCCAAGGCTCCCGAATGCCACATCCAGGCGATGGCGAGCAGGTTGGGGATCGCGAATCCCGCCAGGAGTAACGCAACCTGGGGCCAAGCGAAGATTGCGCAGGCGACGAGTGCGAAAACGGCCTTGGTGTTGAAAAGCAGCCCGACGCCAGCGGCGAGACCCGAAAGCAGCGGGCGTTTTTGAATCGCAAGCAGAATGGCGGCGAGGTGGGGGGCGAGCAGCAGCAGGTCGGCGGCGAGGGGTAGGACGCCGGAATGGATGTCGAAGATGAGGAAGAAGGCGAATAGGGCGGACGCGAGGTGTCCTTCGCGACGACCCCACAGCCGCTCCGCAACCGCGCCGCCCAGCAGGCATACAATCCAGGCGTAGATCGCACCCGCGACCCGGCCCACCGGTCCGATAGCCGCTCCCCAGAGGAGGTAGATGGCTGGAACCAGAGGGGGTTTGTCGAACCAGATGTCGCGGTACAGAACGGCGCCCCGTTTCATCTGCAGGGCAGCGGCCAAGGGCAGAACCTCGCCCTCCCACAGTGCGCCGGAATGGGCGAGCCGGGAGATGATCAGCAGGGCCAGCAGAATGGCGTAAAAGAGGTTGCGGCGCAGAATCCACAGTATATTGGAAGAGTGTGCGCCGGTTGGCACCGGGCGAAGGTTGAGCGAAGATTCGGGCCGTAATTTATGGATATCAGGGAACAGCTCGACCTCCTCCGCAGGACCGCTGCCAACGCTGCGGCACGTGCGGATTCACGGTTTGCGGATTTGGATTCGCGGCTGCGGTATGATCCCGATCCTGAGGTCGCACCCCGCGGCAGCCAGAAAGCCTTCATTGAGGATCTGCTTGCGGGCGAGGTTGTCGAGACCCCGCATGGTCGGCATTTTGAAACGGAGACCCTGTACGCCAACCACCAGCGGCACGGCACGTACGAAATTTCCGAGCTGATCCAGTTGCGGCCGGACCTTTTGGACGCCCTCTCGGACGGTGCCATTCCCGACGTGCATCCGTCGCGCTGGGCCTTCCTCGATACCGAGACGACGGGCTTGGCGGGTGGATCCGGGACTTGCGCTTTCCTGATCGGTGTGGGCGTGATTGATGGCGAGGGTTTCCGGGTGCGCCAGTTTTTCATGCGCGACTATGCGGAGGAGAAGTCCGCGCTGCATGCACTCTCGGCGATGTTGAAGGGCTATGAAGTTCTGGTGACATACAACGGGCGCAGCTACGACCAGCCGTTGCTGGAAACGCGCTACACGATGTCGCGGGCGCGGCACCCGTTTGCAAATATGGAGCACTTGGATTTGCTCTACGGCGCCCGGCGGCTGTTCAAGATGCGTTTGGAGAATTGCCGTCTGGTGAACTTGGAGACGCAGATTCTGGGGGTGGAGCGCCACGGCGATGTTCCGGGCGAGATGATTCCCTACCTCTACTTCGAGTATTTGAGGACCAAGCGCGCGCACCGGTTGATGCCGGTTTTCAAGCACAATGTCCTGGACATCGTTTCGCTCGCGTGCTTGACAGGGCTGATTCCGGAAGCGTTCCGGGATCCGGAAAACATGCGGGCGCGGCACGGGTCCGAGTTGCTCGGTATGGCGCGATGGCTCACCATGTCGGACAGGTATGAGGAAGCCCTCCGGCTGACGAGGCGCGCGGTCGAGATGGGCTTGCCGGACAGGTTGTTGTTCCGCGCGCTCTACGACGCGGGGAGCATGGAGAAGAAGTTGGGTTTGCAGGACGCCGCCGTGGCCACTTTCAGTGACTTGTCGGTGTCGCGCAACCCCTACCAGGCGAAGGCGTTCGAGGAATTGGCGAAGCACTACGAGCACAAGGAGCGCAATTTCGCCATGGCGCTGGAATGCACCCGCGCAGCCCGGCGTGCGGAGGATTCGGAGTCGCTGGAGAACCGTCAGCGGCGGTTGGAGGCGAAACACGCCGGTGTTGGCCGCCAATCGCGCCTGGGTTTGGCCCGGGCTAGCGCCCACCGAACTTGACGTAACCCCAGGTTTCCGGCCTGTGCATATCGACGACACCCTGCGGGGACCAGACCCAGTTGTCCTCCTTGCCCGGGAGCTTGCGGTATTTGCCTTCGACGACTTCCGTCTTCCATTCGACACGCGAGAAATTCACCCGCCACTCGTCGCCGGGTTTCGGCAGACCTTTTCCTGAGCGCTCGACGAATGC
>CAIYDY010000025.1 GCA_903925015.1 uncultured Acidobacteriia bacterium
CTGATGTTGGTAGCAGCCCTTACACTCTTGCTGTCTCGGGTATCCTATCTAACGCAAACTATAGCATCACAGCTCGCAATACGGCTGCTTGGTCCGTGACAGCAGCTCCGATAACCGTAACAGCTACTGGCGGCACATCGGTCTACGGTTCATCTCCATCTAATCCGGGCTTTACAGTTACGGGTCTCGTCAACAGCCAGACGACATCAGTTCTGACAGGTCTCTCAAACTCATTTGGCATCACTTCAGCTTCTGATGTTGGTAGCAGCCCGTATACACTCGCTGTTTCAGGTATCCTGTCTAATGCTAACTACAGCATCACAGCTCGCAATACGGCTGACTGGTCCGTTACACCAGCAACACTAACTTACTTAGCAACGAGTGCCGTCGTTACATCTGGTAACACCTTTCCGACGTTTACCGGTATCGTCAATGGCTTCGTAAACACTGACTCGATTGCCACTTCGACGACTGGGACATTGGCGTTCACAAGTTTAGCCACCCCGGCTAGTGCGGCAGGCTACTACGCTATCAACGGTTCTGGTTTGACGGCAAACAACGGCAACTACGTATTCACGCAAGCATCCGGAAACTCGACAGCCTTGAGAATAAACTCAGCTACTCCCACTGAAGAACACACCATAACAAATCCAACGGTTCTTGCTGCGCATTCCGACGATCGCGACCAGTCATTCCAGCGCATCGCGACCAGTGTGACGTGGGTGCGTGACGGTGCCGTTGGATGCTGTTTCTGATCTCAGTGTTTTCCTCTTTCGTCAAGTGCGGCGGTAGCCCGTCCCCTTAGTCAATAGGAGGGACCCGCGCGCGACGCGGAGTGACCGCCCAGAGTCTGACGCAGCGGCGCGCGCGGGAGGTGCCTGTTGACCCACGGGGACGGGCTGGATGCGGAATGCGGTGGTCATTTCTTGGCTCCTTTCGCTGTCGTCGCACTTGTGCTGCTCGTCGTGTCCACGACCGACACCGCAGCTTCGAGCTCGGCGGCCTGGATCTTTCGCATCGACGGGCCGTCGAGCGCGAGGCGGTAGGCGTTGTGGACGATGCGATCGAGGATGGCGTCGGCGAAGGTCGGCTCGCCGATCACTTCGTGCCACGTGTCGGTCGGCAGCTGGCTGGTGATGAGCGTCGAACTCCGGCCGTAACGATCCTCGACGATCTCCATCAGATCGCGCCGCTGATTGGCGGTGAGCCGGTCCGGACCCCAGTCGTCGAGGATCAGGAGATCGGCCTTCACCAGCGTGCGGAACAGACGTGCGAAGCGGCCGTCGCCGTGGGCCAACTCAAGGTCGGCGAAGAGCCGCGGCACGCGCGCGTAGTGCACCGTATAGCCATCACGGCAGGCTTTCTGCGCGAGTGCGCACGACAACCACGACTTGCCGACGCCGCACGGCCCCGTGACGAGCAGATTGCGGTGCTCGGCGATCCAGCGGCCGGCGGCGAGCTGCTGGAACAGAGCTTTGTCGAGTCGGCGCGACGTACGGTAGTCGACGTCCTCGATCGACGCTTGGCCGTGACGCAGCTTGGCGCTGCGTAGCCGGCTCTGGAAGCGCTTGGTGTTGCGGTTGGCCGCCTCTCGGTCGAGCAGCAGCGCCAGCCATTCGGCGTGATCCAGATCCTTGGCTCTGTCCTGCGCTTGCAGGTCGACGAAGGCGTCGGCCATGCCGTCGAGCTTCAACGCTCTCAGTTGGTCGATGGTGGGATGCGTCAGCATTGCGTGTATTCTCCTCAGTGGAAGTAACGTGGGCCACGGATGTTGGTGTGCGTTATCGCCGGCCCGTCCGTGGCAGGTGCGGGCCGCTTGCGATCGAGGTTGGTCTTCAGGATCGATGTGACTGACGTGTAGGAGCGCGCGCCGATCTCCAGCGCGCGGTCACAGGCGGCTTCGAGCCGCTCGCGACCGAAGGTCTTGGCGTGCCGCAGAATGCCGACCGAGGCGCGGAAGCCCTGCTCCGGGTGCGTCCGCTCGCGCAGGATGATCTCGATGAGCGCGGAGGTCTTGGGGCCGGTCTCGTCGGCCTGCCGCTTGATTCGCTCCGGCGTCCAGTCGGCGTAGCGCTGATGGCTCGATGGCATGTGCTCGCGCACCGTCGTGTGCTTGCGATTGGATGACGAGCGCACGTGAGCGGCGACGCGCTTGCCGTGGTGGAACACCTCGACCGTGCGGGCCGTGATCCGTGCCCACATCGTCTCGCGCAGCAGTGTGTATGGCACCGAGTAGTAGTGCTTCTCGACCTCGACGTGGTAGTCGAGCCCGGCGCGGCATTGCTTCCATGCGGCGTAGACGTAGGGCTCGGCCGGCAGCGGCTTCAGCGCCGATCGTTCCACGTCATCGAACAACGCCCGCCGGCTCGCCCCCAGATGCCGTGATGCGCGCTCGTTCAACGTCGTTACGCAGTCACGGACCGCATCATTCAACTCGGCGAGCGAGAAGAATTGCCGGTTCCGGATCTTGGCGATGATCCACCGCGTCGCCAGCAGCACCGCCGCCTCCACCTTCGCCTTGTCGCGCGGCTTCCTGGGGCGCGCCGGCACAATGGCTGTGTCGTAGTGGGCCGCCATCTCGGCGTAGCTGCGATTCACCGCCGGCTCGTAGAAGCACGCCTTGGTGATGCCGGACTTGAGATTGTCCGACACCACCATCGCCGACACGCCACCGAAAAAGGCGAACGCCCGCGTGTGCGAGCCGATCCAGTC
>CAIYDY010000026.1 GCA_903925015.1 uncultured Acidobacteriia bacterium
TCGCCACTACCTTCTTCCTCTGCATCTTCGGCACCTTCCTGACCCGCTCCGGGATTGTGAGTTCGGTGCACGCATTTGCGGAGTCGCCCATCGGCAAGTATTTCGTGTCATTCCTGGCGATCGGCATCGCCGCAACGGTGTGGTTGATCATCAACCGCTTGGATTACCTGAAGAGCGAGTCGGAGTTGGAGAGCGTGATCTCGCGCGAGTCGAGCTTCCTCTTCAACAACTTGATCCTGCTGGCGAGCTGTTTTGCCGTCCTGTGGGGCACCCTCTTCCCGGTGATCACCGAGAAGCTTTCCAACGAAAAGATCAGCCTCGACGCAGTCTGGTTCAACCGTCTGATGGTGCCGATCGGGCTGGGTTTGTTATTTCTAACCGGGGTCGGACCGCTGTTTGCCTGGAGACGGACATCGATAGACAGCCTGCGCAAGAACTTCCAATTGCCCGGTATCGGCATGATGATCGTCGCGGCAGCTCTCCTGATTGGCGGCATGCGCTACCCGTATTCCATCATTTCACTGAGTCTGTGCTTCTTTGTGGCCGCCACGATCATCCTGGAATTCTTCCGCGGCGCCAATGCCATCAACGAAAAGATGCACATTGGATTCATCCCGGCAGTGGTTGAACTCACGCACCGCAACACGCGCCGCTACGGGGGTTATCTGGTTCACATGGGCATCGTGCTGATGTTCATCGGCTATAGTGGCCACCCGTTCAACCAGACGACGGTTGGGGAAGTGGCCAAGGGTGCCGTGCTCAAGGTGGGGGCCTATTCGCTGAAGGTTCTCGACTTGACCGAGGGCGATACGCCCAATTACCAATGGGAAACAGCGATTTTGGACGTGTCCAAGAACGGCGAGAACCTGGGACAACTGGAACCGACCCGCCGCTTCTACAAGGCGGCGCAGCAGGCTACGGCGATCGTTGCCCTGCGCACCCGTTTGAACGAGGATCTCTATATCAACTACGCCAACCGCACCGGTGACAAGGCAACGCTCCAAGCGTATGTTTTTCCCTTGGTCGACTGGATCTGGATCGGTGTTCTGGTTCTAATTGGCGGCACCTTGGTCGCACTGGTGCCGAGCAAGGTGGGCCGCGCATACGCGAAGACGGAAGTTGTCGGTGGCGTTCAGGTTGCCGTTCCGGTTGGAAAGAAGCAGGATGCACAGGTTGAAGCGTAGTTTCCTATTGCTCGCGCTGGCTCTGTCGGCGTTTCTGTCGCACGCGGCGGCGCAGACGGCATCCGAAATCGAATCCGACGACGTCAAGAGGGTCGGGACCCACCTGAGTTGCCAGTGCGGATCCTGCAACGAAAACGTGGACTGCAACATGTCGTCCGGGCAGTGCCATTTTTGCAAGCCGGCGCGGACCAAGATCTACAAAATGCAGCGGGCGGGAATGAGCGACGAGCAGGTGATCGCGGCGTTCGTCCAGGAGTACGGCCAGAAGATTTTCCGGCCGGATCCGACCTCCAGCTTCTGGATCGTGCCCTACCTGTCGTTGGCGTTGGGTGGCCTGCTGGTGATGTTTGTTTTGAAGAAGATGCTGGGTGGCAAGCGGCTTGTTCCTGCGGCAGGGCCTGTAGCTCCGGACAATGACCCGATTTTGGCCAAGTACCAAGCAGCCATAGAGAAAGAAATCGACTGAGCGTGGACTATAGCCTGATCATTGGAGCTCTGCTGGGGGTCGGTATGATCGGCTACCTGCTTTTCATCCGTCTCAAGGATCTCCCGGAGCCAACCCCTGTTTCACCCTTCCGCCATTTGGATGAGCGGAAGGCTTCGATTTACGAAGGTCTGCGCGACCTCCAATTCGAGTACCGGCTGGACAAGTTGTCCGACGAGGACTACCAAGCCACCAAGCTGGAACTCCAAAAGGAATTGGCACGGGTGCTCGCCGAAATCGACCGGATCAAGGCTGAAATGGCTGCGGCGAAAGGGCCCGTCGTCCCTGTTCCCCTAGTTGTGACGGCCAAGCCGAAGAAAAATACATGTCCCAGTTGCGGCGCGTCGTTCGAAAAGTCCTTGAAGTTTTGCGGCGAGTGCGGCAAGCCGATGGCGGTGGCGCAATGAAGAGCTTATGTGCCGCATTGCTTTTCGCCGGCCTAGCCTCCGCAGCCGTGGACGGCACGGTTACCAACGCCAGTTCAGGCAAGCCCCAGGCCGGAGCCACGGTTACGTTGTTCCAGCCGACCCAGCAGGGTCCGCAGTTCATCGATAGCGTCAAGACGGACGCGGCTGGCAAGTTCGCCATCACCAAGGAGATCCCTGCGGGGCCTCCCGGACCGCTTCTTCTGCAGGCTGTGTACGGCGGGGTTCAATACAACAAGATGTTGCCGCCCGGACGCCCGACGTCAGGTGTGGAAATTCCGGTTTACGAATCGTCCAAAAAGCCGGGAGGCGCCAAGGTGGAGCAGCACATGGTGCTGTTGGAGCCGGGTGCCGATGGCATTTTGCAAGTTAGCGAGAGCTACGTCTTCAAGAACGATGGCACTACGACTTGGAATGACCCCGATGGCGGCACGATGCAGTTCGCGTTGCCGGTTGCGGCTGGCGGCAAGGTCGAAGTAAACACAACGGCTCCCGGCGGTCTGGCCGTGCGCAAGGCACCGGATCCGGGCGCGAAGCCGAATACCTTCAAGCTGGATTTTCCAATCAAACCCGGCGAGTCGCGGGTGGATTTGTCCTGGTCGATGCCGTTCAAGACTCCCGGCGAGTTTGAGAACAAGATTCTGATCAAGGGTGGTTTGACGCGGCTGGTGGCCCCGGTGGGTGTCACGTTCACGGGCGACAACCTGAAGAGCTTGGGACAGGAACCCCGCACGAAGGCCACGATTTGGGGCTTGGAAGGCGATGTGATCAAGATGTCGGTGGAGGGTGCCGGAGCATTGAACGAGGCTGCCGGACAATCGGGCGCGCCCGGAGATTCGAACGGGAACGGGCAACCGGCCTTGACGATGAATCTGCCGAGGCTCTACGGCATGGTCCTCGGCTCAGCGGACATTCTCACGACGGCGGGCGCGGTCAAATGGGTACTCGGCAGCGTTCTGGGCATGCTCGCGATCGGGTTTGTAATTCTATACCGGAAGGGCAATCCCGGGAAAAATGCTGGCAGTCGCGGCTGATCGGGTCTGGAAGTTCTTCGGCGATTATCCTGCGCTGAGGGGCGCGGATTTGTCGGTAGAGGCCGGTTCGTGCTTGGCACTGCTCGGGCGCAACGGGGCGGGGAAGACAACCCTGTTGAGGATCCTGGCCAACCTTTCGCGTCCCACCAAGGGCGAGGTCAAGATCTTTGGCGATGATTCACGTGGAGCCGAGGCGCGCCGCAAGGTTGGGTACCTCGGGCACGGGATCGGCGTGTATGACGATCTTTCCGCGCTGGAAAATCTGATTTTGTTCGGCGAATTGGCCGGGGTGGAGAGCCCCGTCAGGTCGGCCATGGAGGCTCTGGAGCGCGTCGGTTTGGCCAAGGTGAAGGACGGAATGGCCCGTGAGTTTTCCCGCGGCATGCGTCAGCGCCTTGCTGTGGCGAGGGCATTCCTGCACAAGCCGGAAATCCTACTCCTGGACGAACCGTTCACGTCGCTCGACGACAAGGCGATTGCCGTCCTGCAGTCCCTCTTGCAGGATGCGCTGGCGGGTGGTGCCACCATCGTGATGTCCACCCACCAGATCCGCGAAGCGATGGAGTTGGCGACGAACGTGGCATTGTTGGAGCGCGGCCAGATCGTTCATGCCGGTCTACGCGAACCGGAAATGCTGACGGATCCAGGCTGGTTGTATCGTACCTACGGGGCGCAATCATGAGCGGTCTCCAGGCGGCGTGGGCCATTGCCCGCAAGGATCTTAGGACCGAGCTTCGCACCAAGGAATCGATCAACGCGGCAGCATCGTTCGCCCTCGTGATCCTGGTGCTGTTCAGTTTCGCCTTCGACCTCGGGCGCGAAGAATTGTACGCCATCTCGGGCGGCCTCCTATGGCTGGTTTATTCCTTTGCCGGGGCGCTGATCGTCAACCGCGGATTCGCCCGCGAGGTGCCAAACGATTGCCTCGATGTTCTGCTGGCATCGCCCGCACCGGCTTGGTCGTTGTTTGTCGGCAAGGCCGTCTCTGCGTTCTTCCTGCTGATGATCGTCGAGGCGATTTCCCTGCCGGTCTTCGGACTGTTCTACAACATCCGGTGGATGCAGAACTTTCCCCAACTCCTGGTGGTGATCTTGCTGGCCACGTGGGGGATTACCGTGGTTGGCACGGCTTTCAGCGCGGTGACTGTGAACGTCCGGCTGCGCGAACTGATGCTGCCGGTCCTGCTGTATCCGGTCCTGATCCCTTTGCTGATCGGCGCGATGGGCACGACGACCGCTCTGTTTGCGGGCGAATCGCTGGCCGGGGACAACGCCTCGTCGCTGCGCCTTCTCGTGGGCTTCGACGCAATTTATACCGCGCTCGCCGTGTATCTGATTGAATACGTTTTGATAGTGTGAGGACAAACCATGCGTGAAAAAGCTACCTACCTTCTGGCGTTGCTGGCCGCCGTCGTGATGATCGGCAACCTGCACACGATTTTCACCCAGTTGCCCGACGAGGCCATGCAAGGCGCGGTTTACCGAATCATCTTCGTCCACGTTCCAGCAGCCATCAACGCCGACATCTTCTTCACCATCGCCTTGGTGACCGCCATCCTGTTTCTCGCCACCAAGAAATTCATCTACGATTCCGTGACGGTGGCGTGCGTCGAGGTCGGGGCCATGCTGACACTGTTCAACTTGGTGACCGGAAGCATCTGGGGCCGCAACCAGTGGGGAATCTGGTGGGCTTGGGATCTCCGGATGACAGGCCAGCTGATGTGCTTCCTCCTCTACATGGGCTACCTGCTGGTGCGGCCCGCGATTTCCGAGCCGACGCAGCGTGCCACCATGTCGTCGATTGTGGCGATCTTCGCCTATGCCGATATTCCGCTCGTCCTGATGGCGATCCGCCTGCCGAACGTGCGCACGCAGCATCCGGGTCCGGTTTTGGAGACGGGCGGCATGGCTCCCGCTTTTCGCGGACCCTTCGCAATCGGCATCCTCGCCATGTTCCTGATTTCGGCTGCTCTGGTGCTGGTGCGTCTCCACCAGGAGACGGCGCAGCGTGAAATCGACTCGTTGCGGCGCGAAGTGCACGCCCGCTAAATCATCGGTCGCATATCAAGTAAGACGTGTTATAGAATCAGGGGGTCTCAAGCGAAATGGACATTACGAATCTGACGTTCTTGTTCTACGGGTACTCGGCGGGGTGGATCATCATCACGCTGTTTGTGCTCATGCTGGTGGCGCGCGGTCGCAAGATCGATGGCGAGCTGGCCAGGCTGAAAGCGCTTGTCGAGGACAGGGAGAGGTAGCAAATGCAACGCCGCAACTTGTTGAAGTCGATCGCAGCCGCCGGATTGGCGGGAATTGCCACGCCGAGGGAGCAGCAGGCCCAGACCGTGGTCGAAAAAGCCGTCCGAGGTCTTTCGCGCCCCAAGATCAAGGACATCCAAGTGATCGAGACCGCTCCGGCAGGCGTGCGCCTGACCGTGGTCAAAATTGTCACCGACCAGGATGGACTCTACGGCTACGGCTGCGCGACCTTCACCCAACGTGCGGATTTGGTGAAGCCGGCGGTCGAGCGGTACTTGAAGCCGCTGCTGTTGAACCACCCGGTGGACAAGATCGAAGACACCTGGCAGCTTTGCTACGACAGTTCCTACTGGAAGAACGGTCCAGTGCTGAACAACGCCATCAGCGGCGTCGACCAGGCGCTGTGGGACATCAAGGGCCGGATGGCGAACATGCCGGTGTACGATCTGGTCGGCGGGAAGTGCCGCGAGGCCGCCGATGCGTACACGCACGCCTCGGGCAACGACTACCAGCAGTGCATCGACCAAGCCAAGGGCTTCATGGAAGCCGGGTTCCGCAACATCCGTGTGCAGGTGGGCACGCCGGGGTATGAAGGCTATGGCGCGGGCGGTCGCGGAGGCGGGACGCCTGTTCCCCCCGTGCAGGGCTTGCGCGAGGGTCCGGTGTTCGAATCCCAACCCTACATCCGGCGTGCCCTGAAGCTGTTCGAGGAGTGCCGCAAGCAGTTGGGCGAGGAGGTCAACCTCCTGCACGACGTGCATGAGCGCGTGACTCCGAACCAGGCGGTGCAATTCGCCAAGGACGCCGAAAAGTTCAAGTTGTTCTTCTTGGAAGACCCGCTCTCGCCCGAGGACATCGCGTATTTCCGGCAGATCCGCCAGCAGTGCGCCACGCCGATCGCGATGGGCGAGTTGTTCAACAGCCCGCATGAATGGATACCGCTGATCCAGGAGCGGCTGATCGATTACATCCGCATCCACGTGTCGCAGGCGGGCGGGTTCACGCCCTGCCGCAAAGTAGCGATTCTGGGCGAGATGTTCGGGGTCAAGACGGCATGGCACGGTCCGGGCGACGTGTCGCCAATCGGCCACATGGCCAACGTGACGCTGGACGTGGTGAGTTACAACTTCGGCGTGCAGGAGTATTCGGCGTTCAACGCGAATACGCGCGAGGTGTTCCACGGCGTGCCGGTGATGGAGGACGGGTACCTGTGGCCGAGCACGAAACCGGGCTGGGGAATCGAGATCGACGAGAAGGCCGCGGCGAAGTTCCCGTTCCAAGTTTCGGGGGATTCGGGTAGGGCTCCGAGTAGTGGTCCGGCTCCGCGCGGGATGCTGAATGGCGGTTGGGGCGAGGTTCGGAAGAAGGACGGCCAGATTATCAAGCAGTAGAGGGGTGTTCCGGGAAATGTGGGGGGACGCACGACCCTCCCACCCCAGCAATTAAATTTCTCCTCGCGGTCCCTGCCGTAAGCGGGCGAGTATCCAAGCCTATCAAGACCGCACTACCGCCTGAACATTTCAACCAGCACTGACGAGACCCGTTGCGCAGTCGCCGGATCAATCGTGCCCAGCCTATGAACCAGCCGCTGTCGATCAACGGTGCGGAGCTGATCCAAGGCAACCTGTCCTTGCCGCCCGGCAAATACCACATCAACTCGTGACGGATAAAGACGTACCGCAGATGTCAGCGGAGCCACAATCACGGTCTGGAGATGCCGGTTAGCCTGATCGGGCGACACAACCAAACAAGGCCGCGTTTTCATGATCTCGGAACCGACAACGGGGTCCAGTGCAACCAGCCACACCTCGTCGAGGCGGGGCCAAGCAACTACCAATCCCATTCCTCTTGATCGAATCTGTTTCGCGGCAGATTTTCCAGAAGCAACTCGTCGTTGACTGAAGACCCAGCGCGTTCGAACGCGGCATCCCAGCCTTCGCGGGGCTTCCGGCCATTCGTGATCACCAAGTCGCCATTGACCACTTGGATGTCCACCTGCTCGCCCAAACCGAATTGTTCGATAATGGTGTCCGGAATCTGGATACCACGCGAACTCCCCATATTCTCAAGTGCAACCACCATAGCCATAGTGTACAGCTCAGTCCGTTCGGCAGCTCCGAAGCGAAAACGTGACCGCATCAGCCACGGCGCGGGTCGCCGCGATTCCACACATGCCCGTAAGACCTTCAATGACCTATACCTGGGACCAGGAAGGGCATATGACCGGGTACGGGCCGTTTTCATACTCGGTTACGCGATCCACGCGATCCAGAACTTTTTCAGCCCCGCGGGAGATAGCGACTTCGACGATCACAAGCCACGTTCAAACTCGTAGTCTCTGAGGGACTCAACCCGGCTGGCCGCAGTTTCGGCCAAACCGCGGTCCAACCACGCCAACGGTGCCTCGTTCAGAGGCCGCCCCTCGTCGTCGGGCGCGTCCCGAAGGTCTTGGAGCCCAGCCGTCGGCGTCTTCGACACCAGATTCCCGAACCCGTCATACCCGAACGACTGCCCCCACCACGGCGACCCCGACGCCTGCCCCGAATTTTTCACGGTGCCGAAACCTGCACCAATTTCCCCAATGGCGAGCACGCGCAAGGCCCGTAAACCGAATCCACCCGCGAAACAACGGTCGTCCCCGTCCCCGTCTCCACCCGCAAATCCCGTCCGAACCCATCCTTGTACACCTTCGTCCAATGCTGGTTCGTCGCCGCCGTCACCACCGTCGGACCGAACGAATACGAGTAGTTCGTCACAGCCCCGTGCACCGACTTGCTCGTCAGCAACAGCGCCGTCGCGGGATCAAACGTCTGCGTCGCTGTCGCCGCATTCGGCAAGGCCGTGCTCGTCAGCGACAATGCCGTGTTGTATCCATACGCCGAAGCCAGCAAACTCCCGCCGCCTACGCCGCAGCCCGCTCCCGCAACGCTTCCCACAACTGCCCCGGCCCCAGCAATATCTCCCGCAATCCAGTCCGCACCCTTTCCGATTCCAACGCCTGCCGGCTCATCGTGCCATGCGCCGCCAGCGCATCCATGATCGCGTTCAGCAGTTCGTTCGATAGGTCAGGCGAATTCGCAAACTGCTCCTTCGTGTTGTTTACCGCCTGTTGCGCCAGCACCAACGACTCCAATAGTTTTCCCTTGATCACATGGTTCACATACACCAGCCGGTCGTCGTCCGTCAGTTCCCCCTCGAACAACCCGTTCACCCGGCCAATGATCTCCGCCAGCAGCGCCTTTTCCTTCTCCTGAACCGACCCGCCACCTGATTCCGTCAGCGGCTTCAGTTTCGGATGCTCTTCCGCATCCATTCCCACATCCCGCTTGCCTTGGTTCCGCAACGTGTGGTGCGTCAGCAAGACCTTCGAAAGGTCTATTCCCTCGCGCTCCCTCCCGAACTCCAGCAACGGCACCAACTGCTTGTAAAACAGGAACCGCTTCTCAATCGCCGTATTTCCGTAGTCGAATATCTGCGAGAGGAACGAATACATCCGTAGGAATGCCCCCAGATCCCCCTTGAACAGTTCCAATTGCTCCATCTCCGCATGGGCCGCCTCGGCGGTCGCGGCCTCGCCCCGCGTTTTCGCCAACCGGTACCGCTCCTGGGCCAGCCGGAACCGTCGCAGCAGCCTCCCTGCCACCGGCTCCAATGCCGCCGCCAGTTCGCTTTGCCGCGACCCCGGATTCATCAACACCCCCACCACCCGGTCAACCTCGAAATCGTCGTAGTGCCCCGCCGCATCCAGCTTCATCCTCAGGTCGAAGACAATGTTCGGGTCCGTCACATCCTCCAACGCCGCCGTCTGGTAATAAGTCTGGAATGCCTTCAGAATCTCCGCCGGGTCATTCTGGAAATCCAACACATAGGTCGTGTCCTTCTTGACACCCGGCGCGTCATAGGCCCGGTTCAACCTCGATAGCGTCTGCACCGCCGTAATCCCCGCCAACCGTTTGTCCACGTACATCCCGCATAGCAGCGGCTGGTCGAACCCCGTCTGGAACTTGTTCGCCACCAACAGAATCCCGTATTCGTCCGTTGCAAACGCCTCCCGGATGTCCCGGCCCCGCAGATTCGGGTTCATCGTCCGGCTCGTCTCCGCAAACGGCTCCGGCCCCGACTCCTCGTCCTTCACCTCACCCGAAAACGCCACCAGTGTCGCGAACTTGTACCCGCGCTCTCTGATGTACTTGTCTATCGCGATCTGCCACCGCACCGCCTCCAACCGGCTCGCCACTACAACCATCGCCTTCGCCCGTCCACCCAGCAGCGGCGCAACCTTCTCCCGGTAGTGCTCCACCACCACCTGCACCTTTTGGGAGATGTTGTAATCATGCAGCCGCACCCACTGCATCAGCTTTTTCAGCGCAGCCGACCGCTCCACCTCCTCCTCATCCACCTCCCGGCCCTCATACGCCAGCCGGAACGCCAGTTTGTACGGTGTATAGTTCCGCAGTACATCCAGGATGAAGCCCTCTTCAATCGCCTGCCGCATCGAATACACGTGGAACGGCTCCGGTAGATTGTCTTTTGCCGCCGGTCTCAGTGGGTCGGGCCGCCGACCGAACAGCTCCAGCGTCTTCGCCTTCGGTGTCGCCGTAAATGCCACATACGTGATGCCGCTGTCAGCCGAACGCGCCGCCATCTGTGCCGCCAGAATGTCTTCCGTCCCCACCTCGCCGCCGTCCGAGAGGTCCCTCAATTCCTCCGCCGAGAGTACTTCCTTCAGCTTCGAAGCGGCCTCGCCCGTCTGCGACGAATGCGCCTCGTCCGCGATCACCGCGAACCGCTTCCCCTGCGTCGCAGCCAACTCCTGCACCGCTTTCAGCGCGAACGGGAACGTCTGGATCGTGCACACCACAATCTTCTTCCCGCCCGCCAACGCCGCCGCCAACTCGCCGCTCTTGCTCGCCGACTCCCCCTGGATCGTCGCCACCACCCCCGCCGTCCTGCTGAAGTCGAAAATCGCCTCCTGCAACTGCGCATCCAGCACCGTCCGGTCGCTCACCACCAGCACCGTGTCAAACACCTTCGCGTGCCCCGCCGTATGCAGATCCGCCAGAAAATGCGCCGACCACGCGATCGAGTTCGTTTTCCCCGACCCCGCCGAATGCTGGATCAGATACTTTCCGCCCGCCCCCTCCGCCAGCACCGCCGCAATCAGTTTCCGTGTCGCATCCAATTGGTGGTAACGCGGGAAAATGACCCTCGATATCTGTTTCCGCGTGTCCTTCTGTGCCACCACGTAGTGGCCCAGAATCTCCAGCCATCCCGACCGTTCCCAGACCTCTTCCCAAAGATAGGCCGTCCGGTGCCCGCCCCGCAAATTCGGCGGATTCCCCGCAGCCCCGTTGTCGCCCTTGTTGAATGGAAGAAACCGCGTTTCCACCCCCTTCAACTGCGTCGCCATCATCACTTCGGAATTGCTCACCGCAAAATGCACTACCGCCCCGTGCGGGAATCCCAACAGCGGTTCCGAAGTCGCTTGGCGTTTTGGCTTCGGGTCGCGGTCGAACCGGTACTGGTCCACGGCATCCCCCACCGACTGCGTGAAGTCGCTCTTCAACTCGCAAGTGGCCACCGGAATCCCGTTCAGGAACAACACCAGGTCCAACGCATTATCGTTGTGCACGGAATACCGCACCTGCCGGACCACCCGCAACCGGTTCGCCCCGTACCGCGCCTGCAGTTCGGCGTTCATCGCCAGCGCCGGTTGGAACTGTGCCATCGCCAGCGGTTGCCGCAGCCCGATCAATTCCATCCCGTGGCGCAGCACATCCACCGTCCCCCGCTGGTTCAGCACCTCCCGCAACCGACGCAGCACCACCTCGCCCGCCCTCGCCCCATGGCTTTTCACCAGCGTCCGCCAACTACCCTGCTGCGTGTGTTCCAGCCAAGCAATCACATCCGTCGGGAAAAGCGCCAGTTCCCGGTCGTACCCCGCCGAGTCCCCCGGAGCATAAAGCCACCCGTCTCCCGACAAATACCCGCAAATCTCGTCTTCAAAATGGATTTCCCGGTGCAGGGTACTCATCCCAGCCATTCTCTCAGCAACTGTCGTGTCGAAGTCACCCCTCGGTCTCACCATCACACATGTCGGCACTCCAGATGTGATACTAGGTCTAGGGGCGATAGGATGCCCGCCATTACGGACGCACCGTCCGAACGACCTCTTGCCATGCCCGATCAAATTGATCTAATCCAGCTCTCCGTCAGGGAAAGCGAGCAAGTCGAGTGGAAAGAGAACGTTGCGGACGCCGACGATGTTGTGAGGACGCTTTCGGCCTTTGCCAACGATTGGGCCAATTTGGGCGGAGGCTACGTCGTTTGCGGTGCCAAAGAGCAGAAGGGCCCCCATGGGTTTCCAGAGCTCTCCCTCGTTGGCCTGACAGCCGCCAGGTTGAAGGAAGTGGAAGGTCGGGTTCTCACCGCGTGTCGCGAGCGGGTGTCCCCGCCCATCACGCCCACAGTCCAGGAACTTCCCACCCCGGATCCGGAACGGCGCGTTCTCGTGTTCATCATGCCCGCCACCCGTACAGCCCACATCTTCCGATCCCGCGAAAGTTCGGGCTACTATGTCCGGATCAGCCGCGAAACCCGCGAGGCGCGCAACGGCATTCTCAGGGAACTCCTGGTTCGCAAAGGTGTGTCTGAGGAATGGGATCGCCGGGCCTGCTCCACCGCTACCATTGAGGATCTCGACCTGCTGGCGCTGCGCGATGCCCTTCAGCGCATGAACGTGTTCCATATCGACCGTGGCATCGAGGAATACCTGTCGGACACAAAGACCCTCAGTCCTTTTGTCCCTCCACTATTCATCCGCGAACCGCTCACCGGCATCTTGCGGCCGAGGAATTTCGCCCTGCTGCTGTTCGGCCGCACCCTACAGAACAACATTCCGGGCGCATACGCGCTTTTCTCTATCTATCAGGGTTCTGATCGATCCGAACCACATGCGGAGCGTCACGAACTCGCCGGCACCATCGTGGCCCAGGCCCGGCGACTGGTGGAACTGCTGGATGTCCAATCCTACGTCGCCTACGACAAGACCAACCGCTCAGCGCCCAATGCCGTAAAATACCCGCCCCAAGCTCTCCACGAAGCCATGGTCAATGCGCTCGCGCACAGGGATTACGAAATTGTCGAGCCAACCCGGGTCACTGTCTTCTCCGACCGGATCGAGATTCTCTCGCCAGGCTCTCTCCCGACCGGCATTTCGGTGGACGAGTTTCGCTCCGGCCGTGCCATCCCCAAATGGCGCAACCAGAGCTTGGCGTGGTTTCTCAACCGGCTGCAACTGGCACAGGCCGAGGGTCAGGGTATTCCCACCATCATCCGGTCCATGCGCGAGGAAGGCTGCCCGGCACCCCGGTTCGATGTCAATGAAGTGCGCGTCACCTGCGTCCTTCCCTCCCATCCCCGGCACTCCCTCGCTCGTGAGCACCGGCTCATCGAGGAGGCCATCTCCCTGGGAGAGTTTGAACGCGCCCGGCAGTCTTTGGATGCACTTCTGGCCCAGGATCTCCTCAATGTCCGGACACTCCAGCTTTTTGCGGAAGTCCAGCGAGCGCTCAATGCCCCCGCTCCACTCCTCCAACTCTTGAAGCAGTTGGAGAACCACTTGGACAATCTGCCGCCACAACTCCTAGCGCAGTTCGCCGACGTGTTTTCATCGGACGCCGCCTTGTCCGAGAATCACGCGGTCGCAAAGGACCTCTACCTGCGGGCCGCCAGCAGGGGTGTCGCCGAACAGGAAATCCGTCAGGTTGCGGTTGGGTTGAGCCGTTCCGGTGCCGAGTCCGAGGCTCTCGACTTTCTCGACCGCCAGTTCCACCTCCACCCCGAATTGAGGGAGAATCCCTGGTTGCTCCGGATCCGGGGCAACACCCTGATCGGCCTCGCCAAGCTCTGCATACAAACCGGCAAGAACCGCGAATTGCCGGGCCAGACGAGGAAACGAGCGTGGGAATCCAGTCGCCGCTACCTTGCGTCTGCGGAGACCGACTTTCGCCGGGCCATTTCCCTCTCCCCGGATCACAACCTGACTGCGGGCCTGCAAACCGGACTCGAATTTGTCGGCCAACTGAAGAAGAGAGCAACACCTCCGGCCAACCGCTAGCCGGAGGACCGGTTATGGCTCTCCGTTCTCGCTTTTTTCTGTAGAACCGACCGTTTCGAAAAGGTATCCTTGGCTGAAAGCTAGATGTTCTTGCCGTAGAACAACAGGACGTTGGCGGCGTTATAAAGGTATTCCAAGTCGAATTTGTGTTGTGTTCCCTGTGTCGGCCAGCCATGATGCGTGATCCACCAGCTTTGCTCGATTTTGAGATGCTTATCTGTAGAGACTTCCCGAACGAGGCCGTTCGCATGCACAAGATCGTTACGCCTGTTGAGAATTTCCAGAATACCGCCCTCAATCATTGGGTGAGTAGGACTCCCTCGTTGTCGCTCAGTGTCATGAATCTTCTGAACCTTCGCGCCAAGCATATCTCTATCGCTGAAGCCTAGCCGGTCAAGTCTGCCTTCAAATGCTGCGATGAGCAGCGTGAAGATCAGTCGCCCATTTTGCTCGTTGACCACATCCTTAACTTGATTCGCGTAAGCCAACCAAGTAGGAGCCTGAAGGCTGTCTATAACGTGCTTGATTCCATCCGGCGGTTCCGGCAATCCAAACGAACGCCGGTCGAAGGTGTAGAGACCGCCCCATTTATAGTCAGCCTTGCCTTCAGCTTGCGAGTGCTTAATAGCCTCGCCTACGAACCAATCTAGTCGAAATAGGAGAAAAGCTTTTGCAATTTCTGCTTCAAACTGCTGCATGATTGTACGATATCACACGGTCGTATGACCGTACGATGGGCTTCCGTATTTGTGAATCGCCCCGTCGACTGAAACACGAATTCGCCTGCGGCGTACCATTGCAATCAAAATGGTTCGCCAGCGCCAATCTACCGCGCCGCCGCCCTGCGCTCGCCAATCGCGGCAACCAGCCCCCCGGTCGTAATCCGCGTCGAACCATCCAGCACCGCCATCTTGGCCGCCTCTTCCGCCACCCTCGACAGGTCCGCATGGCTCAACTCGGCAATCGTGGGCAAAACCGACGGCCAGTCCACGCCCCCCGTTTCGAACATCGCCAGCTTCCGCAACAGGATCTCCCGACCCACCTTCGCGTCCGGCAACTCGTACTCCACCACATCGTCGAACCGGCGGAACAGCGCCCGGTCCAGCAATTCCGGGTGATTGGTCGCGGCCACAATCAGGCTCTTGGATTCGTCCTTTTCCAGCAGTTGCAGGAACGAGTTCAACACCCGCCGGATCTCGCCCACATCGTTCGACTGGGTCCGATGCGCCCCCAGCGCGTCAAATTCGTCAAACAGGTAAACCCCCGGCGTCTGCCGGATGGCTTCGAACACAGCTTTCAGCTTTGCCGCCGTCTCCCCCATGAACTTCGTGATCAGGCCTTCCAGCAGAATCGTGAACAGCGGCAATCTCAATTCGCCCGCCAGCGCGGACGCAGTCATGGTCTTGCCCGTTCCCGGAGGCCCGATGAACAGCATCTTCCTCCGTGGACTCAACCCATGTTCCCGCAGCTTCTTCTGTTGCCGATGCTCCAACAGGACCCGGTTCAACCGGCCCGCCAGCACCTCCGGCAAAGCCATGTCGGCCAAGTGGACTGTCGGTGTCTGCACCGACAAGAGCGGACGGGCCGCGCGTGGCACGGCATCGGGTGTGGGGGAAACTGATCGCGGCCAAGTCGTCCGCGAGTGCCTGAAGCGTATTGGCCAGTTCGCCGGGCGGCTCGATCACGATCAACTGGCCCGGACGGCTTCCACCGCCGAGTTCCGCCTTTTCGCCTCATCGATCAAGTCCTTTAGCGCACGAGCCGCGTGGGCAAGTCGAACAAGTACCAGAAACAGCCCGGGGCGGCTGGACGTGCGCTGTTTAAGGAGAGCGGACGAGCGGCGGCGAGCGCGGCTCGGATGGGGCTGGAAACCCGCGTCCGCCGCCGCTAGGTCGTCCGCTCATTTCTCAGAGGCTGCGTCGCCACCGACGCATGCCCAAGCCTAGCCTCGTGCGCCGCAGCCTGCATCGCGACGGACAGGAATTCCCCGTCGTCGCCATCCACATGGCTCCGCAACAACGCGATCATGTGACGTGCAGTGCTCATGCAAGATCGTCCGGCAAGACTTCATCATATGCCCCGCGCACCGCCATTGGGGCGATACGGTGCAAACCCGGCAAGGTGGATCAGGGGCAGCAACAGTCCAGCAGTCTAGCGCCGCCGCGACCCAATCAGTAGCCGGTCGGAGCGCAAATGCGATCAGCCAAATGGGGCGCAAGCTGCTGGAACTCCTTTACGTTGAACGTGTGAATGCGCTCGGCCCCGATGTTCTCCGCGCACTGTAGATGCAGTGCATCGTAGATCCGACCGCTTCGCCAACCGTTTGCAGCCATTCGCCGCACCACGTCTTGGTAGTCCTCCGCGTTCAACTCGGCGATGCCAACGATGGGCAGAATGTTCCGCTCGATAATCAGCAGAGCCTCCGCAGGTTGAATTCGGGGCGTAAGCGGCGCGCTTGTCAAAATCGCATAAGTCTCCGCGAGGGAGTGCTGCGACATCCACCCGCTATTCCTCACGCCGACGAGGGATTTCAATGCGGCCAATGCCGGTGGATGGTGCGGATGGGCTGTGGAAGATGCAGCTACCAACACCGACGTGTCGAAAAAGAGCTTCAGAAAGCCCCGACCTCCCTGTGCCGCTGATCCCGCACACCCTCCGTCAACTCATTCCAATCGAATCCATCAGGGGCCTTGCCCCGATGTACCCAGAAGCCTCCATCCAGAACCATGGAGGGATCGTCCCCCTTTTCACTTCGAGTGCCACCGGGCAATGGCGCAATCACCCGCTCGGCGGATCGAAACGTTAGAGTCAGACCCTCGCTCGTTTCGCTGATCTCCAGATCCATCCCGGCACGCAGTCCCAAACGGTCCCGAAGGGTCTTCGGAACCGCGATCCGACCGGCACTGTCAATTCTCAGCGTCATACCATTAGCATGGCAAGGGACGGCCCAAATCGCAAGTCACCTGATGGTCGATCCCGTCGCGTTCAACAGTACCCGCCGCTCCCGCCTACGCGGCCCTCAATGCCGTCAGCGCCTGCGCAATACCCTGGCTCTGGAACATCGGCACAGCCTCCATGTCCTCCGCAATCTCGTCCGCGAACTTCCGCACCACAGCCAGATTGCGCACCTTCCATTTGTCCGGGCTCGAAACCACGGCCAATTTACGCATCGCTGAATACTTGCCGTCCCGCATCAGGTCCAGCGATTGCAGCGCATACCGGTCCGCACTCACCGCCGCACCGATGCTGCACTCGAGCCGGGTGCGGCAACGTTGGTCGAAGCTGACTCGATCTTGGTTGCGGCAACACCTCCAACCAATCCACCTGCCCCGATCTTGAACATCCCAAACCGGGGACCAACCAAGCAAGCGCCTTGACCCGGCACTACCCGTCATCGTTGAATTGGTCATCTGCGACAGTTGCCAATGCCGCCAACCAACCTACCCAACCTTGGAGTGCGCCTCCATCTCCCGCCCGATTTCCTGCGCAAAGCCTTCAGCATCGCTCTCCCGGACCAGAATCGCTCGCCCCGGCATTTTTCGCAAAATGTTCTGGGCCTTTTCAAACGGAACCTGTAGGTCGGAATTGCCCGGTTCCCCGATCAACAGGTGAAGCTGGAACGGCTCCGCGCTGTCATTCAAACTGGTGGCCCGGCCCAGCCACCGGTTCGCCTTCTCCACAATTTCGCTCCCGTTTGCCATATCGAAGGATACGGGCTCGTACAAATGCCAAACCCCGTTCCTCCACGCCCGCTGGAACTCGTACTCATAGTCGGGAGCAACAATGCGCTTGGGCTCCAAACGCGAGGTAACATGCCGCTGCTCCAAAGGCTTCCGGAAAGTGCGCCAGATCTCCTCGTCATCCCGCCCCTTGGATTCGCTCCCGTGCGTGTAGCGTTCCACGTAGCGGTCAAACAGTTCCGCCGTCGTTTTCTCCAAGTCGCGGCTCAGCCCCACCCCACCCTGTGAAAACTGAATTGCGCTGTCGTCAGGCGGCAGCACGCGGGCCAACAGCTTCTCAATTCCGCCGGAAGTCTCGAACGGCAAACTTCCAGTCAGCCGGTCGCCCTCGGCACCCA
>CAIYDY010000027.1 GCA_903925015.1 uncultured Acidobacteriia bacterium
CCCATGTAGTCCAGGAGGAATACAATCGTTCCTGCCCGAAACTCGCCGTCAAACACCACCCCCACCGGCTCCGGGGTCAGATGTACTTCACCCGTGAGTCCCCGCACCCGAGTCCCCTTTGCCGCCGTCCCCACTGCTTTCCTGCTTCCGGGTTCGGCATAAAGCACGGTGGATTTTTCAACCGTCCACTCGCGGTACTGGCAACACTCGAACGGGCATGCACCCTTCGCGACGTAGTCCTTGGGAGGTTTTTGGCCCGCCGGCATTTGTTCCAGCTGTTCCAAAAATACAGCCCTGCGGTTATCGGAAATCCGCCTCAGTTCCCCAATGCGCTGACCCGCCGGGGTGCCTTGGAACGCCGGAGTCCCCATCAGTGCCAACAGCTCCGGTGACAACATCCCTGGCGATGGGTTGAGCTCGAATCCCCGAGCCTCCATTTCCTCGAGCACTTGGATGGCTTCCGCCGGACGATTGGCTTTCGCCAGTGCCGTGCCAAGCTGCTGCCACCGGAATTCCATGCCGCAGGCCTCCCGCACACTGGCCTTCTCCAGTTCGACCACCAAGTTCCAGTCCGCACGTTTCTCGGCATCCACGATCTCGCGGAACTTCGAGCCCGGACCGGGCACGGCGTCCGCGCAGGGACCTCCGAGGTTGTAGTGTTGCGCCCGAGCTGACGACACTACGGAGAGCGTCAGCCCCACCAACACCGTCACAGTTCGTGAAAATATCCGCAAACCAAACATGGCCAATAGCTTAACAGCAAATCCGGCCACCCGCGGCACCCCTTTTTCCACGGCCCCGTGCTACACCAGTCCCGGAGCCACACCCATGCCCACACCCAAGCAAATCGCCGCAAACCGGGCCAACGCCCTCCGCCACGGCCTCACCGGGCGCACGGTCGTGGTGCCTTCCCAGGACCTCGACCTCTACCGCGACCACGTCAAATCCATCACCGCGTCCCTGAAACCCGAGGGACCCGAGGAAATCCAGCTCGCCTCCCTCATCGCCGACGGCTACGGGAGCCTCGATCACTTCCAATCCATGTAGGAGGGAATCTTCGCCTCCAACTCGCCGAAGACGAGACCATTGCCGACAACTCCCACGCCAACAAACTCCAACCCCGCAAAATGGCACCGGCGGTTGGAATGGGATAACATCTAGCGTGGTCAAACAAAACTTCGGACAAGACCTTCGTGAGCCGATTCCGCGCGTTCCCAACTTATGCCGCAAGACAGGTCGCGAAGAAGCGGCGGTGGGATGAGTGAGAACGAAAGCCACCTTCGTCTGGCTGGGTGCCGCAGCTTTGGCACTTGGGGTGTTCCTCAGGATAACCCGCGAATTAATCGAGGGAGAACTCGGCAGAGGCGACAGCTCCATTCTCCGGGAGGTGGCCAAGGCCCGCAATCCATGGCTAACGATTGCGGCTGTGGACATCACCTCATTGGGGTCGGTGACCATCGTCACCCTGCTCACGGTTCTGGCTCTCGCGATCCTGATCCGGATGGGGGACCGGATCGGGGCACTCCAACTCCTGGCATCGTCGGCGGGTGCCGGGATGCTCACATTGGGCACGAAGCTGTTGGTGGAGCGGGTCCGTCCGGCGGTTGCGCAGCAACTGGTCACAGCGACGGGATTCTCCTATCCCAGCGGGCACTCGGCATCGAGTACGGCCCTGTATCTGACCCTTGCAATTCTAGCCGCGCGGCACTTGCGTCGGAGTGCGGACCGTAGCGCAGTGTTTGCCGGGGCTGCGGCCGTCATCTTAGCCGTGGCCGCGTCCAGGGTGTATTTGGGCGTGCACTATTTGACGGATGTGGCCAGCGGCGTGGCGTTGGGGGCGGCTTGGGTATTTTTGCTGACTGGTTTATTCGGGCGTAGGATCACAGCACCTTGAGGAAATTCACCAAGTCCCGCTTTTCCTGTTCCGTGTACCCGGCGGCGTAGCGCTTGTTGTAGAAATCCACAACGTCGGCCAGCGTTGCTGCGGAGCCGTTGGAGAAATAAGGTGCCCGCGAGGCCAAGCCGTGCAGTTGCTGCATCACGATGGCTCCGATGTCCGAGCATTTGCCAGTCACCAGAGCCCGACCGGGGTCCTGTGTGTACACAATCCGACCATCCTTGCAGGAAGCCTTGAAGACGGGCATCGGGGAGTCGGTGGCGGGCGACGGCAAATTCACCGTTCCGATGTCCATCGGGACCGCGCCCTTGGCCTGATTGTGGCAGCTGACGCAGGAATTCTTCCCACGGAAGAAGACTTGGCTGCCACGCGCGACGGAGGCACGGAAATCCTTCTGCAACTGGGCCAACTCGGGGCCCACATGCTGTTCCCAACCGGGGAGGGGCGCGATCTTACCTGCGACACGCTCCGGTCCGAGGAATGCGGGTGCGTTGGGCTCGGTGAGCATTCCACCACGGATGTCGGCACTCTGCGACGCGGAAATACGGCTTTCGAAAGCTACAATCTGCTCCAACTGCTGCTTGGTCGGCTGGTGGTCGGCCTGTTCATGTCCCAGAATTGCGCCCAGCGCCTGGGTCTTGAGACTCGCCTCGCGACCGTCGGCCATCAGCAGGATGCCGGAGGGTTCGCCATCGACGCCGGTGGTCAAATGCGTCAGATTGGCGGCGGCGCGGGGGCGCCGGAACACGGACACCATGGCGGCAGCGCCTTTCAGACCATATTTGGGGTCCAAGTTGCAGCCTGTGGGGTCACGGACGACTTCCAGCTGGAAGTCTGGTGCCACGCCCTTGGGTGGCCAAGCGGCATTGATACGGAACAGTCCCCGGTTGAGCAGCAAGGAGTGGGACGACGCCTTGTCCTGCGGGAGGCTGGGGCAGTCGGAGCCGTCAATCGCGGCAAAAACCGGATCCGTACCGCCGGTTTCGCGCCAACGGCCTTGGATGGCCTCGACCGAAACGCTCATGGCGTTGGACGGCTGGTGGCAGGTGATGCAGGCGCGCCCGTTGGTACCCAAAGCTTCGAAAAACGCGTGGCCCACCGGATTGACGGCCCCGTCCGCGTTGATGATCCCGACCATGCCGTCGGCGTTGTCGTAATCCTCGGTGGCCGGGAGGGTGCCCGACTGGTTGGCACCCCACCAGATCCGGTCCGGCGGATAGGAGCGGCGGCTCTGGGAAACCAGCAGGAGTGCCGAAACGAGTGTTAGGATCGCGATGCGGATGGGTTTCATGGTTCAGCGTCCGGTGGTGGTGGGTAGATTGGCGAGGGCGGCACGGACCGCCGGGGAATCCTGGACTTCGAGTGCGCGCCGGTAGAGCTGCGCGGCGACGGCGTAGTCCTGAAAGCGGGTTTCGATATAGGCGTAAACCGACAGCGCCTCAAAATCGTTGGGATTGGACGCAATCACGTTTCGAATTCTGTCACGGGCGGCATCCAAGTTGCCTTCGAGGGCATCGACGCGGGCGATGGTCACTGCCGCGTCTGCGCTTCTACCCTGCGAAAGGGATGCTTCCAAAGCTTTTCGGGCCTCAGATAACCGGCCTGCGCCGACGAGCTGCCGTCCGAGGAATGCGTACCGCATCGCGGGGGCCAGATTGGCATTGTAGGAGATGGCCGTGGGAGGGGTCCGGGGTTCGTCCTTGCGGTTGCGGACCATATAAGTCATCGCTTTGGATTCGTTCCCGGCGACCGCTTCCAAGCGGTATTCGCCCGGTGGCAAGGTGGAGGGCAATTCGACCACGGCGATTTCCTTGGAGTCCGTGCTGGTGCGCCAGACGACCTGGCTACCCTTGCGGAGCATCCAGGAAACTTTTGCGGGCTGGCCAAGGGCGACCAATCCGTAGCGGCCTTCGGAATCGAGATCATACCGTTGCGCTTCAAATACGAACGGGCTGCGGGTCGAGTCGGGCAAGGTGTCGGCGCGTACAATTTCGCCCATGGCAGGACGCTCGGCGATCTCCAGCGGAAATATCGAACTGGCACCATCGGCGGTGAATACAAACTGGTAACGGCCGGGCAGCAGATCCACGCGGTGACTGTATTCCACGGCCTTGGCGGTACCAAGACCCAGTTCAACCTTGTTTTGAACCAGCGGGAGGTCCCCGGCAAGAATTTCCACGCGAATTTCGTTGGCGGCGGTTGCGCGGAACCGCAGGTCCACCTGGCGGCCGCCGAACGGCGACGCGGTGATCACGGTATCCATCTGGGCGCGGGTCGCGAGCAGGCGCGCGGTGACCTTGGTCTTGAGACTACGCTGCAAGAGGGTCTCGGGAGACGCCACCATCGCCAGAATCTCCTGGTTTCCCGTACCCTTGATGCCGGAGGCCACCCCGGCGGAAGCCGTAATCACCTCGTCCTCTCCGGGACCGGTCTTCAGCACACGGCGCACGTCCGATTCCTTCAAGCTCTCATTCGGTCCGAACGCATGCACCGTTGCCGACTGCGGCACCAGAAGGGCGCGGATGGTATCGACTTCGGGCGAGTAGAGTTTCGGCAGGCCCATGCTGTTGGGGCGGAAAAACAAAAGGCGCAGTTCGGACAAGATTACGCCCGGAACCGCGTCGTAGTACCAGATTTCCAAGGGGACGAAGGTCCGCGATGACGGCAGGCGGGTGACACGGGTGGGGCTTCCGAGTGCCAGATAGACGCGACCGGGGTCGGTGTTGGCACCCGACCCCGTCTTCCCCGCCCCCCACATGGAATCCACGTGGTTCAAGCGGCGGTAATACTCTTCGGGAGTTATGGTCCTTGTCGCCCAGAAGTCATCTTCAAATTTCCGGCGGTCGCCGACGGGAAGGGCAATATAGGTCTTCCGCTCCGCAGCGGTGAGAATTGGAGCAACCTTGTCCAACCATCCTGAAGGCGTGGGTGCCGCCGCCAGCGCGAGGGCACCTGCCAGAAAGAACAAACCCAAACGCATGCTAGAACTCAATCCGGCCTGCGAATTGGAGCATGCGGGCCGCAAAGGCCAAGTCAGAGTTCTGGGTGGCCGCGCCATACGTTGCCAAGTTTACAACCGTCTGATAGCTGCCGAAGTTGGAGTGGTTCAGAAGATTGAATGCCTCGAACATGGGCACAAACTTGACCTTGTCCTTCAGGGTGAAGGTTTTGGAAAGTCGCATGTCGACGCGGGCAATCTTGTTACCCACCAGCGAGTCACGGGCTACCAAGTTGTAGGCAACCCCGTTGATGGTCACCGGCTTGATGTTGGCGGCGGATCCGTAGTAGGCCGAGGATGCCGTGAACAGGCGGTCCGTGACGCCGGTGGCGTTGAACGGATTTTGGTTGGCGGTGACCTGGAAGTTCTGGCCGGAACCGTAGTGGAACGACCCGCTGAGCGAAATCCCGTACTTGAGGGAGTAGGACGCCGTTGTGGTCAGCGTATTGTGCTGGTTGTCCGGCGAAACAGCCCATTCGTCCGCTAGATTGTACTGGTTGTTCGGGTAGTAGAAAGGGGTGGTGGTGGAGTCCTTCAGGTGCGCCAGCGTGTACGCCGCCGACGCCGAGAAGTTCTTATTGAAGCGGTGCTGGACGCCGACGTGGAGACCGTTGTAGATGGAGCCGGCGGCCTTGGGCGTGGTGAAGTTCAGGATGCCTGCAAAGGCCGGGTTGGGCCGTCCGCCGGTGCTGGGGTTCACGTTGTAACCGGTTGCCGGGTTGTAGAAAAGGTTGGCATCGGTCCGGAGCCAGTCGTGGTAGACGCGCCAGTGGACGAAGTCGGCGGAGAAGCTCCAGGTTTTGGTGATCTGGTGCTCGGCACCGATGCTGAGCTGGAGCGAGTAGGGAGTGTGGACATCGGGCGCGAGGGGCTGGATCGTCTGCGCGGTAACCGGAACCTTGCCGGAGAGGAACTGGTCCGCGGTAACGCTGCCGAACGGAGCCGCCAAGTTGATGGGGTTGGCAGCGGTGCCGGTAACCGAGGGCGAGATGGTGGTCTGGCCGTTGAAGATCTGGTCGTCGATGGTCTGGTTGGCTTGGATATCGGCGTAGAAGAGGCCGGCGCCGCCGCGGATGACGGTCTTGCGGTCGCCCTTGGGATCCCAAACGAAACCGAGGCGCGGCTGGAACAGCAGATTGTCGTTGTAGTGCGGGGTCTGGACACCGCTCTTGAGCGTCAGATTGGGGTTGAAGATGCCGAGATCGTTGTCGTACCGGAGGCCGAGGTTCAGCGTCAGCCGGGGTGTGATCTTCCAGTCGTCCTGGAACCAGAAGGCAATGGCGTTGGTGGGCAGGCTGTAGAGGTAGTTGCCGAAACCCTGCGTGTAGGAGGTTGCGTACGGCCCGAGCGCGGCGACGTTCCATGTTGAGGGATCGTCCCACTTGGGGAAAACGGTTGCCAGGTTCAGCGCACTGACGCCGGATGAGAAGGAAAGCACGGTTCCCCGGACATTCTGTCCGAAGTTGCCGGAGTACTTGCTGTGGAGGTAGTCGAAGCCGATCCGCATGCTGTGGGTGCCCTTCAGGACGAAGAGATCATCGCGGTATTGGTAGGTGTCCTGTCCCAGCTGCTGCGGATAGTTGTAGGGCGCACCGACGGTGATGGTCGGGAGCCGGTATTCGGGGCTGGTGATGAGCGGGTCGTTTTCCCAATCAAAATGGTTCAGGCCGACCTTGACGTCGTTGACGATAGACGGATTCACGGTCCAGGTCCAAGTGCCGAGGGTGGCGTAGCTGGTCCGGGTGGAATCGGTGGCACGCGTCGGGGAAGAGCTGCCGGTCACGTTGTTAAACGGAACATGCCATGTGTAGCCTGTGGCGCGCACCGACAGGCGGTGCTTTTGACTGATGGCCCAATCGGCGTGCAGGATGTAGCTGTCGGTCCGCAACTGGTTGGCGAAGGTATTGACCTGGCCGCCGAAACCGGTGGGCGAATTCACGATTGTGGTCGGCTGCCGTTCTCCCTCATACGCGAAGAAGAAGAAGAGCTTGTCCTTCTTGACCGGTCCGCCGAAGCTGCCGCCGAACTGCTGGTCTGAAAACGGGAGCACGCGGTGGGCAACGGAATCGGCGGCATTGAAGGCATCGTTGCGGAAATAGCCGTACAAGCTGCCGTGGAAGGCGTTGGTGCCGGACTTGGTCTGCACATTCACCTGCATGCGGGAGGAGCGGCCGAGGGTGGCATCGAACCGGTTGGTGATGATCTGGAACTGGTCGATGGCATCCTGGCTGTATTGGGGTTCGCCGAAACCATCGCTGGCCGAGTTCTGGGTAACCTGCTGGCCATCGACATTGATCTGCATTTTGCCGCCGCCGGTGACGCCCATCGGCGAATTGGTCACGGTGTTGTTGGTGATGCCGGGAACCATCATGGCGAGCTGGAGGTAGTTGCGGCCGTTCACCGGCACGCGCGCCACTTCGGAGGGACTGACGTCTCCGGCGACGGTCGACGACGTCGTATCAATCGCGGCGGCCTCCGCTAGTACGGCGACCGAGGAACTGGCGGTGGCCAGCTGCATTGTCACATCCACGGCCGCAACCTGGCCGACGAGAACGGAAAGGGTACGTTCGGCGGGCGCAAATCCCGGCGCTTCAAACCGCAGCAGGTAGGATCCGGCGCGGAGCGTAGGGAACTGGTATGTCCCGGCAGCGCTGGTGACGGTCTGCAGTTTGGTGCCGTCCTCCCCTTTCAAGGTGACCACGCCGTTCGCCAAAGTGGCGCTGGAGGGGTCTGTCAATCTTCCACCAATACCGGTCTGCTGGGCCAATGCCGCAGACGCCAGCGCCAATAGGAGCGCCGCCGTTTTCTTGAACATTTTCGATTCTCCTCGTTCGATTGTTTTGGATTTACTTGCCGGCGACTTGAACGAGCGTCTTGTAGATGAGGTCGGTGCCCTGTTGGAGGCTTTCGACACTCACGCGCTCGTCGTTGCCGTGCATCCGCGTAAGGTCTTCCGCGCTGATGGGATACGGATAGATCCCATAGACCGGAATGCCCCGGCTGCGCCATGCGGCTGCGTCGGTTCCGGCCTGGAAGAGGTACGTCGTAACGGGGACGTTCGGAAATACTGCGTTGGACTGCTGGACCAAGGCCCGGAACAGCTCGGAATCCTTGGTGGACGGCTTCATGCGGCTGGCCGCCTTGATGTATTCGGCGTAGGCGGCCGGGTTGGTTCCGGCTGGCATGCCGCGGGCACCGGCGTTGGTGACGTCAACACGCGGATCGTTGATGACGGCCTTCATTTCGGAGATCAGTTCCTCCGTGTTGGTGCCGGGGATTGTGCGGAAGTTGAGTGTGGCGTCGGCGGATCCCGGAATCACGTTGCCCCGGAAGCCGGCATTCAGGAACACGGGCGCGATGGTGTTCCGCATGATGGCGTGGAGGAGGGGGTCCTTGCTGATCTCGCGGTCTGCGATCTTGACCTTTTCGGGGTCGGTGCCGTCCACCAAGTCATGGAAGTAGGTGGACATGGGCGGCTTGCTGGTCTTCTCCAAGGTGCTGAAGAATTCCTTGGTGCTGTCGATCAGCTTGGGTTGGGTGTCGTAGTCACCGATTTTCGACATCGCCTTGGCGAGGGTGAAGATGGCGTTGTCGGGACGGGGCATGGAGGAATGGGTCGAGGTACCCTTGGCGGTGACCAGGAGCGAAACGCCGGACTTGTCGGCGGTGGAGATGCTGACGTAGCGGACGCTGCCGTCGGGGTTCTTGATGATCCAGCCGCCTTCGTTGAGGGCGAATTCGCAGTCGATCTTGTCGAAGTGGTCCTTGGCTAGCCAAGTGGTGTTGTACTGGCCGCCCTCCTCGTCGACCTCGGCCAGGAAGATCACATCGCGGGAGAGCGGGACCTTGTTCTTGGCCAGGAGCATGGCGGCCTGGGCGAAGACGGCGAGGCCGCCCTTGAAATCAATGGCACCGCGACCGAATACATAGCCGTCCTTGATGACTCCCTCGAAGGGGTCCACGGTCCATTTTTCGCGCTCGACGCCGACGACGTCTTCATGGGCGGCGAGGAGGATGGGCTTCTTGGAGCCATCGCCCTTGAGGCGGGCGATGAAGTGGGACTTCAGCGGGTCGGGGGTCGGGATGATATCGATTTGAAAGCCGAGGGGCTCAAACTTGGTTTTCAGGAGCGCCGCGAGTTTCGCCTCATTGCCCGGAGGGTTGGAAGTGTTGACTCGGATGACTTCGGTGAGGAGCTTGGCGGTGTCGTTGAACGGCGTTTGGCCTTGGAGGCAGAAGGCGGTGGCGAGGCTGGTTAGGAAGGCAAGGGCGGCGGCGGGTTTGAATGACATCAGACAGACCTTTGGTGGTGGTGTCCGGAGCGTCCCGGCGGTCAGCACACCTGGCTGAGTGATGAACTAGAGTTTGACCTGGTTGGGGGGCAAAAGTCAAGGGCGGAGAAGAAGTCGCCATCGGGACTGCAACTTTGGCGGAGAAGCAGTATCCGTGCTGCCCGAGCACCGAGCACCGATGCCAATTCTTCAATCGCCACGGTAGAAGATCGGGATGGGACCTGCGTTAGGGTTGTGAAGCTAAAGATGCGGCGGCGTGCATGGATTTGTTACCATCGTTTTGTTATGGCAATTCCCAACGTTAAGCGGTACCGGCCCTTTTGCCCGGTGTGCAACGACAACTTCACCCTCATGGCCGTCCTGCCCAACCAAGCCAACGCCGATGCCTACTTGGCGGACGCTGTAGCACGGCACGACCACAAAGCCTTCTCCGATGCCAAAGCGGCAATGAGCAAGGTCCGCGTCGGTCAGCAGAAACAGGTCAAGAAGAAGTAGTCTTTTGATTTTCGGCACCCGGGCTGTGCGAACGCGGTCCGGGTGCTGCTTTTGGAAAGCGGGACCGGATTTAGATCCGGTCCCGCTTTTTCGTTTCAGGGCACTTGGTTCAGGGCAGGCCGAAAACCAAAATATTCGGGCCTGCGACGGTTGCCACGTACTGTTTTCCTTCCACGGCGAACGTCATGGGCGACGCCTTCATCAGGACGTTCGTGGTGAAGCTCCACAGATTCCGGCCTGTTTTCTCGTCGGCGGCGGCAAAGGTTCCGTTCGGGTCCGAATAGAAAACCAGCCCTCCGGACGTTCCGAGAATCCCCGGCCACGATTTTGACTGCACCGTGCCCGTAATCGGGACTTCCCACTCCACTTTCCCCGTGTCAATCGAGATGGCACGCATGAACTTTTGCGGCGTTGGCAGAAGCCGGGTTCCGGCACTGGACCGGGCGCGGCACTGTTCCAAGGTCATGATCGTGATTAGCCTGGTGACGGGGCTGTAGGACGCAGAATTCCAATTCGCGGCGTCCGACGGGCAATCGATCAGAGAGGGTGGATTCGGGGGCGGCAGCGGACGTCCGTCCGGCGCGATTCCCTGAGTCCACGTCTGATTCTTGATGAATTGCTTGGCTAGTAATAGCTTGCCGTTGGTCCGGTCGAGAACGTAGAAGAATCCATTGCGGTCGCCATGGAGGAGCACCTTGCGCGGTTGACCTCCCCATGTGGTGTCGACCAGCAGTGGCGGCTCGGTGGCATCCCAATCATGGACGTCGTGCGGAGTGACCTGGAAATGCCATTTGAGCTTGCCTGTGCCGGGGTCCACGGCGAGGATGGAGTTGGAGTAGAGGTTGTCGCCGGGGCGGTCCTTGTCGTCGGAATCGGGCCACGGGTTGCCGGTGGGCCAGTAGATTGTGTTGGATGCCGGATCGAAGGCGCCAGTGAGCCAAGTGGCACCGCCGCCCGCGACGGGCTCCTTTTCGCCCCAGGTTTCGGCACCGGGATCGCCTTTGCGGGGAATGGTCCACAGCCGCCACAGCCGTTCGCCGGTGGAGGCTTGGTAGGCGGCTAGGAACCCGCGCATTCCCCGGTCGCCGCCTGACACACCGGCCACGATCGTGTCGCTGCCGACCGGGAGGGGGGCAACAGTGGAGCCATAGTGCATCGCCTCGTCCGGCATGTACTGGTCCCAGACCAAGGTACCGGTCGTGCGGTTCAGGGCGACCAGGTGGGCGTTGTCGGTGGAGAAAAACACCTTGTCGCCGAGCAGGCCGACGCCGCGGTTGGTTCCCAGCGAGGCGTCGCCGATGAGGCCGGGAGTGCGGGGGCGGGCATACTTCCAGAGCTGGCGGCCGGTGGCGGCGTCGAGGGCGATCACCTGGTTGGGGCCGGTGATGTACATCACGCCGTCGGCCACCACCGGAGTGACCTCAAGGCCGAAATGGTCCACCGGGAAGATCCACTTTGGGGCCAAAGCGGCCACGTTGGCACGGTTGATCTGGTTCAGATTGCTGTAGCGGTTGCCGTCCAGGGTTCCGTTGTAGGTCAGCCAGTCGCCGGGCTTGGGGTTGCGGATGCGGTCGAAGGGGATTCCCGTGGCGCTGGAACTGCCGGTAACAGGCTTGGGCGACTCGTCGCGGACCAGCTTCGCGAGGTAGGCGGTCAAGTCCCGCAACTCGTCGGCCGAGCCGGTGAACGCGGGCATCAGCGGCTTTTCGGGCTGGATGGAGGCAATTTCAGACTGACGAATGGACTGGAAGTGTCCGTCGAGGAGCTGGAGTTGAAGATCGAAGTTCGTTCTCGCGCGGGAGAAACCTTGGACGGCCTTGCCGCTGCGCAGCTTGACCGAGACAAGGTCGTAGCCGGGCGTGATGCGGGAGGCGGGGTTCATGAGCACCTGCCGGATTTCGCCGACGGTCAACTCCTTGGCGACGTTCGAAAGGTCGGGGCCCACCGCTGAACCCTGTCCAGAAACCATATGGCACGATCCGCAGTTGCCCTTGCCCGCAAACAGCGCCCGACCAGCCTCGACCGAGCCCGGCAGCGACGCCTCCGCCGCCGAAGTATTCAGGGAGCGAACAAACAAAGCCAATTGGTCCAGCTCGGCGGCCGGCAGCGTGGAGGCGGGCATACCTGTCGATGGCGAACCCTTCGCGATGAAGTTGCGGATCTGAGCAACAGACTGCGTCCGCAGCCTTCGACTCGCCACGAGCGGGGGGCCCATCTCGCCACCCGCCGCGTCCGCCGCATGGCAGGCCGCGCAATTGGCGACGAACGATTTCTGGCCCGCGTCCGTGGTTGCAATGCCGGTCTGGGCAAAGGCAGTCTGGGCAAACAAGGGAGCCACCGACAGGATGGCGAACGTGACTCGGCGCAGCACGGGACTAGAGTTCCTTGATCCGAATGTTGCGGAATTCGACGTGTGACCCGTGACCGAGGAATCCGATATGACCGGTCGTCCGGGCGAGGCCCGGGTGCTTTTCCAAGACCTTGGGCTCCTTGACGATATCGAGGTTGGCGTCCAGAATGATGACCCCGTTGAGGGTGACCGTGATGTGGCGGCCTTGAATCCGAATCTCCTCCTCGTTCCATTCGCCCACGGGTTTGCGGAAACCGGTCCGCGCCGGAATGGCATCGTACACCGAGCCGTGATACTGCTCGGGCTTGATCACACCCTTGTAGACGGCGTCGCCATCGTCCAGAATCTGGATTTCCATGCCCTTGTACGCGGCGTCGCCCTCGTACGGAGCGCGGATGCCGATCCCGTTGTTGGCCCCCGGCGTGAGCAGGAACTCGAAACGGAAGGCGAAGTTGGCGTATTCCTTCTCTGTGAACAGGTTGCCGCCGCCTTCCTTGGGGCAGACAATCTTGTTGTCCTGCACGACATAGCCGGGACCGTGGCCGCCGACCAGCTTCCAGCCGGTGAGAGTCTTGCCGTCGAACAGGGGTTGGAAGCCTGGCTCGTCGGCGGCGAAGAGAGCGGAGGCCAGAAGGAGTGCGGTTAGGAAAATCCTCATCATCTTGCACTTTAGCGCATGCGCGATTCGTGCGAACATGAAATCGAGGCCGCGTGAGCAACCACTACCATTTCCTGACCCGCTGGCGCGTCCAAGCCACACCGGAGGAGATCTACGACATCCTTGCGGAGCCGTTGGAATACCCGCGCTGGTGGCCATCTGTATATCTCGGTGTGGACAGAACCGGGCCGAAACGGTTCCGGTTGCACACCCGTGGCTGGCTCCCGTATACCTTGGAATGGAATGCCGAAACGGTGATTTCCGAGCGGCCTGCGCGGATCGAGATTGCCGCGACAGGCGATTTCAACGGTCGTGGAATTTGGTCACTGCGCGCCGACGGGGAGTTCACGGATGTTTCGTTCGACTGGAACCTGCACGCGGAAAAACCGCTGTTGCGGCACTGTTCCTTCGCGCTGAAGCCCGCGTTCGAGGCCAACCACCGCTGGGCAATGGACATGGGATTGCAATCGTTGCAGCTGGAATTGGAACGATCGCGCGCCACCACGGCGGATGCGATGAACGCCATCCCCGCGCCACCGCGGCCGGCGCACTTGTCGGAACGCACGCTACTGGCGGGGGCATTGATGGCTGGAAGCGTCGCGGTGGCCGTTGCGACGTCAACGACTTCGAAACCAGCCGAACCCAAAGGCTAGTCGGGCTTGCGGGGGGAGAGGATGTTCACGCGGACCGGCTTGCCGCCGGTGACCACGCGCACAACCTTGCACACCAGGACTGCGGATTCCACCGGGACCACCACGCGTGTCAGGTTCTGGCCGGAATCAATACCGGATAGCACCAGGACGTGGATGCTGGGGACGAAGATCTCCGTCACGCGGAGAATCTCGGGACCGGCGGCGAAGGTCACCAGCAACTCCTTGTCATCACCCAGTGGCCGCTGCATCGCCTGAACCTGGCCGAGAATGATTGCGCCGATATTTTCGACAACCGCGGCTGGTGCGGCTTTTTCGGGAGCCTTGGCAGGTTCAGGTCCGACCACAGCGTCGATCACGTTCTTCTTGGCGGCGTCGATCGCCTGCCCAGCCAGCACCTTGCCGATGTTGCCGAATGACATGAGTCGAGTCTACCCTAGCCTTCGTGATCCGCGTCGAACCCCGCCACCCCAAAGAGCGCCGCGAGATCTGAAAATCGCTCCACCACAACCAGCCGTCCGTCCGGATCGTTCAATTCGGCACGCTCCAGGGACCATGTGCGCTCATGCGGCACGAAGACAGCGCGGAAACCCGCAGCGAGCGACGGGTTGATATCGGATTTCGGACTGTTGCCGATCATCCAAGTCCGACTCTTGTCGAAGCCGCGAACTTGGGCCAGACGCTCGTAGGTGTCGCGATCCTTTTCCTTGACCACCTCGCAGTGCGCGAAGAGCGGACGCAGGCCAGACAGGTCGATCTTGCGGTTCTGCTCGGCGGGCTCGCCCTTGGTGCACATCGTAAGCTCATGCTTTTCGGCAAGGAACGGCAGGGTCTCGGCCACACCCGGCATCAATTCGATCTCCTGTGCCAGGATCTGATGGGCGATTGCGGTCACGCGGGCCAAGTCGTGGTGGTCGACCGCGCGCTCGGCCAAGTGCAGGAAGCATTGGCTCAGGTTGCGGCCGAAATTGACCGCGCCGTAGCCGTGGATCCGGTTGTTGACGATTTCGATGTCGTCCAGAATGTCGCGGATTTCCTGGGGGGAAAGGGTCGAGTGGCGGAGGTAGTCGCAGAACTCCTGGAAGGCGCGCTCGAAGTAGATATTGTTCTCCCACAGGGTGTCGTCGGCGTCGAAGATGAGGTGCTGGGGGGAATCGAAGACGGGTTTCATCTCTTGATAGGGGGGTTCGGGGCGAGGCGGAACGGAATTTCCACCAGCACATCGACGTCGAGCGGTTGGCCATTCCGGGCCGCCGGGTAGAACTCCCATTTTGCCAAAGCTTCCACAGCGCTCTGCTCCAGACGCTTGTCGGCACCCTGGACGATCTCGATTCCCGAAACATTGCCGTCGCGCCCGATGGTGCAGAACAGGCGAACGGTACCCTCGACGTGCTCCTCGACAGCGGTCGGCAGGTATTTCGGATCGACCTTGCGGTGGGCGACGGGCGGCGAAATGGGAGCCAATCCCGCGCTGCGGGCCGCGCTTTCGGAATACCACATCAGCCAACTGCCGGAAGCGCTGGTCAAATTCGGCATTTGGATCGCCATCATGAAGACGTCGCGACCGTTGAAACGGGGATCGGGGGCACCGGAAACCTTGGCACCGGTCGGGGTTTGAGCGGAGTCCCCGACGACAGGCACCCCGGAAGGCAGACGTCTGAGCGCGGCCCGCATGGTCTCCGGGGCGGTGGGCGCCGCGTTTGCCGCCGCATAGGCCTGTGCCAACAAATCCGGCTTGGGCCGGACCGGACCTTTTACGAACAGGCTCGGAAGTGCAATTCCATTGGTGGAACCATCGGCATCCGCGCCTTTGGGATTCACGTTGGGACCAGCCGCGAGGTTCGCAGGAGTCGAAGCTGGCCTCGACGGTGGAATGGCATCAACCGGTCGTGCGCCAATGATGGCGAGATCCAGTGGTGCCGAGTTGCCTCCAACCGGGGAGGCTGCCACGTCGGGCGGTGCTTCAGGTCCCTTGGCGGCGCGGGGAAGTGGACGCGCGGTTAGCGCGGGTGCGATTCCGCCTACCGGGCGCGCGTCGGCCAGCAGCGGGGCATCCTGCGAAAGCTTGACTTGGGACGGAGCTGGCGTTGCGGGACGCGGTGGCGGGATGAAGAGGCTCGGAGCAATGGATTTTGAAACCTGGAGCTTGGCTGCATCCATTTGCGGCGGCTCCGATAAGGCGGTTGTTGCTATGGCCCTGGGGGTTACTTGCGCGGAGGGTGGCTGGAATTGCTTGGGCGGCAACTTCGAAACCAGTTTTTCCAGCGTTCCGGGCTCGGCCGGGGTAAATTGCGGCGCGTCTGGAGCCAGAACCGGGCGGTCCGGCACCGGCGGAGCCACGGCGGAGGGAGCCAAGAACTGCCGGGGCGGCAAACGGACGGCGATCAGATTCGGGGCATCGAAAGGCGGGGCATCCAGCTCCGGCGCGGGTGAAAGCACCGTTTGTTCCCGCACGGGTGCGGATTTCGAGGTCGCAACCATCTGCTGCTGCGCCGGAGTTTCCGCACGGACGCGAACGCTGGGCTTGGCCGCATCCACCGGAAGAACTGTTGGTAGCTTCTTCGTCCGGTACCAGACGACGCGGGCCTGCTTCCCCTCCACAATCTGCTTGTACTCGGAATCGGAAGGCTTCGGGATGCGGAGTCCGGGCAATTCGACCAGCCAAAAAAGCAACGCCGCATGGACAGCGCACGAAATCAGCAACGGCCTTTTGGCGCGAGGCTCTTCCGACCGCTCCAGCAGCATCATGGCATCAGAGTCCCTTCGGTTTGTGCCCCGAGCCGTTCATCGGCACTACCCTTTTCATCTTCGCCTCGTAGGCCAGTTTCTCCACGTGGGCATCGGCGAACTTGAGGAATTGCTCCAGTCGCTCGGTTTCCGACCGCATACGGAGCATGGTGTTCTGGAAATTCAGATCGTCGATGCGCTGGGCGATCTCGAAACTCAGGCGCGCGGCGGTGGGATCGGGCGGATCGCTCTTTGCGTCACGGCCGCCCTCTGAGGCAGCGTCGATCCGGAGCCACGCTTCGAGCGCGGCCGCACGAAGATCGTTCGGTACAACCGACCAATCGAGGTCGTCGAACAGTTCCACCTCGCCCTGCAGATAGGCTTTGTCTTCGTTGATCGAGAGGACGGTGAAGCGGCTCTGTCCCCGCGCGATGATGTCGAAGCGGCCGTCCGGGTAGCGCTCCAGAACGGTTTCCACTTTCATGGCGCACCCAACGTCGACAACACCGCCGGACTCGCCAAGCAAAATGCCGAACTCGGAGTCCGCAGTGATCGCCTCGCCCACCATTTCTTTATACCGGTCCTCGAAGATGTGGAGCGGGATGGAACTTCCCGGAAAAACAACCATTCTGAGGGGAAACAGCGGCATGAGCCGGGGCATGAGGTTATTATCGCCTCAGTGGCCGGTCTGGCGGGAAAGTGTGGTGAAGTCGGATACTGTAAATAGCGATGCGGCAGAGTCTGGAGAACAAGGTCGTCATAGTCACGGGAGCCTCCAAGGGCATTGGGGCCAAGCTGGTGGGCGGTCTCCAAGCGCTCGGCGCAAAAGTAATCCTGACCGCCAGGGACGAAACAACACTCCTGGCCAGTGCACGCAAAGACGACTTGGTGGTGGCCGGCGACCTCATGCTGGACAGCACAAGGGAACGAATTGTTCAGGAAACCGTGGCCCGCTACGGTCGCATCGATGCAGTCATCAACAACGCGGGACGCGGATCGTATTACACTGCAACCGAGTCGCCGTTGGACGATTCCCGCGCCATGTTCGAATTGAATTTCTTCGCACCATTGCATCTGGCACAGCTGGCCGCGCCGTGGCTGCGGAAGTCGCGGGGATCGTTGGTGAACGTCAGTTCGATTGCGGGGCAGTTGAGCCTGCCGTGGCTGCCGGTGTATTCGGCGAGCAAATTCGCACTAGCGGCGCTGACTTCCGGCCAGGCCATGGAACTGGCACGTAACGGTGTGCACGTGATGGCCGTCTTTCCAGGATATGTGGATACGGATTTCCAAGCGCATGCGGCCGGATCATGCCCCCCGGATAATGTTGTAAAGGGAAAGAAGTTCGCCGTTTCAGCCGGGGAGTGCGCGGCTGCGATCATCCGGGGGATGGAATCGCGGCAACGTGTGGTTGTGACTCCGCGAATCGGCTGGCCGCTGGTGGTCTTCAGCAGGCTTTTCCCCGGACTTGTAGAATCGCGAATGGAACTGCGCTGAAATGCATTTGAAGCTGAAACGTACACCGGGCATCTACCTGGCCGGATTCATGGGGTCGGGCAAGTCGACCGTCGGACGCATTCTGGCGGACCGGCTCGGGTGGGAATTTGTCGATGTCGACCGCGAAATCGAGGCAACGCAGGGAACCACCATCGGCGAAATTTTCGACAGCCGGGGCGAGGCCGAATTTCGCCGCATTGAAGCCGAAACGCTGGCAGCGCATTTGAAGCAGATCGAGTGCGGACGTCCGCAGGTTGTGGCGCTGGGCGGCGGGGCGTTCGTGCAAGAGGAAAACTTCAGCCGGATCAACAACTGCGGTATTTCCGTGTGGATTGACTGCCCGTTTGAGATCATCGAAGGCCGTATTGCGGAGGAGGGCTTGGACCGGCCGAACGCGCGGGATCCGCAAAAGCTTCGTGCGCTCTACGAATCGCGGCGGGAAGGCTATGCGCGGGCGGATTTCCGGGTGGACGGCAGCTTGGTGCCGGAAGCGGTGGCCGAGGCAGTTGTTGCACTGCCTTTGTGGAAGTAAATGCGTCGAGACCTTCGGGCGGACGCCGGTCGAATCGTAAGAGCGGCGTTGGCCGCAGCCGATCCATCTGCGGCTGTCCGCGATGCACTCCTGTCCCGAACTGATTTGGACCTGTACGACCGGATTTTCGTCGTCGGTGCGGGCAAGGCTGGCGGCACCATGGCGGTCGCAGCGGAGCAGGTACTGGGCGGGCGGATCCATGCCGGAGTGGTGATCGTGAAGGACGGCGATCCCGCAGCCACGAGGCATATCGAACTGAAACCCGCCGGGCACCCGGTGCCGGACGAACGCGGGGTCGTGGCAGCGAGCCGGATCGTGGAACTCTGTGCCAAGGCTGGGGAACACGATTTGGTGGTATTCCTCCTCTCGGGTGGGGCTTCAGCGCTGGCACCGTGCCCGGCAGCACCGGTCACACTGGCGGAAAAGCAGGAAACAACGAAGCTGCTGCTTGCATGTGGCGCGACGATTCACGAATTGAACGCCGTCCGGAAGCATATTTCAGGATTCAAGGGTGGTCGGCTGGCTCGGATTGCGGCCCCGGCGCGCGTTCTAAGCTTGATCCTCTCTGACGTGGTGGGTGATGACTTGGACGTGATCGGCTCAGGGCCCACCGCGCCGGATGCATCGACGTATTCGTCCGCACAGGCGGTACTGGGCAAATACGATCTCTTGGAACAGGTTCCGTCGTCAGTCCTCGCACGTTTGCAAGTGGCAGACGACGAGACGCCGAAGCCAGGCGATCTCATGTTTGAACATGTGGAAAACGTGCTGGTGGGCAGCAACAGGAAATCCTTGGCTGCAGCTGCGGTGGAAGCTGAGGCACTGGGATACCGGACTTTGGTCTTGGCCAGCACGATCGAAGGGGAAACTCGCGATGTGGCCCGGATGCACGCAGCGATGGCACGCGAGATTCGTACTTCGGGCCAGCCCGTTCCGCCACCCGCGTGTCTGGTTTCGGGGGGGGAAACCACGGTGACTATCCGGGGGACTGGAAAAGGTGGACGGAACCAGGAATTTGCGCTTGCGGCAGCAATTGATATTGCCGGTCTGGAAGATGTGCTGGTCCTAAGTGTAGGAACCGATGGCACGGATGGCCCCACTGACGCCGCCGGAGCCTTGGCCGATGGCCGGACCGTGGGTCGATCGACTGTCGACGCGGGCAAGTCGCTGGACAACAATGACTCCTACCCGTTCTTCGAGGATTTGGGGGATCTAATCGTCACCGGTCCTACGGGAACGAATGTAATGGATCTACATCTGGTGCTGGTGGGCTGAAGCCCTATCCAGCTATGGAACCTTTGGGGCCGGTGGCGGCTGGACCTCAATCTTCACATCAGAAAACACAACAGTATCGGAAGCCTTCGCGTCGTGGGAACAGACGGCCAAGCCGACCAGGACCGGTCCCTGGAAACTCACCTCGGTGTGGGCAACCTCCTTCGGTTCCGCGTCGCCCTTGGCGATGAAAAGGAAGATCCGGACGCCCGTGCGAACCATCTTGATCCGGAAAGTGCCCGGACCATCGAAGGGAAAGTCGAACGGGTTGGTGTCCTCCCCCTTGCGGCTGCGCCACTGGAGCGCGGGCATGCCGTTGCCGTGCACAATGCCGTCGGCGTAAGCTGCATCGGCATCCAGAGACTGGCGGGCCATAATCCCGGCCTTGCGGTGGTCGGCCCCCTTGCCCTGAAACTGCATGGTGGCGGTAACGGTGAAGTTGCCCGTCACCTCCTTCCAGATGAACTGGAACTGGTCCTGCTTCCCCCAGATGTTGGCACCGGACCCCGTCACTCGGTACTGTGCGGTGGAGGCGTCGAACGTGCTGGAGCCTTGGATTGCCGGACTGCCAACGTCGCCGGAATTGGTGAAAAGGCCCAATTTGCCGTCTTGCGGAAAAGCGGCGGCTGCGAAAAACAATGCGATCCATAATATGCGTGTCATGGCAACTTCTCCACAGAGACATCGGAAAACAGAACCGTGTTCGTCGCGGTCTGCGTATGGGAACTGACGCCCAAGCCAACCAAAAGCGGACTGCCGGTTGGGGCTACCGTTGACTGGATCAGGGTATGCCCCAGTTCCCGCAGCGGCTCGCCATCCTTTGAAACCCAAAGCGTTACCGTTGTTCCCTGCCTGACGAGCTTGATCTTCCAGATCCCGGCTCCTTGGACAGGGAAATCCACCGTATTGGTGGTGTCTCCCTTGGTGTTGCGGAACTGGACGGCGGGGGTGCCGTCCCCGTGGATGGCAAGTTGGACGTGTGCGGAATCTGCGTCCAGGTCACGACGGAGTTGGATCACCGCCTTCCGATGGCCGATTCCATCGGTGAGGAACTTGGTGGTGGCGGTGACTGCGAAGTTTCCTGACAGCTCGCGCCAGAGGAAGTGGAATTGGTCGGCCCGAGCCCAGATATCGGTGCCGGAACCGGTGATGCGGTATTGCCCGGTCGATTGGTCGAATTCGACCGAACCGGCCATGGGGGGCGAGCCGACATCGTCTGAACGGGTGAAGGCCCCGAACTTGCCGGTCTGGGCGGGAGCCGCAAGAACCGCCGCGAAGGTGAGCAACAGAGTCATCCGCATGACTGGCATTGTATGCCATAACGGCCAATTGTGCTACACTTGGGAATTCGAGTGCCGTAGTGTGCCGTTTTGACGAGCCCATGCGCTTCGGAAAGTTCAGCCCCGGCAGCCCCGGGACCAGAAACCACACAACCCACGACTCGCATCCGGTCGATTTCCGCCCGGTACCGAAACGGACTTGTGCTGGAAGGAGATCGCAGTTGAGACTAGACAAGGTAGTATCGGCGCAGTTGCGCACCACCCGCGGCAAGAATGAAGCACGCCGCGTGCGCGTCACAGGCATGATCCCGGGCATCATCTATGGTGCCTTCAAGGATTCGGTGGCGGTGACCCTGAACCCGAAGGACGTCCTCAAGATCCTTCGTAGCAAGACAGGCCACAACTCCATCTTCGATGTGGAAGTGGAAGGTGTCGAGCGCACTCCGGTGATCGTCTCCGACGAGAGCTACGACCCGATCAAGGGCAACTTGCTGCACGTCGATTTCCGCCGCATCGATCTGACTCGGAAGCTGAAGGTCGCGATCCCAGTGCACGTTTCGGGCGAATCGAAGGGCGTCAAGCAGCAGGGCGGTTCCTTGGACGTTATCACGCGCCAAGTGGAGATCGAGTGCATCCCGGACGACATCCCGAACGATTACGCGGTGGATGTGACGGACCTGATGGTAAGCGGCACGATCCGCGTATCGGACCTGCCGCTGAAGCCCGGCGTCAAGATCCTCACGCCCGGCGAATCGATGATCGCCCACGTGATCGCTCCGAAGGAAGAAGCGGTTGTGGTCGAAGAGGCCGCGCCCACCAAGAAGGGCAAGAAGGAAGCCGCGAAGGCTGCCAAGGCTCCGGCCAAGGGTGCTCCTGCGGCTGCTCCGGCCAAGAAAAAGTAGTCGGACTGCCAGGATTTTGGAGGCGTTGCAGGCAATGTTCCTTGTGGCCGGTCTCGGCAATCCGGGTGAACAGTATGCGGCAACGCCCCACAACCTGGGGTTCCTCGTGGTGGATGTGCTCGCCGCGCGCCATTCGATCCGGATGACGCGCAAGGAGTGCCAAGCGTTGGTGGGACAGGGCACGATTGCGGGCAAACCCGTGGTTTTGGCCCAGCCCCAAACCTTCATGAATCTCAGCGGTGTGGCAGTCAAGCCGCTGATGCAGAAAAACGGTGTCACGGCTTCGGAATTGATTCTCGTTTACGACGAGTTGAGTCTTCCGTGGGGCGAGTTGAGGATTCGGCCGGGTGGTTCGGCGGCGGGTCACAACGGCGTCAAGGACGTGATTGCCAAACTGGGGACGCAGGAGTTCCCAAGGATCCGGCTGGGGGTGCATCCCGGCCATCCGCTCGAGAGCGGGGCGGATTATTTGTTGTCGCGCTTTTCGAGGCGGCAGAACGAAACTTTGGAGGAGTTGGTCGGTCTAGCCGCCGATGCGACGGAATCCGTAATAGCCGAGGGCGTCGAAAAGTCCATGACACGTTTCAACGGTCGCGCCCGGAGCTCTACCCCGTCGGCTCCAACCGGCAAGGGTTAAACCAGGGTTGAAAACCCAGAGGCATAGCCAGGTCAATGAAGAGAATCTACGAGAATCTGTTCATCGTGAAACCCGATGCAACGGAAGAGGACATCGATCTTTTGATCGAAACAATGTCCAAGCAGATCGTCGCCGCAGGCGGCGTGGTCGACAAAGTGGACAAGTGGGGTAAGCGCAAGCTCGCCTACCGCGTGGAAAAGAACCGCGAAGGCTACTTCGTTCTGGTGCAGTTCACCACCGAACCCTCGGTTGTGAAGGAATTCGAACGCCGTTTGCGCGTGCAGGACTCGATCATCAAGTTCCTGACGGTCCGCATCGACGAGGACATGAAGCGGTTGGCGAAACGGCAGAAGGAACGTGAAAAGCGCGCCCACCGTCGTCCGCAGCCCCAGGTTGTGCAACCCTCGCTGGCCCAGGCCATGCTGGGCGGGGAAGGCTCGCATGCCGCTCCCGGCGCACCGGTGCCCGCAGTACCGGCCCACCCGGCCCCCGGTCCCGCTCCCGCTGTGGAAGCTCCAGCTGTGGAAGCTGCGCCGGTAGAAGTCGCGGCCCCGGCACCAGCCGAAACCACCCCGGCGGCCGAATAAGCCGCACTGCATCCAACACGACATTGCACAAGCACGAAATCGCATAAGGACACACCACAATGGCTGAACAAAAAGGTGGAAGACCCATCGCGGCATCGCAGCGCCCCACTGGCGGGGACAAGGCAGCGGCCGTAGGCAAGAAGGCATATTTCCGGCGCAAGAAGGTTTGCCGGTTCTGCGTCGAGCGGATTGACGACATCAACTACAAGGACATGAAGACCCTCCAGGCCTTCATCGCCGAGCGCGGGAAGATTGTTCCCCGCCGCATTTCCGGCGTTTGTGCACCGCACCAGCGCCGTCTGACGGACGCGATCTTCAAGGCCCGCAACATCGCCTTGCTGCCTTTCGCGGCCGCCGTCTAACCGAAGAGGAGAACTAGGAATCTACCATGGAAATCATTCTTCGGGAAGAAATCGAAAAGCTCGGAGTCCGGGGCGATGTTGTGAAGGTCGCCAACGGATACGCACGCAACTATCTGCTGCCGCAACGCAAGGCCGTGCTGGCCACCGACTCGAACCGCAAGATCGTCGAGCAGGAACGCCAGTCGTACCTCCGCAAGGAAGCCAAGCTCGCCAGCGAGGCAGAGGCATTGGGGGAACTGCTCAAGGCCCTGTCCATCAACGTGTCGCGCAAGGCCGGCGAAACCGACCATCTGTTCGGCTCCGTCACGGCAGCCGACTTGGCCGACATTCTTGCAGCCCAGGGCTACACGCTCGACCGCCGCAAGATCCACTTGGAGGAGCCCATCCGTACGCTGGGCGAGCACAAGGTCACGGTCAAGTTGCACCGCGAGGTCTCGATCGAGATCACGGTTCACGTCAACCGCCAGGACTAATGACATGCCGTTCGATCTAACTGGTCAGACGGCGATTGTAACCGGCGGAGCCGCCGGCATTGGCGAGGCGATATCCAAACGCCTCGCCGGTGCCGGCGCTTCCGTCGTTATCGCCGATTTGGATTTGGACGCAGCAACCGCAACCGCCGCAACCCTGGGCAATGGCTCATACGCGGTCAGGATGGATGTCTCGGATTCGGCATCGGTGAATTCAGCCGTGGCCGAGGTTCTCGCCAAGTCCGGTCGAATCCACATTGCAGTCAATAACGCGGGCATTGCCGGCAAGGCCGCGCCCATTCAGGACCAGACCGACGGGGAATTTGCACGCGTTATGGCGATCAACGTCCAAGGCGTGTTTTACGTGTGCAGGGCCGTGGTCCCGCACATGAAGGAAAACAAGTACGGCCGGATCGTGAACATCGCTTCAATTGCAGGCAAGGAAGGCAACCCGAACATGATTGCCTATTCGGCCAGCAAGGCGGCTGTGATTGGTTTGACCAAGTCCCTGGGTAAAGAAGTTGCCACGGATGGAATTTGCGTCAACGCGGTTTCTCCAGCTGTAGTCCGGACCAAGATTCTGGAGCAACTGACGCCCCAGCAGGTCTCCTACATGACCGACAAGATCCCGATGCGCCGCACCGGCGAACCGGACGAGATTGCCGCAGTTGTGCAGTTCCTCGCAAGTCCGGATTGCTCGTTCGTCACAGCACAGTGCTACGACGCCAGCGGCGGCCGCGCCACCTACTAAAAGCCACTCTGGAGTAAGCCATGAGCGACCTCGCAAACCTGAAGGAATCGGTCCGGGAATTCTGGAACGCCAAATCATGCGGCGAGGTCTATGCGGAGGGTGCCGACCTGCGGGCCCGCTTGGAAACACAGGCTGAAGCCCGTTACCAGCTGGAGGCGTACCTCAAGCCGTTCGCCAACTACCCTTCGGGGGCCGGGCGCGATGTCCTTGAAATCGGCGTCGGCATGGGGGCGGATCATCTGGAGTGGGCGAAGTCTCAACCTCGCACGTTGACAGGCGTCGATCTGACGGAACGTGCCATCGAATTCACCCAAGCCCGGCTCGCTTTGTACGGGCTGAACTCCGAACTTCGTGTCGCCGACGCGGAAAACCTTCCGTTTGCCGACAATTCCTTCGACATCGTGTACTCCTACGGCGTCCTCCACCACTCGCCAGACACCGCGCGGGCAATCCGCGAAGCCCACCGGGTTCTTCGACCCGGGGGCGTAGCCAAGATCATGATCTACCATTCCCGGTCGATTGTGGGCTACATGCTGTGGACGAGGTACGCCTTGCTGGGCCTGAAGCCTCTTACGCCGCTGCGCGACATCTACGCAAACTATCTGGAGAGCCCCGGCACGAAGGCTTTCACGGTCCAACAAGCACGTGGATTGTTCGCGCCCTTCCTCTCGGCCAAGTTCGAGATTTGCCTGGAGCCCGGGGATTTGATCGAAGGTGCGGTGGGACAACGGCACGGGGGACTCGCATTGAGGGCGGCAAAGGCTGTCTGGCCCCGTGGATTGATCCGCAAGACCATGGGAAACCACGGTTTGGGGATGCTGATTACGGCGGTCAAGTAGTTTCCCCGCCTAGCTTAATCCGGAGGACTTTTGGCACATTGGCAGATGAAATGCCCGGCCTAATCCGGCCTATTTTTCCTTCGAGGTCTTCGCGGGTTTCCCATCCAGACACTTCCGTTCGTCGCAGATCCATAATAGGATACTGGATGCAAACGGATCCCTCCGATTCCCGGAATCGTTCGTTTCCAGGTCTCTTCCGAATCCTCATTCCCGAATCCGGGCCATGCCGCCCGACGAAGTAGCCCGTGGCATGCAATCCAGCATATCCAGAAGGCCCGGCCACGCACGAGTACTGAAAAATCACCTCCGCATATTCATATCAATAGTCGTATCCAATGTATAAGCAATGACACGGACCTATTCAAATCTTGACTAACATATTCCACACCCGTGGCCATCAGCAGTAACATCACTGAAACAAGACGTGCCGACTTTTCGCTTGACTTGGCGCTGGATCGCGCTATCATCAGTGCTGAGCAAAGTACGAACATGAGAACACAATTCTTGCGCGGACTGACATTACTGGCACCAACACTGCTAGCGGGAGGCATGTCGATACTGTCGGCATCCAGCCCCGTTGCCATTTCGCAAGCGGAGGTTGTGTCGGCACCGAGAACTTCGACCGCGCAGCCGTTGCTGTTCCCCTACGTCTCGTCGTACAGTACGGTGTTCGACACCGAGTTCACCATTTCGAACACCTCGCAGGATACCTCGGGCAGCGCGGCCCAGAGCGGCTCCTGCAGCCTCACGTTCTACAGCGGCGGCGTGGCGACCTCGACGCAGACCTCAAATTTGATCGCGCCCGGACAGCAACTGGTTTTCAACCTTTCGCAGGGTGGGGGCGGCATTACGGCCCGGCCAGGTGTTTCCGGCGAGTACATGATTGCCAACTGCGGCTTCCGCTTGGCGCGCGGCTCGTTCAAGCTTTTCCAAGCAGGTGCTTGGTCGACTGCCCAGCCGGCCCAAGTGCTGAGCCTTCCCAGGTCCACCGCCACACCGCAACGATTCATCCTGCCATTCGTGACCAACTCTCCCGGCTACGAGACTGGAATCTCCGTCTCCAACACAGGACTGGACCCCTTCGGCACGGCGGGCGCAGCCGGAACTTGCAAGTTGACGGCGTTTGTGGGCGCGACATCGTGGTCCTTCACGACACCCACAATTCAACCGGGTGGTCAGTACAACCTCACCTTCAGCCAAATGCTGGGCGCAATCACAGGCGCGCCGAGCACAACCACCGGCTACATCGCGGGCCAGTGCGGCTTCCCTGCCGCAACGGGCTTCGCCTACCTGGTATATGGCACGCTCGGAACCAGTACCGCTTCGGGTTTCGCCGAAAGCCCCGAGTTCATAACCCTCCCTAGAACCGCCACCACCCAACCCCTACTCTTTACGGGACTGTCCAACCAAGGCGGCAAGGACTACGGGATTTCGATCGCCAACACGTCTACAGATCCCTTCGGCACCAGCGGATCCAGCCTGACTTCGACCGCTGGCACGTGCACGCTGAATTTCTACGGAACCAATGCGCCCATTAGCGCCGTCGTTACTCCGTCCGTCGCATCGGGCGGCATGTATCTGACTGCTCTCTCGACCGTCGCCCCGGGATTCTCCGGATACATGACAGCATCGTGCGCCTTTCCCGGCGCGCGGGGATTCGGATATCTCTTGAACGGTAGCTCCGACTCGGAATCCGTGCAGACGGAGGTGTTGACAACGCCACGTGCCACCGGCCCGACCTCGTTGCTGTTTTCCAACGTAAGCAACTGGAACGGCAACGACACCACGATCACCATCCACAACACGTCGCTGGACCCGTTCGGAACAACCGCCACCTCGGGCTCCTGCGCCATCTCCTACTACGGCAACACTGTGACCGGCGGGGCGGTGCCGTCCGCCCAGACCTCGTCCACGATTGCTGCGGGCGGATCGTTGACATTCTCGCTCTCGGCAGGCAATACCGCCCAGGGGATCGCGGGCGCACCCGGCTTCCGGGGCTACGTCATCGCCGACTGCGGATTTTCCTCGGCGCGCGGTTTGGCCGCGATCTCGGGGGACCCGCAGGGGGCGACCGTAGCGGTTACTGTCAACACGTCTCCGACCGGGTTGTACTTCCAAGCGGATGGCAGCAGCTACGCGGGGCCGCAGACGTTCTCCTGGGTAGCCGGTTCGACCCACCCGGTGGGCGTCTCCCCGACGCTGGGCAACGGAACGACAGGCTACACCTTCTCCAATTGGAGCAACGGGGGAGCCATCTCGCAAACCATTACCGCTCCAACCGCCAACGCTACCTATACCGCAACGTTCAATACGTGCGCCTACACGTTTAGTCCGGCAAGCGCGTCGCCGCCGGCCGCGGGCGGATCGTATTCGGTAGGATTCACCACCAGTCCCACCGGTTGCGCGTGGAGCGCCTCATCAAGCGTGAGCTGGATCACTCTAACTGGAACGACATCGGGAACCGGTGCTGGGTCGGCCGGCTACACCGTTGCGGCGAACACGGGGGCCGCGCGTAGCGGAAACATCGTGGTCGGGGGCGCGACGTTCGTGGTCAACCAAGCGGCAATATCGGCACTGACCGTGGTCACCGCCGCGAACATGGGAACTTACAGGACCGGAACGCAGCAGATCCCGCTGGACGCTTCGGGCGGAAACGGGACGTTTTCCTGGAGTCTAGCTGCGGGGAGTTTGCCACCGGGGCTTACGCTGCGGACCGATGTTCCGACCTATTTCGGTTCCACTCAGCAAGCTGGCCTGATCGGCGTGGCAACTACGCCGGGCAACTACAGCTTCAGCCTGACGGCGACCAGCGCCGGGCAAACCGCGACACGGGCGTTCACGATCGCGATCACAGCGCTGAACGTGAAGGACAACTCCGGCCTGCCGGATGCCTACAAGGGCTCGTCGTACTCCTACCAACTGACGCCGATCAACGCTGCGGGCTCAGTGACTTTCGCTACGACCAATACTTGGCCGAACGGAGTGACTCTCAGCAGTTCCGGCCTGATCTCCGGCACACCTACCGTCACGGGCTACTACAACCTCAACTACAGCCTCGTCGACGGAACCAGCACGGTAAATCTGGGCAGCTCGCTGAACATCCAGACGATTCAGATCACCTCGCCGGGTATCCTCCCCAACGCCACGCAGGGCGTCGCCTACAGCACCACTCTCACCGCCAGCGGGGGCAGCGGCGGTTACACGTTCTCGGCTGTCAATCCGCCGAGCGGATTGACACTGAGCAGTGCGGGGGTCCTTTCCGGCACGCCGAACTTCACGACTTGGAACTTCAACGTCACAGTGACCGACTCCGGCGGCAACAGCAACACCAAAAGCTTGGCGTTGGTCGCGACCCAGGTTCCGCCGTCCCAAATGCGGATCACGGCCCAAGGCGCGTTCCTGCCCGACCCCACCGTCGGTAATAGCTACAATGCCGGTATCAACGTGTGCTGCGGCGGCACGCCGCCATACAATTGGACGGCCACGGGCCTGCCGACGGGTATGGGCATTCATTCCGGCTACGGGGTTACGCAGACTTACATCCCGAACACCGACGCTGAAGTCTGGGGCGTCCCGCAAACAGCGGGCAACTATACCCTGCAAGTCACAGTGACAGACTCCACCGGAGCCAGCGTGACGCAGGCCTTCCCGTTCCATGTTTCCGCCTTGGACGTCAATTACGTCGCAAGCGGCACGATCAATAGCCCGTATTCCTTGACTTTGCGCGGCTTGGGCGGCACGGGACCGTACACCATCGCGATGTTGCCGGGCACATCGCTGCCAGCCGGGCTGACCTTCAATCCAGCAACCGCCGTCCTATCGGGAACGCCGCTGGAGACTGGCCAGTTCAACGCCAACTACCGCGTGACCGATTCCACGGGGGCGACGCTTACGCGGGTCACTTATTTCAACATCAACCAAGCGACTGCGACATCCCTTTCCGTCAACAACGGTCCGAACCTCGGGCCCTACACCGTAGGCGGTTCGCCTTCGATCAACGTGACGGCCTGCTGCGCGTCCTCCTACGTCTGGACGGTTGTCAGCGGCTCCTTGCCTCCCGGCCAGTCCCTCAATGCAACAACCGGCGTGCTGAGCGGAACACTGACCACAGCGGGCAACTACACGTTCCTGGTCCAGGTTGCGGATGCGTCGAATTCGGCCAAGACAGGCTTCCGGCAGTTCAACGAAACGGTGACTCCGCTTTCGATCACAACGAATCTGCCTTACGGCAACGTGGGGACGGCGTACAACCAGACCTTCGCGGCAACCGGCGGTACCGGCACGCTGACGTGGAAGGTGGCGGACTACAACCTGCTGCCCCCCGGTCTAACGCTGTCGAGCGCAGGGGCATTGACCGGGACTCCGACATCTCCGGGCCGGTACGATTTCGCGATCGTAGTCACCGATTCGGCGAGCAACACCCAGACGCGCTACTATACCGTGAACATCTATCCGGCGGGCGGAGCGCCGCCGGTGGTGATCGGGATCGGCTCGAACCTCGGCACCTATACGACGGGCACACAGCAGATCGCCCTGGGAGCTTCGGGCGGGAACAGCACCTACACGTGGGCGCTGGTTTCCGGCACCCTGCCTCCGGGCCTGGCGCTGCGGACCGATACGCCGTCGAACTTCTCCTCGTCGCAGCAGGCGGGGCTGATCGGCGTCGCGACTACCGCGGGCACCTACAGCTTCACACTGAGCGTGAGCAGCGCGGGCCAGACCGCGACCCAGGCGACCAGTATCCGGATCTCGACGTTGAATTACCAGGATCCCGAGAATCCCCCGGACGCCTTTGTGGGTACCAGCTACTCCAAGCAGTTCACGGCAGTCGGGGCGGCGGGCGCGGTTACTTTCAGCGCGAACGGTACGCTTCCCGGAACCCTGACGATCTCGTCGTCCGGCCTCCTTTCGGGCATGCCCCCGACGAGCGCGGGCAACTACTCGTTCAGC
>CAIYDY010000028.1 GCA_903925015.1 uncultured Acidobacteriia bacterium
AACAAAACAAAAGCCAAAACACCCCAGCCGTCCGCTCGCCACCCAAGCCCCGTAGTTCGTTTTCCACCCCCTCGCGCATTACAATCGCGGCGCGATGGAAAACACGACCCAAAACCCGAAACCCCGCACCCAGGCCCAAATCGAAGCCTCCCGCCGCAACGGAGCCAAGTCCCGTGGCCCCGTCACCGACGACGGAAAAGCCATCTCCGCCCGCAACGCCCAGCGCCACCAGATCTTCGCCCAAATCACAACCATCAGCGGCGAGGCCCGCGAGGACTACGTCCGACTCTCCTCCGAGCTCTACGAAACTTGGTGCCCGACCGACGAGCACGAGCGCATCCTCGTCGACACCATGGCCACCTGCATCTGGCGGCGCATGCGCGTCCTCGCCATGGAGTCCGTCGCCTTCGACGTGCAATTGGAAAAGGCCGGCGTCCCCGCTCCCGCCGGAATCTTCGAGACCTTCAACGCGTTCAACTCCCTCGCGCAGGAGAGCCGCGCCTTCCAACTCCTACACCAGTACGAATCCCGCTACCTCCGCGCCTACGAACGGGCTTCCCGAGCCCTCCTCTCCTACCGCAAGTCCAAAACGCAGGAGGAACTGCCGGAACCCACCCCGGAACCCACCCCGGAACTGGACCAGGCTCCAACGCCGGAATCCGAAATCCAAAATCCGAAAAACGAACCCAAGGCCGCCGCCACCCAACCGCTAAACCGCCGCGAACGCCGCCTCCAAAAGTGGCAAAAAGCCCACCCCAAGGCCCCCAACCACTAACCAACCCGCTGCCTACCGGGGTGAAATCGTTCCGCCTCCCGAATGCGACGGGAACCCGGACGGCAAATCCGCCTCAAGATCGATTTGTTCGCCGCTGATGGGGTGTTGGAATTTCAAGCATCGCGCATGCAGAAAATAACCTCCATCGCCGGGGAGCCCGGGAAGATGTTCCAGAGGCTGGCCGGTTGCACCATATAAAGGATCGCCCACCAGGGGATGCCCGATGGATGCCAGATGGATCCGAATTTGATGGGGTCGGCCCGAACCCAGGCTTACCTCAAAAATGGTGTTGCCGCCATCGTGCGAGATCACCTTTGCCAACGACTTTGACCGTTTGCCGCTTGGGCTCGCTGCCCACACGGACCCGATCAGCGGGTGTGGAACCAAGCCGATGGGCGTGAGGATTTCGTACGCGTCCTGCTGTGCGACGCCTTGGGCCAGCGCCACATAGATTTTCTGAACTTTGGGAGTGTTCCAGTTCGCGAATAGATTCGAGGCCGCCTGCGCCGTTTTCGCGAAGAGGACGATACCGGTGGTGGCCCGGCCCAACCGGTGGACGGGGTTTGCGCTCGGGGTCCGCCCTTGCACCAGGCGCAGCAGCGTGTTCTCCATGAACCCTCCGCCGGGGAGGGTGGGCAACCCGCTGGGTTTGTCGACGGCCAACAGATGTGCGTCTTCGAACAGGACTTCGAAGTACCGGGGGGCGTCCGGTTCCATCCACGGTGGCCGGTTCCAGACGAGGGTCTGGCCTAGAACGACCGATTCGCTTCCGGAGGCCGTGACGCCGTCGAGGGTGACTTCGCCGTTGTCCAGTTTTTGTTGCCAGGCTTGCGTGGTTGAGTGTGGGTAGAGGCTAGCCAGATGGGAAAGGAGTGTCTGTCCGTGGTACCTGCTGCTGATGATTGTGGTGTACGCATAGCCCCCGTTGAGCATCTACGGGAGCAGCACGTCGATGAGAGGCATCGCCACACGACCGTCCGGGGTGCGCAGAATCCCGTCGCTGGACAGGTCCCAGCCACCGGGTGTAACGATCCACCCACGGTGTTTCCACGGATCGACCACCCACACGTTGGGGACCCCGAAGGCGAGGTATTCGTCGGTGCGTTCCTGAATGTCTACAAGCGGGTCGTCGGGCGAAAGAATTTCGATACACAGGTAGGGAGGGGTGGTGAAGACTTCCTCGTCGGGGATGGGGATTTCGGAGACGACTACATCCGGAATGCGAATGCGGCCCATGGCCATGCGCATGCGTAGTTCGGTTAGACCATCCAGGCGCAACTTGTCGCTGCGCCGGATAAACCATGACGCAATCCGGGCTTGTGCGTAACTGTGCCGCCGCTTCCCCACGTTCCTCTCCCGAACCTCGCCGTCGATGAAGTCGCAATCGGGCGAGAAGCTGGTGTCGAGGTACTCTTCCACCGAGATCAGCGTGGCGACGCTCATGTCCAATAGTGTAACGTGTTTCGCCAGCGCCGATTGCGCCGAGTCCGGGAGTCAACGCCTTGCTATACTCCCACTGTTTCACAACCAACATCGGAGGTTCTTGCATGAGATTGAGATTCATCGCACTGGCCGCAGTCCTGGTTTCGCTCCTTTCGACTGGAGCCGAGGCGCGCGTTGTCACACTCCACATCCAGCGTCGCGACAAGGTTCTGAACGGTCGATCGTTCGGACCCGCAGGCGCCTACGAAAAACTGGTCGGGAAGGTCGAGTTCGCGCTCGATCCTACTCTGGCGATGAACAAGAACATCGTCGACCTCAACCTTGCTCCGCGCAATGCGCGTGGAGAAGTGGAGTTCACCGCCGATTTCTACATGCTGAAACCTCTGGACCCTGCCCATGGCAATGGCCGCCTCTTCTATGAAGTGGGCAATCGCGGAGGCAAAGGCATGCTGCGAACCTTTCAGAAGGCCAAGCCCAGCGGCGACCCGCAAACGGAATCGGATTTCGGCGACGGCGCGCTCATGAATCAGGGCTACACTCTTCTCTGGATGGGTTGGCAGTGGGACGTACCCGAAGGCCAGATGCGCATGGACATGCCCATAGCCTCCGACCACGGGAAGCCGATCACCGGCCTGGTTCGCGGCAATTTCATTCCGAACACCAATTCCCCGACGCAGCCGCTGGCGGACCGCAACCATCGCGCCTACTTGATAGACGATCCAGGCAGTCCGGATAACGTGATGACCGTCCGGGACCGTCCCACGGATCCGCCGAAGATCATTCCAAGGTCGAAGTGGCATTTTGTCGGCGATTCCGCCGTCGCGGCGGACGGTGGCTTTGAACTAGGCCGCATCTACGATGTCGTCTATCGTGCCCGCGATCCACGAGTCGTCGGCACCGGGCTGGCCGGCACGCGCGACCTGATCAGCTTCCTGAAGTTCGATCGGACCGATGCCAATCCGCTCAAGGGGATTCGAGTCGCCTACGGCTGGGGCGTGTCGCAAAGCGGCCGACTGCTCCGGCACCTCCTCTATGAAGGCTTCAACGAGGATGAACAGAATCGGAAGGTTTTCGACGGCGTCATCGACGAAGTGGGTGGCGCGGGCCGGGGCTCCTTCAACCATCGCTTTGCCCAGGCTTCCCGCGATGCGGAGCAATTCTTCAACGTTTTCTACCCAGCCGACATGTTTCCGTTCACAGATGGACCGGCGACCGATCCCGAAACCGGACGGACGGACTCGCTGCTGGGCCGGGCCGCGTCTCGCCATGTTGCGCCGAAGATCATGCATATCTTCAGCAATTCCGAGTATTTCAATCGCGCCGGGTCGTTGATCCACACCGACCCGGCTGGCCTGCAAGACATCGAGCCGCCCGCCGATTCGCGCATCTATTTCGTTTCCTCCGGACCGCACGGAGCCGGCCCATTCCCGCCCGTCCAACCGGCAGGCGCAGCCGCGTTGAACAATCCGGTGGATCGCAGCCCGATTGTGCGGGCATTGTTGAAAGACCTCGATGCATGGGTGCTCGAAGGAACCCCGGCTCCGCCCAGCCGCATTCCCCACATCGCCGATGGAACGCTGGTACCTACGGAGAAAGCCGGTTGGCCGACAATCCCCGGTGTGCGGTTTCCGGTGCCGTATCTCAAGACATACCGACTGGATTTCGGCCCGGATTGGGACCAAGGAATCGTCTCGAACGAGCCGCCGAAGATTGGCAAACCCTTCGTCGGCCTCGTTCCCGCCGTGGATCAAAATGGGAACAGCCGCGCCGGAATCCGGTTGCCGGCTATCGAGGTGCCGGTCGGAACCTATGGCGGATGGAACTTCCGAAGTCCTTCAATCGGTTCCGCGGATCAGCTTTTTGGCGAGATCGGCTCCTTTCACCCGTTTTCCCGGACAAAGGAAGAGCGCCTCGCCAGCGGCGATTCGCGACTCTCGATTGTGGAGCGCTACGCCGGCCGCGACGACTATTTATCAAAGGTCGCTTTGGTCGCCAATCGGATGGTCGAAGACAGGTTCCTCCTCCCGCAGGACGTGCCGGATGTAGTTGGCCAGGCGGCGGCACTGTACGACTGGGCCACCCAGCCGAATCGCAAGTAGATGCTAGCTTGGAACAAAAGATTTTCCGATCGAATACGGAAGGCTTGGCGGCGGCTTCCACTGGACGGGTCCGGCGTCTTGCCCCTTGGTTCCCGTTGGAACAGGTTTGTCCAGAACACGGCCTCCCGCGGCTTCTGGATGAAGGTCCATCCCGTCCTGCGCATCCCGTGCCTGTTGGTTGCCCGGCTCCTGTGGCTGGTCCGCTGTCCGGCAATCGTACTGTCGCAGCGGCACCACTACAACGCGGGCTTCCGGTCAGCGTTGTCGGCACTCTGGTCTGGATGGGCGCACGGCAAGCACCCCGGCGACACCTTCCAGTATTTGGCTCTGGCGGGGAAATCCACGGGTCGCCGTGCGCTGGTGGACAGTATGCCCGGATCGAGACAAGCGTCGCTCGCACTGCAGTACCTCAGCTCTTCCGCGGACCTTGCCATGGCCAGCTACAAACGGCGCACGGCGGAACGGTTGGCCGAAATCGGCGTGCCGGTACCGAGAACCTTTCTGGAGCTCGCCAGGCATGCCATCCCGGACGTCTCGGGCGCGCCTTGGAACTCGGGAATCAAGTTGCTCTTGAAGCCCAGGCACGGGATGCAGGCCAAGGGGATTCTCACCGTGCAACAGCTGGCCAACGGGGATTTCCAAGTCGGTGCCGACACCATTCTGGGAAAGCTGGCGCTGACGGCAACGCTGGTTGCGGCACTGAAGGCTGATTCGCTCCTCGTACAGGAGTACGTCAACCCCAGCACGGCGCTGCGAGACCTTTCCCCCGATGCTCCGCCGGTTATCAGAGTCTTTTCCATGCGGCGGGCTCCCGGGGGACCGTCCCGTCCGGTATCGGCATTCCTCAAACTCCTGCCGCCGGGCTTGGACGTGCCCTACGGCGTCGACCATTTGCTCCTCATCCCGATCAACATCGAGACGGGTATTTTGGATGCAGCGATCCTGTTCGACAGCCCGGACCGCCGATTCGATGCCTCCCCATGGACCGGCGCACCGGTGCTGGGTGTCAAACTGCCCGAGTGGCCACTGATTTGCGAGATTACAGAGCGGGCCGGAGCGATCCTCCCGGATACTCCATTGATCGGCTGGGACATCCTGCTGGGCAATTCAGGCCCGGTCATCCTGGAGGCAAATACCGGCGTATCACTGTTCCGGGCCATGCTGCGTGAATTCGAGCATGGCCTGCCGTCCCAAGTGCCCACGACGCTCCAGGCTTGGGCCGCCCTTCGCCGGTCCCCACAGCCAACGTCGAAGCCCGGATAGAATGGAAGTTTGCGTTCCCAAATCGCAGAGGAGAAATATGCAGGCAAGTTGTGATATCGGATTGATCGGGCTGGCCGTCATGGGCCAGAATCTGGTCCTGAATATGAACGACCACGGCTACAAGGTGGCCGTTTTCAATCGGACCGTCTCCAAGGTCGATGAATTCGTCCACAACGAGGCGAAAGGCACCGACGTTGTCGGAGCCCATTCCATCGAGGAATTCGTCTCCCTTCTGAAGCGTCCCCGCCGGGCCATGCTGATGGTCAAGGCTGGCGACACGGTCGACCATATGATCGACGCGCTCCTTCCCCACTTGGAAGCAGGCGACATCATCATTGACGGCGGCAATTCGCTCTTCACCGACTCCAACCGCCGCACCAAGGCCCTCCGCGAAAAAGGCATTCTCTTTATTGGCACAGGTGTTTCCGGCGGTGAGGAAGGTGCCCGCAAGGGACCCTCCATCATGCCCGGCGGCGCGCCCGAAGCCTGGCCCTACGTCAAGGAAATCTTCCAATCCATTTCCGCCAAAGTCGAAGACGGCACCCCGTGCTGCGACTGGGTGGGCGAGGACGGCGCAGGCCACTACGTCAAAATGGTCCACAACGGCATCGAGTACGGCGACATGCAGCTCATCTGCGAGGCCTACCAGTTGCTCAAGGACGGTCTTGGAGCCACTCCCGACGAACTGCACGAGATCTTCGCCGAATGGAACAAGGGCGAACTCGACAGCTACCTGATCGAAATCAGCACCGAGATCTTCGCCAAGAAGGACGAGGACGGCCACCCGCTGGTCGACAAGATCCTCGACGCCGCCGGCCAAAAGGGCACCGGCAAGTGGACCTGCATCAGCGCCCTCGATACCGGTACCCCCGTCACGCTGATCGGCGAGGCCGTCTTCGCCCGCTGCCTTTCGGCCCTCAAGAATGAGCGCGTCCAGGCATCCACCGTATTGACCGGCCCCTCGAAGGCCCTCGCCACGGACCGCGCGGAATTCATCGAGGATGTCCGCCGGGCACTCTACTGCTCCAAGATCATCTCCTACGCCCAGGGCTACATGCTGCTGGAAGCGGCGGCGAAGGAGCAGGGCTGGCACCTCAACTTCGGCGGCATCGCCCTGATGTGGCGCGGCGGCTGCATCATCCGCAGCAGGTTCCTCGGCAAGATCAAGGACGCGTTCGACAAGAATGCCAGCCTTTCCAACCTGTTGCTGGATGAGTTCTTCAGCGAAACCCTGAACAAGTACCAGGGCGGCTGGCGTCGCGGCGTCATCCGGGCCATCGAATACGGCGTCCCGACACCCGCGTTCTCCACCGCGCTCTCGTTCTACGACGGCTTCCGGACCGCCCGCCTCCCCGCGAACCTGCTCCAGGCACAGCGCGACTTCTTCGGTGCCCACACCTACGAGCGCGTTGACCAGCCCCGCGGCCAGTTCTTCCACACCAACTGGACCGGCCGCGGCGGCCGCGTCAGCTCCACCACCTACAACGTCTAACTAGGAAAACTTCATGAGTCACGGTTTGAACATGAAAGCCGCCCAGCCCGGCGGCCTCGACTTCGTCTCCCTCGGAGCGCTCGTGCACCGGCTGGATCCGGGCATCATCCCGTTCCGAAAGGCCACCAACTTCGACGTCCACGTCAGCGGAGGCGAATTCAACACCTCCGCCAACCTGTCGGATTGCTTCGGCCTGGCCACCGGTGTCGCCACCGCCATGGTCAACTACCCGATCGGCGACCTCATCCATGAGCGCGTCCGCGCCATGGGCGTCCGCCCCTTCTACAAGCGCTTCGAGCACAACGGCGTCAACGGCCCCAACATGGCCACCGTGTTCAGCGACCGCGGCCACGGCGTTCGCGGCCCGGTCGTGTTCTACAACCGGTCCAACGAGGCCGGTGCCATGTTGAAGCCCGGCGATTTCGATTGGGA
>CAIYDY010000029.1 GCA_903925015.1 uncultured Acidobacteriia bacterium
GTGGGATCCATGCTGGCCGGGTCGAAGACGCTGATGGACAAGGCCCGGTTGCTGCGCAAGCGCTTGGGCGGCGGGATGCGGCAAGCGGGGATTCTGGCTGCTGCCGGTTTGCTCGCACTGGAGACGGGCCCCGCGAGTCTTGCAGCGGACCATTCGAATGCGCGGTACATTGCCCAACGCCTGTCGTCGATGGACGGCATCCGTCCCTTCGCAGTCGAAACCAACATCGTGATCTTCGACGTCGCCGGTACTGGGCAGGCTCCAAAAGACATCAGCGCTGCGCTCAAGGCACAAGGCATTTTGATGAACGGGTTCAACGACACGCTGATGCGCGCTGTCACCCACAGCGATGTGACCCACGCGCAGTGCGCCATCGCGATGGACGCGCTCCAGGCGCTGGTGGTTTGATATGGGACAAATTCGCACACCTGAATGCGCGGCGATCGATGCCGAACTTGGATTGCTGGTGCCCGAGGCCTCGGACATCGAGACGCTCAAGGACGACTATTCGCTCGACTACATGATCTGGATCACTGTGAACGGCGAGGTGTATCCGATCCGGGTCACCGTGGAGGAATACCGCGAGGGCGACTGGAGATCGAACGTGGCACTCGCCGTCGGCATGCTGATGGAGCAATCCGCCTAGCTTTCGGATCAGACGACCTGTCCGCAGACAATCCGGTGTCCATCCGGGGTCTTGAGCCCGAATTCCCTCAGGCCCCAAGGCTTGTTCGCCGGAAACGATGTCAACAGCGCGCCCTTCGAGGCGAATTCGGCGTAGAGTTCATCCGCGTTGTCGACAAGCCAATGGACGTAATACGAATGATTTCCCAGTTCACCGGCCGGCCGTTCGCCCACGCACTCTCCCAGCATGACGCGGAAACCATCGCGGGATAGGAAGCTCCAACCTTCCGCACGGACCGGGTCCTCGCTGAATCCGAGGACATCCACGTAGTACCGGGTGGAAACCGGCAAGTCACAGACCGCGAGCACGCACCTGGAATTCACTATTTTTGCCAAGCATTCCCTCCAACCCACCCAGTCTACTGCGCCGTGCCCTTACACTATGAAGGTGGCGTCGAATTCATGGCCCGCGGGACAAGGAATTGGCGAGTTGGCCGAACAGCCTGGTATCCGTGAGGCACTTCAGTGGTTTACACGTGAGAAACAGTGGGTGAACGATATCCATCTGCAGGTTTGCCGCGTACCCGCGCCCACCTTTATGGAACAGGAGCGCGCCGAATGGATGTCCTCCACCTTGCGCAGCTACGGCTGGCACACGGCGATTGACCGGGCGGGGAACGTTCTCGCATCCCTTCTGCCCGGCTTTGGCCCCCAGAACCTAACTCAGGACTCCGACGGACCTTTGGTCGTCCTCACTGCGCACTTGGACACGGTGCTGAATCCCCGTTGCAAGGATGATATTTCGGTCGATGCCGCCGGCGATTTCCATGGGCCAGGCGTTTGCGACAACGGGGTCGGTCTGGCGGCATTGCTCGCGATCGCCAAGGCCATCTCGTCCAGCCCCAGAACGTGGTTTGAATGGGACCGCCTCCTGTTGGTGGCGAATGTCGGTGAGGAGGGCGAGGGGAACTTGCGCGGGATGCGGCACCTGTGCGGACAGCCGGGCCTTCTGCGACGAATCGGGTGCTTTCTTGTGATCGACGGCGCATCAACCAGCCACATCACCTGCCAAGCGCTGGGGAGCCGTCGCTATGAAGTCTTGTTTTCGGGCTCCGGAGGGCACAGTTGGAGCGATTTCGGCATCGGCAATCCGGCCCATGCGCTGAGTCGGGCGGTTGCGTCCTTTATCGACACCAAGCCGGTGGATCCCAAGGCTTCGCCGCGGGCCACAGTCAACGTGGGGATCCTGGAGGGCGGACCGAGTATCAACGCGATTCCATCGACGGCCCGTGCCAAAGTGGACATCCGGTCCGAGGACAACCAGCGGATGGAGGCATTGGCCGAACAATTGCGCGCTGCGGTCGGCCGGGCCGAGGATATCGAAAATTCCCGCGTCGTAGGCAGTGCCAGGGTGACCTCCAGAATCAGGGAGATCGGAAGTCGCCCGGCTGCGGCGCTGCCCCCGGATTCACCCTTGCTGGCTTGCATCCGCGCCGTGGATTCCCACCTCGGCATCCGTTCCCGCATTGACTGTGCGTCCACCGATGCCAATATCCCACTCTCGCTGGGATTGCCCGCAGTTTCCATCGGTGCGGGCGGGCAAGGGGGCGGGGCGCACACGCCGGCCGAATGGTATTCACCCGCAGGTAGGGATTTGGGCTTGAAGCGGATTCTGCTCGCTGCGGCCATGCTATTGGACGAGTCTTCCATCTCATGAGAACCCGGGCCGAACTGGCATTGATCGGCGTGACCATCATCTGGGGTACCACCTTTGTGATGGTGAAGAACGCCCTGCTGGAGGTTTCCACCATCCTGTTTCTGACCATGCGTTTCGGGCTGGCGGCCGTTGTCCTTGCCGCCATTTACTGGAACAAGCTGAACCGCCGTGGCATCCGGCCTTCGATCCTTGCCGGAGCTCTCCTATTTGCCGCCTATGTGTTCCAAACCATGGGCTTGGAACTGACGACTCCATCCAAATCGGCATTCCTCACCGGATTGTCGATTCCGCTGGTACCTTTGGCGAGCAGCATCGTCTATAGGATTGTGCCCCGGCTGGCGGAGGCCTTGGGGGTTGTTGTTGCATCGTTCGGGATGGCTCTGATGACACTGCCGGAGGGAAGTTTGGCGAGTTGGGGAATGAACCGCGGGGATATCCTGACCACCGGGTGCGCCGTGGCTTTCGCCTTCCATATGATCGTTGTTGCGCGCTACGCCCCGGTGGTTGGATTTGAAACGGTGGCGGTCGGGCAGGCCGTAACTGCCGCCCTACTGGGATTGCTGACGGCAGGGTGGATGGAGCCCATGCGCTTCCATATGAGTCCTTTGGTGGCTCTGGCAGTAGCTATAACGGGTTTGCTGGCAACTGCTTTGGCATTCACAACCATGGCGTGGGCACAGAAACACACGACTGCCACACGGTCGGCGCTGATTTTCGCGCTGGAGCCGGTGGTCGCTTGGATCACAGCCTGGATCTTGACCGGCGAGACGCTCTCCATGCGCGCCCGTTTGGGAGCCGGCCTGATTCTGGGTGGAGTACTACTGGTGGAGTTCCGTCCCGAAACGAAACGGCGTGCCGGGACATCACTCAACTAGCATCTGAATTCGTTATCATTTTGTATTGAGGAGCAAGGCAAACATCATGAATGTGTACGACAAGATCAGAGGACAGAAATTCCTTTCCTTCGCGGTGATCCTGTTCACCCTCGCAATTGGAGTTTTGATCGGTACGGTGGTCCAGACCGGTGCCAAGGCTGCCAAGGAGGCTGCGGTTGCGCCCGATGCAACTCCGCTGGTTATCCCGAACGCGGTCCAGACGCAGAATGAGTTCACGCGGATCGCCAAGAAACTGGAGCCTTCTGTTGTGAACATCTCCACCGAGTACGTTCCGAAGAAGAAAGTCGCGACGAAAGCCCCCAATGGCCGCCGCCGGCAGGTTCAACCGGACGACGAAGACCAGGATCCGGACCAGAACGGCACCATGCAGGACTTTATGCAGCGCTTTTTCGGCGGCGGCGGTGGTGGTGGCGGTCAATTCGGCCAGCCCGATGTGCCCAGTTCGGCGACCGGTTCCGGCGTCGTGGTCGACAAGAACGGCTACATTCTGACCAACAACCACGTGATCGAGAAGGCCACCAAGATCAAGGTTCGCTTTACGGGCGACCTGACGGAGTACACGGCCACCGTGATCGGTGCGGATAGCGATACGGATCTCGCTGTGATCCATGTGGACCGCAAGAACTTGGTTGCTGCCAAAATCGGCAATTCGGATGCGATCCAAGTGGGCGACTGGTCCGTAGCCATCGGCTCCCCGCTCGGCTTCCAAGCCACGGTGACTGCCGGAATCGTGTCGGCGCTGGCCCGCGACGTTCCAGGCGATGCGTCCTCGGTGTTCAAGCACTTCATCCAGACCGATGCGGCCATCAACCCCGGAAACAGCGGCGGTCCGCTGCTGAACATCAACGGTGAAGTGATCGGTATCAACTCGATGATCGCCAGCCGCAGCGGCGGAAACCAGGGAATCGGCTTCTCGCTGCCGATCAATACTGCGGTGCGTGTGTACAACAACATCATCCAGTACGGACATGTGACGCGCGGCTCCATCGGCATCCGCTTCAAGCCGGATGATTCCAACACCCAGGCGCTCCTGAAGGTCTACGGTGCCGACCATGGCGTGTTCGTGGAGGACCTGACCAAGGGTGCACCCGCCGAAAAGGCCGGCATCAAGCCCCAGGACATCGTTGTCAACATTGCCGGCAAGCCGATCCACAAGGGTTCGGAGTTGATCGACACGATTTCGGAATCGCCCGTCGGCGAGCCGGTGAAGATTGACCTAATCCGCGACAAGAGGATGATGTCGCTGAACGTGATCGTTGGTGACCGCGCCAAGATCTTCCCGGAACTGTATGGTGGCAAGGCTGCGGAAGAGCCGCAGGCCGATGCCCCCGACAATGCCACTACCGTGCGGTTTGGCATCACGGTGCAGGACATCCGTCCGGCGGACCGAACCCGCATGGGTTACAAGGGCGACGGCGTGATGGTGGCGTCCGTGGAGCAGGGCTCGTTTGCGGACGACATCGGCGTGGCCAAGGGTGACGTGATCTTGGAACTCAACCGCCAGGCTGTCAATTCGGCTGCGGACATCAAGAAGATCCAGGCAGCCCTCAAGCCGGGCGAGCCGGTGGCCTTCCACCTGATGCGCCAAGCGGGCGGACCGCGCGGCGGCGATTGGCAGTCACTGTTCCTGGCCGGCAAGGTGCCTGAAGGCAACTAAACCTTCATTGAAAGGTGCATTGGGAGGTGCCGGGCTCGTCACCCGGTACCTCCCAAGATGTATTTTGGCTACAGACTTGTTAGAATAGGGTTTCATGGCCATCAGCGCTGATCTGCTCGAAATTTTGATTTGTCCCGCGTGCCGCGCAAAAGTCGAGCTCAAAGCCGACTCCAGCGGACTCCGTTGCGTTTCCTGCCATCGGGTGTACCCGATCCGCGATGAAATTCCCGTCATGCTGATCGACGAAGCTGTGATTGAATAGGCAAGGCTGGAAGAGTAGCTTTTGAAAAGCAGCGATCTTCTCAGTCAGCTTCCCGTCGGCAGTCGTGTAGCGATTATCCGGTTGCGTTCCCTGGGGGACTGCGTCCTCTGTACTCCCGCTATTGATCTGCTGAAGCGCTTCCGGCCCGATCTGGAAATTGCCGTGGCGGTTGAGGATCGGTTTGCCGAGGTGTTCCGGGGCAATCCGGCAGTTGCGGAAGTTCTCCCGCCCGCTGCGACTTCGGTGCGGGGATTTGCCCCCGATTTGTGCCTCAACCTCCACGGGGGCGGACGAAGCACCCGGATGACCTTGCTTTCCAAGGCGAAGTTCCGTGCCGGGTTCGATATTTTCAAGCCTTCCTGGGCATACAATGCGCCGATTCCGACCGCGCAGGAGGTCCTGGGCATTACGAGGCGCGTGCACACGGCGGAACATATGGCTTCGGCGATGTTTCATCTCGGCGTTCCGGTTTGCGACGTGCCCCGCGCCGTGGTTCCGGCTCCGGCGACCCGTTCACCGCATGCACCGGACGCTCCGTACATGGTGATCCATCCATTGGCCTCAGCCCCGGAAAAGACTTGGCCGGCGGCCAATTTTCTCGAACTGGCTCGGTTCGCCAGCCGCGACTTGGGGTTGGAGCCGGTGGTTATCGGTGCCGCAGCCGACGATCTTTCGCATTTCATGGGAGTGCGGACAGTTCGGGGCGAGTCGCTTTCGCGCGTGGCCCAGCTGCTGCGGGACGCGTCCCTGTTCGTAGGAAATGACTCCGGGCCAGCGCACATGGCGGCGGCATTCGGGGTGCCCCAAGTGGTCTTCTTCGGCCCGTCCGACCATGAGATTTGGTCCCCGTGGCGCACCGAGGCAACAGTGCTGAAGGGCAATCCGATAGAATCGATCCCGGTTGACCACGCCCGGCGGGCAATGCTCTCGTACCGTGTGCAAGAGGTCGGCGCGGGCAGCCGCTAGCCCCATGAAACCTGCGATCCGTCTCGCGCTCTATGCACGCCGGTACTGGCTGCTCTTGGCCATTTCCGTTGTGCTGATGGCCCTGATGGGCGTGATGACGGCGTCAAGGGCGTTGCTAGTCAAAGTTGTCTTCGGACGCGTCCTCCGGCCTTCAATGGATGGCGACCCGGAGCCGCTGTTTACCCTCCCGCTCTCCAACCACCCGCTGTATTTGGAGGACTTCTTTCCCCTTGGCTCCGTCCACAACATCTTCACGATGGTGGCCATCGCGATTCTTGTGGTGTTCGCGGTTCGAGGCATCTGCGACTACTTGGGCGACTACTTAACCAGCTACGTGGGATTTTCCGCAGTCCGCGACATCCGGAACCAGGTTTTCGAGAAGCTCCTGCGGCATGGGGCCGGGTTCTTCGACAGCAATTCCACGGGCAAGGTGATGTCGTCGGTGATGAGCGACATCGACAAGATCCAGACGGCTTGTTCGGACATGCTGGCCGATGTACTGCGGCAGACGTTCTCGCTGCTGGCCAACTTGGTGGTGCTTTTCGGCATCGATTGGAAGCTGGCGTTGTTCGCGCTGATCCTGTTTCCGATCGTGTTGATCCCCACCGCCCGGCTGGGGTCACGCATTCGCCGCACCAGCCGCCGTACTCAGGACGCCACCGGCGACCTCAACCAGGTGCTCCAGGAGGCGATTGCCGGACATCAGGTGGTGAAGGCGTTCGCTGCCGAGGACTACGAGTTGCGCCGCTTCCGTACTGCCGCCGACAAGTTGTTCAAATTCAACATGAGGAAGGTGATCCTTCAAGGAATACCTTCGCCGTTTATCGAGCTCATGGGGTCTCTCACGTTCGTCGGGTTGCTATGGTTTGGCCGCAGCGAAATCAAGACAGGTGCCATGAAGGCCGAGGATTTCATGAGCTTCCTGGCGGCTCTCCTGTTCCTGTTCGAACCGGTAAAGCGGCTGACGAATCTGATGAGCATCTTCCAGCAGGCGATTGGCGCGTCCGAGAAGGTCTTCGGCTATCTGGACGAGCCCGCCGAGGTTGCGGACCTCCCCGGCGCGCGGGAGTTCGGCTCCCTCCATCAGGGAATCGCGTTCGAGAACGTGGGATTCCGCTATCCTACCGCCAGCGGGAATCAGCTGGAGGATGTGACACTGTCGATCCGCGCGGGCGAGATTGTCGCCCTGGTTGGGCCCAGCGGCGCGGGGAAGAGCACGCTGGCGAGTCTGGTCCCCCGCTTCCGGGACCCTGTGGACGGTGCCGTGAAAATTGACGGTGTCGATATCCGGGATTTCTCCCTCGGCTCCCTGCGGGGCAGTATCAGCTTGGTTGCGCAGGAGACGTTCCTCTTCAACGACACGATTGCCAACAACATCGCGTACGGCATGCAGGGCGTGGAACCGGCTAGGTTGGTGGAGGCTGCCCAAGCCGCCCTGGCCCACGATTTCATTCTGGAACTGCCCCAAGGCTATGAAACCGTGATTGGTGACCGCGGCGTAAAGCTCTCCGGCGGCCAAAGGCAGCGGTTGGCCATTGCGCGGGCCATTCTGAAGAATTCCCCGATCCTGATTCTGGACGAGGCTACCTCAAATCTCGACACGGAATCCGAAATGCTGGTGCAAAAGGCGCTGGCCAACCTGATGACTGGTCGTACCGTGATCGTGATCGCGCACCGGATGTCGACAATTCGCCGCGCGGACCGGATCGTGGTTCTGGATTCGGGCCGCATCGTGGAAACGGGCAACCACGACGAGTTGATCGAGCAACGGGGCATCTACCATCGACTGCACGAGTTGCAGTATGTAGACTAGGTTCTTCCGCGATGGCACATTTTGACCTTTCGGGAATCTCGCGCGACTCGCTCGGGGTGGCCCACTATGACAACCGCCCGGATTCGCTGGTGGCGATGTTGAGGCGCACTGTTGACGCCCGCCCCGACGCCGAAGCCTTGCTGGAACTCGACTCGAACGGAGAGACCTCACTGAGGCTGACGTACCGGGAACTTTGGGACCGGTCGGCCCGAGTAGCAGGTGGTCTGCGGGCTTCCGGAGTTCGAAGAGGGGACCGTGTGGCGATCCGGCTCGGGAACGGCATTCCCTGGTGTCTGGCGTTCTTCGGCATCCAGATGGCGGGTGCCACCGCTGTTCCGGTGAATACGCGGTTCAGCGAGCAGGAAGTCGAGTACGTGGTGGGAGATTCCGGGAGTGGGTTTGTTTTTTCGGGTGGCGATCCGCTTCCCGACGGGACGCCGTTTGTGGAATACGGCGTGGGCCCTGCGGATGTTTCGGCCATCTTCTACACCAGCGGTACCACCGGATTCCCCAAGGGTGCGATGACCACGCAGCGTAACTTTTTGGCCAACATGGAATCCTGCCGACGCGTGAATTTGGTGCCGCCCGGACAGGTGCGGAACCTTGTTTCCGTGCCCCTGTTCCACGTGACCGGTTGCAATAGCCAGTTGTTGCCGACGTGCGAGGCTGGCGGAACGACCGTGATCATGCCGCAGTTCCAGGTGCAGGCGTTCCTGAGAGCGATTGTGGTCCAGTCCATCGACGTCCTTTGCTCCGTGCCCGCCATCTATTGGCTTGCGATCAACCAGCAGAACTTTGGTGATTTCGACATGTCCCGCGTGCAACGCCTGATGTACGGCGGCGCACCGACGGCCCCGGATCTGATCACAAGGATTCTAGAAGCTTTCCCGAATGCGCGGGTATCCAATTCGTACGGCCTTACTGAAAGCTCCTCCCTGACGACATGGCTGCCAGCGGAGTATTCGGTCACCAAGCCGGAGTCGGTGGGTGTCGCCACCCCCATAGTGGACTTGAAGTTGGACGGGGTTTCGGACGGTGTTGGCGAACTGATGGTTCGCGGCTCCAACATCGTGGCCGGATACTGGAACAAGCCTGATGCGACCGCGGATACCTTTGTCGAGGGCTGGTTGCGCACCGGGGATCTGGCCCGGATCGATGCCGAAGGCTTTGTCCAGATTGTGGACCGCAAGAAGGACATGGTCAACCGGGGCGGGGAAAACGTCTACTGCGTGGAAGTGGAATCCGCGCTGGCGGCCCACCCGGATGTTTTCGAATCCGCGGTGATGGGCGTGCCGGATGCGATGATGGGCGAGAAGGTGGGGGCCGTGGTTGTGCCAAAACCGGGTCGGACCATTGATATCGCCGATGTCGTGGCATTTGCGAAATCGAGATTGGCGGATTTCAAGGTGCCGCAATACATCGTGGTTCGTCAGGAAATGCTGCCGAGAAACCCAGGTGGCAAGATCCTGAAAAAGTCGCTCCGGCAGTCCGTTGAATGGGGAAAGGCGCTCCGATGACGATGGAAGGTTTGCCCGCTCTGGTGGGCGCGGAAGTATCGGTGACCGACTGGATGCGGATCGAACAGGACCGGATCGATCTGTTTGCGAATGCTACCGGTGACAAGCAGTGGATCCACACCGATCGAATACGTGCCGCCGCGGAATCCCCCTATGGCGCGCCGATTGCACACGGCTTCCTCACGCTTTCGATGCTCAGCCTGCTCTCGAAGGACGTGCTTCCCGTCGATGGGGTCCGGTTGCGGGTGAACTACGGCCTGAACAAGGTACGGTTTCCAGCGGCGGTCCGGGTGGGGTCGAATATCCGTGGCCGATTTGTGCTTGTGGATGTGAAAGCCTTTGCCGAAGGCGCTGACATCGTTCTGGGCGTTGCGGTCGAGCTGGAGGGTTCCAGCAAGCCTTGTTGTGTTGCCGAGTGGATTGTCAGGTATTACCGGTAGATCACCGCGATGGCCAGGAACCGCGAATTCGACGATCATGAAATCCTTGCGGTTGCCACAGACGTATTTTGGCGGAAGGGGTACGAGGGGACGTCCGTCCAGGACTTGGTTGAGGCTACAGGCCTAAGCCGTGGGAGCCTGTATGGTGCGTTCGGAGATAAGGAACAACTGTTCCGCAAGGCACTGGCGCACTTCGAAGAACGCAGTTTCAGCGGGTTTCAGGTGGTGGCGGCAGGCCAGACCGGGGGCGTGGGCAAGATCCAGGCGGTGTTCGAGCAAGCGGCGGAAAGCACTCTGAGCGATTGCCGAGGGTGTTTGGTGGCCAATGCAGCCACTGAGTTGAGCTCGCGGGAACCTTGGATGGCGGAGATTGGGGAGGCTTCGAGGCGCGGTTTGGAGCGGTTTTTCCAGTCGTGCCTGGATTTGGCGGTTGCGGGCGGGGAATTGGAGTCCGGCAAAGGTGGTCCGGCAATGGCGCGGTTTCTGACCAACGCTCTTCTGGGACTCCGTGTGATGGCAAAGATGAAGCCGACCCGCGAATTGCTGTCGGACATCGTGGCAACTACGCTTTCCATTTTGAATTGAAAAAGTGCGAATCCAAAGGTGCCCCAGCCGAGTCCATATTTCTGGAATGAACATTCCAGAATAGGAAGCGCAACATGGCAAAACTCACAGGTAAGATCGCGGTTATCACTGGCGGCACCACGGGCATCGGTCTCGCGACGGCACAACTCTACCAACAGGAAGGCGCCACCGTCGTCGTGACGGGCCGCAATCCGGCGACGCTCGCAGCGGCACAGGCCACCCTTGGTCCCAATGCGACCGTGATCGCGTCGGACGCCAGCAGTCTGGCGGA
>CAIYDY010000030.1 GCA_903925015.1 uncultured Acidobacteriia bacterium
ATCTGGGCAAGGTCTTTGTGTCCCATCATCTGCAGGTGGTCTGCGCCAGCCTCGGCTGCAAACTCTCCGCCGTCGTCCTCATCTCGGGCGACCACCAGTCCAGCCAACGTCACAACGGCCTGACCTGGTACAACGTCCCAAGAAGGACGTGTTCGGCGAACTTCTGGTCCTCCCTGCTGCGCCACCAACTCGGCATCCCCGCCAACCTGAAGAAGACCGGCCTCCTAGTAGGTGAACTCTCCGAGATCCGCCTAAGAGGAACCGAAACCGGCACCGCCCGCCTGGAGCCGACCATTCGTCCAACATGACGACCTCGCCATGGCCCTCGCGTGTTCTGGCGTGTGTCCTGAAATTTCCGCCCGGCCCTTGTGCGACCGAGCCCCAGCAAGCCAAAACGCCGGAAGTATCCCCTGCCAGCCCCGCGCGATAGCCGAACAGCCTGACACGCCATCACGTTTCCACCTGCAGCCGGGTCTCCCGGCAGCCCACCCGGTCACAAACGATATTTCCCACCAAATCAACAACTTAACCCTCTCGGAGTTCGTTTCACACCACCCCAGGTGCCATACTCCCCTCGGACGAACTCCCATGCCATCACAAAAACAAATCGAGGCCAACCGCCGCAACGCCCTGAAATCCACCGGCCCCCGAACCCCAAAGGGCAAATCCATCTGCGCCACAAACGCCTCGCGCCACAAGCGCCTGGCCGAAACCGTGCTCCTCGCCTGCGAGGACCGCGCCAACTTCATCCGCTTCTGCCGCCGTTTCCACCGCGAATTCCTCCCCGTCGGCCCCCTCGAAACCGCCTTCGTCAACGAGATGGTTGCCGCCGCTTGGCGACGCGACCGCGCGTCCATCCTCGAATCCATCATCCTGGACCACGCCCACTCCACCGCTCCCAGCCCTGAGACACCCCAACCCGACCGCAGTTCCGGCAGCTACCACAACGCCATCGCCTATCCTGAACTGGCAGAGGCCTCCCGCGTGCTCCCCATCCCAGGCCGCGACGCCGCCCGACACCACCGCGAATTCCAACGCGCCCTCGCCGCCCTCAAACGCCGCCAAACCATCCGGCATGGTGCCGAGCCCGACTACCCTTCCACCGGCATTGGCGCTTTTGGTTCCGAAATGGCTTCGTCCGATGCCAACAGACCCAACGCTAAAACAATAGAATGAATAACCTACGTCGATTTACCCCCTCTCGGCCCCGCAAGCCGCCCGTCGCCACCACCCCGCTAAATTTGCCTGGTGATGGGCCCGCCAAGGTCACCCGTTCGGCCTGCAGAAAGCGGCTTCGATCTCGGGCTTGATCCTGACCACCGAAGCGATGGTCTGCGAGATTCCGGAGCAGAAGTCTGCTCCGGCTCGCGGCGGCCATGCCGCGGAAGGCATGGATTACTCCAAGCTGTCAGGTGTAACAACCTCCGCAAACTTGTAGAAACTCAGCGCGTTTTCGCCCTGCTTCAGCAACCGTGTGCGGCGCATGGGTCCATACTGGTCTTCCAAGGCGAACCGTACAGAGTGCTGCACCACGGTCAAGGCCGGGGGATGGGGTTCAAGCGCCTCCATCGAGGCCAGATAGTCCCGCTCGCTTTCATACGGGGGGTCGAGAAAAACGATATCGGCCGGGATTCCCGCCAGATGCATCGGGACCAGGCCACGGATCACCCGCGACCGGTATTCCAGCTTGAGCGCCGCAATGTTCTGCTGCAGCACCTCCAGCGCGGTCTTGCTTTTCTCGATGAACACGGCATGGCGGGCACCCCGGCTCAACGCCTCAATGCCCACTGCGCCGGTACCTGCGTAGCCGTCCACAAACACGGCCCCCGCAAGCAGCGGATTCAAGATGTTGAACAACGTTTCCCGGAGCCTGTCCGACGTGGGACGGGTCTCGAAGCCGGGAACAGGGATAATTTTTCGGGAGCGGAACTCTCCCGCAATAACGCGCATGGCGTCTTCAATTTAGCAGGGACGCGGATTTGCTGGCCGAACCTACTTCCGCAAATACGCGTCATCCCCGCTGATCCAGTCCTGTCGCGGGGGCGCGAACAGGTCGAACGCCACCGAATCCTCCAGCGTCTCCACCATGTGAGGCGCGTTGGGCGGAATCCGGAGGGACTCCCCTGCCCTGACAATCACTTCCTCCCCGGCCACCACAAAACGCAGCGACCCGGCTTCCATCGTGGTGACCTGTTCGTTCGGGTGCTGGTGCATCGGCACCACCGCGCCTTTTCCCAGACGCAAGCGGCACAACGTCATCGTCTCGGTGTGGATCACCTGCCGACTCAGCAGCTCGTTCATGCGTTCAACAGGAATCCGGCTCCAGTTGTGGAGTTCCGCCTTGGAAGCGCGGGAGCAGCCGGATGCGCCATGGATCGAAGGAAGTACCCGTTCAGCCGTTTCCGGCAGCGAAACCCGCGCGTTCTCATTGGAAGATGCCATGCAGACAGTATCCTATTGCTTGGTGCATCGTGGCGGGGGAAGCTTTGGGGGACCGTTGAAAATCGCTCTGGACGCCACACCGCTGGTTCTGTCCTCGGGGGGACTCCAGCGGTATGTGGCCGAACTTTCGTGCGCATTGGCGCGCGAGTTCCCGGATGACAAGTACCAGCTAATGTCGGACCAGCCGTTCCAAACTCCACCGGACTGCCCCCCAAATCTGATCCAATCACGCAACGAAACCAGTCGGCGCTGGTGGCTTTGGGGGCTCCGGCGGGCCCTTCGAGATAACGGGGTCCAGCTGTTCCACGGAACCAATTTCGAGGTGCCATGGCTGCCTCCTGTACCCTCGGTGATGACGATCCATGATCTCTCCCCTTGGAGGAATCCTGAATGGCATCCCGGCCCGAACCGTGTCCGCAACCGCACCCCGTGGCTGATCCGATTGCACCGCGCCAGTCGCATCCTTACCGTCAGCGAAGCCGTACGGCGAGAAGTGATCGCGAGATTCGGGGTGGCGGATGAGCTGGTGCGGTCCGTGCCACTCGCCGCCTCGGACAGATTCCGGCCGTTGAATGTAATGGAACCCCGCGCCACACCATACTTCCTATATGTGGGGACGCTGGAACCGCGCAAGAACATCGAAGCACTTGTGGACACCTGGACAGCTACACAGGCCCAAACGGGTGCGGAATTGATCCTGGTCGGCCGCACGCGGTCGGATTTTGTTCCCATTCCCCCGCGGCCAGGTCTAATACAAGTTGGCGAAGTTCCAGACGAGGAGCTTCCCGGCCTCTATTCCAATGCATTGGCATTCGTCTACCCCACCCATTACGAAGGTTTCGGCCTGCCCGTGCTGGAGGCAATGCAGAGTGGATGCCCGGTGATCACATCGAGGGATCCGGCGGTAATGGAAGTTTCGGGAGGCGCCGCACTCCATGCGCACGGAACGGCGGAACTGGCACAGGCAATGATCGCCGTATCCGAAACCCCGGAATTGTGTCAGCAGCTTCGGACCGGGGGACTGCGGCGGGCTGAAGACTTTTCCTGGCGGCGGACCGCAACCGAGACGCGGGCCCTCTACTCGGAGGCGCTGGCGTTGTCGTCGGCACCCGGAGCCGCGCATTGAGAAAGTCGGTCCTGTTCCTTACCCCGGAACCACCTTACCCACTCCACGGCGGCGGCGCGATGCGTACCGCGTCCCTGCTGCATTACTTCGCCAGTTTCGCCGACGTCGATTTAATCCAAATTTCCGACCGCGGTACGCCCGCGCTGTTGCCACCGAATGCCGACGGCACCAGCCTTGTGCGCTCCCAGCACGTAATCCCGCTGCCGGTCCATAGCAGGACCATGCTGGCGAGGTATTTCCGAAACGGCAGACGGGCCCTGACCGGAGTGCCGCCACTTGTGGATCGGCTTTCAGGCCTCGGACCGGCCATCCGCGGGATTATCGGCAACAAGCGCTACGACATTGGGGTGGTGGAGCACTTTTGGTGCGCGCCCTACCTCGCGGACATTCAATCGGCCTGCCGCACAACGGTCCTCGACATGCATAACATCGAGTCGATTCTCCATGCGCGCTGTGCGGACATCTCGAACGGACTGGTGCGGTTGGGCCATACGCGGTTCGCGCGGGCCTACCGGAAACTGGAGGCGGAACTGATGCCCCGGTACTCCCTGGTATTGGCAGTATCGGAATCCGACCGGGATACGGCCCTGCAAATTGCTCCCGGCAGCAATTTGGCAGTTTACCCGAATTCGGTGCCGTGGATCGAGTCCCGGCAAGCCCCGGACTCGGACCCGGCGCGGCCGCTGATTGTGTTCTCGGGCAATTTCGAGTACCATCCAAACATTGACGCTGTGCGCTTTCTGGTCGACCAAATATGGCCGGAAGTGAGGAAACAGGTCGCGGGCGCGAGATTACGGTTGGTCGGACGGGGGGAATCGTTTGTCCGGCGCCTGCTTCCTGCGGACGGGGGACTGGCATTGGGGATCGAAACGAGCGGGTATGTGCCGGACGCCATGCGGGAAATCGCGGCGGCGGATATTGTTGTCGCACCACTGCGCGCCGGAAGCGGTACACGCGTCAAGATTCTAGAGGCTTGGGCTGCGTCGCGGCCCGTGGTCGCAACTCCACTGGCCGCTGAAGGGTTGGTTCTGCAGGAAGAAGGGAATATTTTGTTCGCATCCACGCCCGTTCAGTTCGCCGAAGCAATCGCGCGGTTGGCGTCGCGGGCGGACCTCAGGGCCAGCCTCGGCACCCAAGGCAGGCGCACATTCGAGGTGCACTACACATGGGAGGCCGCGTGGCGGACTCTCGACGCGAGGCCGCAAGTTTCGCGATCAGAACAAGTTAGCCGATATACTGTATGAGTCCGATGCGATTCGCCGTCGATGCACACGCCCTAGGCCGCCACCTCACCGGCAACGAAACCTACGTGCGCAGTTTGTTGCGGAGTTTTGCCGAAATTGACCGCGAATCCGACTTCGTGGCGTACGTCTCGGAGCCAGGCTCGGAAGCCTTGGTGCCCAAGGGTTTCGAAGTCCGGCGCGTATCCTCAAATCCCTACACCCGCCTTGGCTGGGATCTGCCGACGCAACTTCGACACGACAAGGCCGACCTCCTCCACGTGCAGTACACCGCCCCGCTGGCCTGCAATGTGCCGACCGTGGTAACCGTGCACGACGTCAGCTATTTGGAGCACCCCGAGTACTTCACTTTCGGACGCCGCACCCAACTCCGATGCACCGTCGCCTACACGATCCGCAAGGCTTCCGCCGTTCTGACAGTCAGCGAATTCTCGAAGGAAGCGATCC
>CAIYDY010000031.1 GCA_903925015.1 uncultured Acidobacteriia bacterium
CCAACGAAAGCCACAAGATCTTCCCTATCCGACTCGGGCATGATCCGATCCGCATCCTTCAGAAACCGGACGGTCTCGACGACCGACATGGGCGGACACCGCATCCCTTCACTATAGCTGCTTGACACGGGACTGGAGTCTTGTCCAGCGCGGAATGGGCCTGAAGGTGCGCGATGCTGAAGATTGCCAATCAGGATGAAAGAAGGAGCGCGGCTGAGCTTGGAAGGAATCCGGGCGTTTCTTGCGAGGAGCGAAGAGGTGTTTGTCCACGACCGGACAACCAAACGCAAGTTAGCCCCGAAGCTGTTCACAGTTTCGCGGACACACCTCGCCCGCGCGCGTTGCACTCTTGACCGTTCGCCGATCCTATAGCTATACTGGTGCTGCGTCAGGGAAGAGTCGCCTAGCGTCTCGACTTGGGTCGTCCCTCCCCCCAAAGCTCAGTCGCCTAAAATCCAACTCCACCTCCTTTCCGACCATCCGGAGTTTCCTCGAGGAGGTGGGGTCGGTGCCTTGGTTGTTGATCTAGGCCCCATCATCTGTTGATACTGCCGGAACTGATGTATCATGGAGATCTGATGTTGTTAAATCAGTCGGAATCATCCAAATTTCCCGGCCACACCTTTCTTGCACACATCGAAGGTTCCAGGGAGCAGCCACTCGAGGACCACCTTCACGCAGTCGCGGCCTTGACGAGCAAACACGCGGCGAAGATTGGCTTGGGCAACGCCGGTCTTCTGATCGGTCTCCTCCACGACCTCGGAAAGTACTCCGCATCCTTTCAAGCTTACCTGCGCCGTGTCACAGCCAACCCCGACGCAGAGGAACCCGACGCTGAACGCGGCAAGATTGACCACTCCACATCCGGTGCCCAAACGATCTGGCGCAATCTAAAACCAAAGGGCACCGTGGAGGGTGTCGTTGCCGACATTCTGGCCATCTGCATCGCATCGCACCATTCAGGACTCATCGACTGCATCGCGCCCGACGGTGTGGACAAGCTGACCACCCGCATGGCAAAGGACGAACTGGCCACCCACCTTCCGGAGGTGACGGCAGTAGCCGACCCCGGAATTGCCGCCCAGTTCGAACAACTGCTTCAGGACCCAATGCTGATCCAGTCCGTCCGGGACGCCATCGGGCGGATTTGCAAGATCGACCCAAGCAGCAGAAACTTTGTCCAATCATTCAAAATTGGACTTCTGGTCCGCTTCCTATTCAGTTGCCTGATCGATGGCGACCGTCTCGATACGGCAGACTTCGCGAATCCTTCCGCCGCCTTCGCCAGGCAGTACGGTGCCTACACCGAATGGCCGGTCCTAGTCTCAAGGCTTGAAACCGCTCTAGCAGCCTTCACCACCTCAACAGACGTGGATCGACTACGATCTGAGGTTTCGAAAGCCTGCTTGAACGCTGCGGCCAAACCCAAAGGAACTTACCTCCTCACCGTCCCCACCGGCGGAGGCAAGACACTTGCCAGTCTTAGGTTGGAGTGGTCCCCAAAACTGAGACAACCGGTTAAGGCTCATTTTTCAGAGAATGGAGAATTGAGTTATGGGAGCGTCTCGAAGGCTGTTTACGAAAGAGTTCAAGCTGGCCGCCGTCAGGCGGCTGGAACAAGGGGTGTCC
>CAIYDY010000032.1 GCA_903925015.1 uncultured Acidobacteriia bacterium
CAGGAAATTACGCCGCGATGCTGCCGTGCGGGTCGATCACGAACTTCTTCGCCGCGCCCTTGTCGAAGTCCTCGTAGCCCTTCGGAGCGTCGTCCAGCGAGATCACCTCCACATTGCAAGCCTTCGCCACGTGCACCTTGTCGTGCAGGATCGTCATCATCAGGGCCCGGTTGTACTTCAGCACCGGGCATTGTCCCGTGGCAAAGCTGTGGGATTTTGCCCACCCCAGCCCGATCCGAATCCCCAGCGTTCCAGACTTCGCGTTGTCATCCACGCCGCCCGGATCGTCGGTCACGTACAGGCCCGGAATCCCGAGCGCGCCGCCCGCCCTCGTGATCGTCATCAGCGCGTTCAGAACAGTCGCTGGACGCTCCACCACCGCGTCCTTGCCGTGCCCGCGCGCCTCGAACCCGACGCAATCGACCGCCGCGTCCACTTCCGGGACTCCCACAATCTCCGCAATTCGGTCGCCCAGAGACGCATCGCCGCGCAGGTCGATCGTTTCGCAGCCAAAGCTCCTGGCTTGCGCCAGCCGCTCCGGAATCATGTCGCCCACAATCACCACGGCCGCGCCCAGCAGGTGGCAGCCCGCCGCCGACGCCAAGCCCACCGGACCCGCACCCGCGATGTACACAACCGACCCCGGTCCGACGCCCGCAGTTACCGCACCGTGGAACCCGGTCGGGAAGATGTCGGAAAGCAGGGTCAGGTCGCGGATCTTCTCCATCGCCTTGTCCTTGTCCGGGAACCGCAGCAGATTGAAATCGGCATACGGCACCATCACGTATTCCGCCTGGCCGCCCACCCAGCCGCCCATGTCGACATAGCCGTACGCGGCACCCGGACGCGCCGGATTCACGTTCAGGCAGATTCCCGTCCGCCCCTCCTTGCAGTTCCGGCACCGCCCGCAGGCGATGTTGAAAGGCACCGAGCACAGGTCGCCCACCTTGATGAACTCCACGTCGCGGCCAGCCTCGATCACCTCGCCCGTGATTTCGTGGCCCAGGATCAGCCCCGACGGCGCTGTTGTCCGGCCCCGGACCATGTGCTGGTCGCTTCCGCAAATGTTCGTGGAAACTACCTTGAGGATGACGCCGTGCTCGCACTTCCGGTCTCCCAGTGCCAGTTTCGGGAAGTCGATCGACTGGATCTCCACCTTGCCGGGACCTACGTATGCAACGCCTCTATTTGTCGCCATGATGTTCTCTCCTTTGAGCTTCGGCCGCCGTGGGCCATTCTTGAAACCGTTGAAGAGTCTATCATGTTTTTGGGAAACGTCTCGGTTCCATTCGAGCACCGGACGGGCCACGAAACTGGTATCCTGTGACCCATGCGAGCTTGCTTTCGGATCCTGATTCCGTTGATGACGATTTCGTCGATCCCCGCCCTCGGCCAAGTTTCCACACCCATGCAGAATTCCATTGACCAGATCGTCCGCTCGGTCCTCGACGCCACCGGCGTCCCCAGCGCTTCCATCGCCATTGTGCGGGACGCCAAACCCGCCTACTTCCAGGCATACGGGGATGCCAAGGTTTCCCCGAAGGCCCCCGCAACGCCTGAGATGCGGTACAAGATCGCTTCCAATAGCAAGCAGATCCTGTCCACCGCGATCCTCTTGCTTGCCGAGGAGCACAAGCTCTCGCTCGACGACACTGTCTCCAAATACCTGCCCAACCTGACCCGCGCCCGAGAAATCACGATTCGCATGCTGCTGTCCCACACCTCGGGGTATCAGGATTACTACCCGCTCGATTACGTGGCGCCTTTCATGACGCGCGATGTTACTGCCACCCAGATCCTCGATACTTGGGCGAAGAAACCGCTGGATTTCGAGCCTGGAACCCGGTACCAATACAGCAATACCAACTACGTTGCGGCTGGCCTGATCGTGGAGAAGGTGGGCGGCAAACCGCTCATTGAGTTCCTGCGGAGCCGCATTTTGGACAAGCTGGGGATGAAATCGGCCATCGACGTGACCCGCGAGACTTGGAATGCCTCCGATCCCGACGGCCACACCCGTTTTGCCGCTGGACCGCCCCGCTCCGTCGCCCCTGAGGGCAACGGCTGGATGTGGGCCGCCGGCGAGCTGGCCATGACCGCTTCGGACCTCGCCAAATGGGATATTTCGCTCATGAATGGGTCGATCCTGAAACCCGCCGCCCTGAAGTCGCTCACCACCGACGTGCAGTTGAAGAGCGGCGTTGGTACCGGGTATGGCCTCGGAATCGGAGTCTCTCTGCTGGCGAATGGGCACAGGCGGTGGCGCCACAGCGGCGGGGCGTCCGGCTTTGTGAGTATGAACACGACCTACCCCGATGACCAAATGTCGATTACCGTGCTGACAAACGGGGAGGGAACAGCGGCGGCCACCATTGCCCGGAAATTGGAGGAGGTACTGCTGGCACCCGCTGCCGATCCCGATGCCGTAGATTGCCTCGAACGCGCCAAAAAGCTCTTTGCGGGCCTCCAAGCAGGACATCCGGATGCCTCGCTGATGTCGGACGATCTCAAGAGCTACTTCACCCTGCGGACGCTGGCCGATTTTGCCGAATCGTTGGGCCCCTTGGGCGTGCCGACGGTCTTCAGCCAGAGCAGCCGACAGGACCGCGGCGGGATGGTGGAGCGGGCATTTTCGGTTAAGACTTCCAGCCGTTCCTTCAACCTGTCCACCTATGTGATGCCAGACGGCAAGTTCGCCCAGTTCCTGGTTCTGCCGGTTGTCGTGGATCGGTAAACCGGGTTCACTGCGCCCAGTGCCCTACAGCCCGAACGGCCAGACCTCCTGCACGGTCTTCGCCAGAATCCACTCCCGTTCGGCGGATGTGAAAATCGTCATGCGGTCGCGGAACAACTCCACGGCCTGTTGATACTGCAATTGCTTTAACGAAATGGGGTGGTCCGTGCCCCACATCAACCTCTTGGCACCGAAGGCGTCCAGTAGCCGCTTCACCTGCGCCGCCGAATCCGTGTAAGGATAAGGCTGCTTGGAGAGAGACCACATGTGGGAAATCTTGACGAATACCTTGGGGTAGCGCTTCAGGGCCAGCAGGAGTTCCAATTTTTCCGGCTGATCCAGCGGCGAATCCGCCATGTGGTCGATGACCACAGTGAGACCCGGATTCTTCTCGATCAGGGGCACAATGTCCGGCATCCGGCCCACCGGGGCCAGCACTGTCATCGGCACTTTCAGGTCCGCGCAGCGTTTCCATAAGGGAGCCATCAGCGGTCCTTTGATCCAATCGCCGTCAGGGTTGCCGGAAGGGCTCAATCGGACTCCCCGGAAGCCTTGTTCCTCTGTCAGCTTGCTCAAATGGTCCGGTGCGGCAGGATCTTCGGGATTCACCCGGCATACCCCCCGGAAATCAGCGGGATATCGCTTCAGCACGGACGCGAGGTAGGAGTTGTCCCACTTGTAGTGGATTACTTGGATGATGACGGTCCGCGAAACGCCATTGGCCTTCATGAGGCCGAGCAGCGTCTCTGCCGACTGGTCCTCGGCGGGCGGCTTGGCACCGGCGGCGAATGGGAACGCGGGATCGTGCTTCCAAACGTGGACGTGGGAGTCGATGACAATCGGCCTTTCCGCCGCCAGCAAGGGGGTGGCGGTCGCGGCGGCAAGGAATTCGCGTCGGTTCAGCATCAGCACGAGTTTACACCCGTCGGTCCCGGGTTCGCCAACTCCCCCTGCTCAACTTTCCGCGCTTGGCGAGCACCGGGACCGGTCGGGTTGGACCAAGAGGACGATGACTTATGCAGCGATGTATCTCTTGCGAACCAGCGCCGCAGCGGCCAATCCGGTGCCGAAAAGCAGGACCGACGCAGGCTCCGGAGTCCCGGCGTAAGTGTACGCGGAAGTGAAAGAGGTAACGCTCAAGGCCATGAATGACTCGTCTGTATTGCCGTTGGTGTAGAAATCCACGAACGCCGCGCTGTTCCCGGTGTCCAGAGCCGAGGTCGCCAACCGGAAGACACTAGGGTCGGGGATCGAATCGTCCACCGCGTTCCTGTAGTTGCCGTACATGTTCAGTCGTAAGACGCCGACGTCATAGCCCGGAAATGTCATGAACGACGGCGGTTGGATCTCGAACCCGATCGGGCTGAAATACTGCCCCTGCTGGGTAGTGATGAAGTGGCTGAATCCCCCCGAATCGTCGAACGTGTAGGCCCCGATTGTCAGCGAGATGTCAAAGTTGCTGGCACCTCCCACGACGGCGTAGCCGGAGTTGTCGACGTTGACTGGGGTGACATCGAAGGCCAGCGTGCCCGTGTAGGTCTGTCCCGCCTGGAAGAAGCCATTGAAATGGCCGTTGGGGTCCCCGACGTATCCAACAGAACCAGAGAAGTTGAAATGCGCGGTCCCTGCCACGGCGTTCGACGCACACAGGCAGAGAGCAAAGATGAGAAAGTGTTTCAAAGTAAATCCTCCTACTGAGAGAAGCGAAGGCAGCGAATAAAACCGGACAAAGTATTTTCTTTTTCTTTGGGGAGGCTGTAGCGACCCTACCACCAGCCCCCAACACCCCACGATTGCTATCCTAGGGCGGAAACATGTCGAAACACTTCGCCATCCTTGCTCTGGCCGCCCTCGCAATCCTTCCCCTAAATGCTGAGGTGCGGATCGGCATCGTCGGAACCGATACCTCCCACGTCCCGGCCTTCACGCGCGTCCTGAACGACCCGAAAAATACTGACAACATCCCCGGATTCCGTGTCGTTGCGGCTTTCAAGGGGGGAAGTCCCGACCTGCCCTCCAGTCGCGACCGCGTGGAAGGCTATGCCACTGAGCTTCGCGACAAGTGGGGTGTCGAAATCGTGCAGGACATCGCATCGCTGGCCGGGAAGGTGGATGCGGTTTTGCTGGAAAGCGTGGACGGGCGTGCCCACCTGCCGCAGATCCGGCAAGTGCTGGCGCTCCACAAGCCGGTTTTCATCGACAAGCCCTTGGCCTCCACGCTCGAAGATGCGCGCGAAATTGCCAAGTTGGCTGCGGAGGCGAAGGTGCCTTGGTTCAGCTCGTCGTCCCTCCGCTACGGTGCGCTGATGGATTCCGCACAGCTTCCCGGTGCATTGGGTGTGGATGTTTGGGGGCCGGGTCCGCTGGAGGAACACCACGCCGTCGACCTGACTTGGTATGGAATCCACGCCGTGGAAATGCTGTACACATTGATGGGGCCGGGCTGTGAATCCGTCACCCGGATCACCGGCGGCACCGACGCCGAGGGGACCGACGTGGTCACTGGGCGCTGGCAGGATGGCCGCGTCGGCACGGCGCGGGTGATTCGCCCGAACAGCGGGTACGGTGCGGTTTCTTTCGGGGCCAAGACCATTAAGATTGGCCGCACCGACGTTCCGCCGTTCAACTACGTTCTGCTGTTGAAGCAGATCACAAAGTTCTTCGAAACCGGCGTGCCGCCGGTGCCGAATTCGGTGACGCTGGAAATGATGTCATTCATGGAAGCCGCTCAGCGCAGCAAAGCTGCAGGCGGGCAGGCGATGAAGCTTCGGTAGGGGTACGATATTGTCCGAGACCCCCGCTCCCGTCCGCCGGGCACACTTGCCCGCACTCACCGGACTTCGATTTTTCCTAGCCCTTTGGGTGATCGTCAACCACTTGGTCGGCAAGGGCCACGTTTATGAGCCTGTCGCGCAAAGTCTGCCTGGTCCGCTCCAAGCCATTATGCGCGGCGGGTATCTGGCCGTGCCCACCTTTTTCATGCTTTCCGGTTTGGTGCTGGCTCGGACCTACGGTGCCGTCTCGTGGAATTTCCAGAGCCTCTGGAAATACGGGGTCGGCAGGCTGGCCCGCATCTATCCCGTCTATCTGCTCAGCTTGTTGATCGTCGCGCCGTTCATCGTGAAGGCCCCGGACCAGCCCAAGGGCTGGTTGGTGGCTATGCACTTGACGCTGCTCCAGGCTTGGTTTGTCGGACAATACACAGCCGGTTGGAACACGCCAGCTTGGTCACTCTCCTGCGAGATGTTTTTCTATCTGGTCTTTCCGCTCTTGGTTGTCGGATGGAGGGGCCGCCGTTGGGGGAGTACGCTGGCGACCGCTGCTCTCGCCTGCGTCCTGACGCAGATCCTGTGGGCGTTTGGTGTTTCAGACCAGCTCAAGCCTGTTGTTCACTTGGCCGATTTCCTGATGGGGATCGCTGTGGCGCGCGCATTGGAACTATGGCCAGAAGGGCGCTTGCCCGGAAAGTACCTGTACGGGGCCGGAATTCTTAGTTCCGGTCTGCTGATCGGCTACGCGCAATATCTGCCTGCCGAAGTATCGGTCACAACCTTCCTCCGCCCGATGAACGCGCTGCTGCTTCTGGGCTTGGCGATGGGGGACGGCTGGATCGCCCGTGCGCTTTCCACCCGTCCGCTGGTTTACTTGGGTAAGGCCAGCTACGGGATGTACATTCTGCACATCCCGATCCTGTGGTGGGCGGTCAGCTGGCACGGCAACTTGGTCCGCAACTTCTATATTGCCTTCGTTATTGCCGTGTCCTGCGTTGTGTACTCGTTCTTGGAAGAGCCCGCGAACCGCTACCTGCGCGCGCTCGCGGGCCACCGATCCTAGAAATACAACTTCACGCCGAACTGGATGAAGCGCGGCGAGCTGTTGTTGTAGAGCGTTCCAAACGTCGTGCTGTACGCTTGGCGGAGCTGGTAATTCTTGTAACCTTGGACCGTCGTGATGTCATACGAGTTGGCCGGGGTTCCGTAGAAATTCGTCGGCAACGGCACGCTGAAGAAGTTCGCCGGTAGCACGCCGTTCACCTTGTAGGTGTTCACGTTGTTCACGATCTGGTTGTAGAGCGCCGTTCCCGCCGTTGTGGTGTAGGCGGGCTGGCCGTTCGCCGCAGCCCAAGTGCCGTAGGCGGCCGTCGTGAGCGTAGCGGTGGAAGGCGCGCCCATGAAGTCCGCGCCGCCGCCGCTGTTGGGGACAACGGCGAAAGTCGGGTGGTTCAGGGCATTCAGGAAGTCAAAGCGGAACTGCAGGCGGCGCTTGCTGTTTTCCGACAGCTTGAATGTCTTCTGCAGGGAAATGTCGAAGTTGCCGACCATCGGGCCGCGCGCATTGTCCAACGTGCGCGGCGCATTGCCCAGCGCACCCAATGCCGGACGGGCGAACGCCGCTGGGTTCAGGTAGGGCTGGCAATTGGCACCGATCGGGCAGTTGCGGCTGTACAGCGGGTTCTCCAGAGGCACGCCCGGGATGAGGTTCGGGCGCACCGTGTGGGTCAGGTCGCCCAGTTGGTTGGTGTCCGAGATATAGACCACATACGGGAAGCCGCTGTTGAAGCGCTCGATGCCGGTGACCGTCCAGCCGCCAATTGCGTAGTCGGCTATCTTCGAGTGGTTGAAGAATTTCCGGCCCTGTCCGAACGGCAGGTCGTAAATCGCGTTGGCGTGGATTACGTGGCGCTGGTCGAACGTGGAAACGCTGCGGTCGTTCTGTCGCGTACCGCCGAAGGCCACTTGGCCGCCGACCTGGCCGTTGACAGAGGTCAGGATGCCCTTGTCGCCACCCGCGCTGGAACCCGTGTCGATGGATTTGGCGCGCGTGTAGTTGGCGGTGAACGTGAGTCCCTTGGCCGCGCGGTGGACCACATTCACATACCCGGCGTGGCGGATGCTGTTGCCTGCCGAGTCAAACCACTGGTAGAGGCTGGAGAATCCGAGGTACGGGCTGCCGAGGGTGCCATTCTGGACTGCAATCACTTTGCCCGTTTGCAGGTTAATCCGGCCCAGCGGATCATTGATTGTGGCAGTCGTGTTCACATTGTTGGCGATTTGCGCGCTCAGGACGCCGGAGTTCTTCGGGTTGATGTTCTCCTGCGGCATGAACAGGTGGATTCCCATGTTGCCGGAATAAGCCATTTCCACGGTGGTGCTGGCGTTTGCCTGCCATGAGATCGTGGTATTCCAGTTGTTCGAATACGGGGTATGGTAGTTGGGCGACACCGCGAAAGCCCCGATGCCCGCTTGGTAATACAAGCTGTTGGTGGTGACCAAGCCGTTGGACGGCACGCCTCCGGGGCCATAGATGACCTGGTTGGAGGTGACCGGGGTGATTACGGGCGGGTTTTCACCGAGGCGCATGACGTTGTTGGGGTTGGCGGTCGAGGACGGGGCGGTGCTGGCGTAGCCGGACGTAGCGCTGAAATCGGGTTGCGGCAGTTGCGTAAACCCGGTGATGGGGGCGTGGGAAAGGCCATAGCCGCCGCGGATCGTCACATGGTGGGATTCAAGAATGCGCGGGCTCCATGCGAAGCCGAAACGGGGCTCGAAATCCGTGTATTGCGGGTTGGTGAGGTAGCGCGAGTTGCCGCCCACACCCGAAAACGCGAACGGGACGATCTTGGTGGATGTCACGGTGGAACCGTCGGAAAGCGCGAGGGGTGTCGGCAGATTGACGCTGGACGCGAGATCCGGTCGGAATACACCCTGGTGGTTGTACTTTTCGGTCCGGGGCATTTCCAGATTCCACCGGACACCGATGTTCAAGGTCAGGTTCGGGCGCAGTTTCCAATCGTCCTGGATGAAGCCGTCGGCGGCAACCCAGCGGTAGTAGTAGGGGATCGCCACGGGGCGCAGGGTCACGTTGCCGTTGGGAACGCCCAGCAGGAAGCTTGCCCACGGTGAGCCGCCCGTGCCGGCGGAGGTGCCTACGGAGTTGGTCTGGATCGCGCTGAACGGATATTGCCCGCCCAAGGCCGCGTACAACGGGGTCACATTTTGCAGGGACCGGCTGAAATCGCCGCCGATCTTGATGCTCATCTTGCCCCAGGTTTTGTAAACAATGTCGGAGATGCCATAGCGCTCCTCCTTGTTCTCCGCGTTGGTGGAGCCGCCCTGGCCGAAGCCGGTGGCGGTGCTGCCGCCGCCGCCCAGGGACGATCCCGGGAACAGCGAGCTGAATGCCGGCACGCCCCCCGTTGTGATGGAGGGCAGGCCAAGCATCGTGTTCAGGTTCTGTCCGGTCTTGGCGTCGTACTCCGGCGCGGCGGTGTTGCTGAAACGGCCGCGGGTGTAGTTGATGCGGACGTCGTTGATCAGGGTGGGTCCGAAGGTGTGGGTGTCGGAAATCAAGGCCTGCTGGCCGGCGCTGTAGACGGCGGCGTTGTTGGTGGGGCTGACCGGGGTTCCCTGCGTCTTTACGATCGGCGTCATACTGTATCGGCCGTAGATGCGGTTGCTGTTGGAAATTGTATGGTCGATGCGGCCGGTATACCGGATTTCGTTCTGCTTCAGCTGGCGGGGAGCGAAGATGTTGGAGATCAGGCCGTTGCTGTTGAGGTAGTAGGTGCTGGCCTTGGCGATGTACGGCACCGTCTTCACCGCGGTCGTGTCCAGCAGGGACTGCGGGATGATGTTGCCGGCGAAGGGGGTCGCCTTGGTGGCGGGGGTGAACTGGTTGCCGTTGACGATGTAGTTGTTGTAGATCACGTTGTCGCCGGTCGACGCGACGGCGGTCGGGGCAACACCCTTGAACTGGTCCACCACGGACTGGGGGAGCCAGCCGGAGTTGGTGTTCACCAAGCCGCTGAAATCGCCGTTTCGCATTCCGTCGGTGGGCAGCAGGCCGTACTGGTCCAAGTGGTCGCGGCGGTATTGGGGTTCGATGGCACCGAAGAAGAAGGTCTTGTCCTTGCCGTTGTAGATCTTGGGGATCCGCACGGGACCGCCCGCTGAGGCGGAAAACTGGTTGTACTTGAGGGTCGGGACCGGGCGGTTTGTTGCGGCGAGTGTGAACGGCGCGGCGGCGAAATCGGGATTCCGATTGTACCAGAGAAGTGTTCCCGCCAGGGAATTGGTGCCGGACTTGGTGGTCACGTTGATGACGCCGCCGCCGGATTGGCCGTATTCGGCTGAGAATGCCGAAGTCAGCACCGTGAATTCCTGAACCGTTTCCGGGGAGAAGCTGGTCATTGTGCGGCCCAAGCTGACGCCGGTGTTGTTTGCGCCGTCGGCCAGCATCAAGGTGCTCATCGGCCTTCCGCCGCCCACGGAGAGGTTGCAGCCGGGGCAGGGGGTGACCGAAGTGATCACAGGATCCTCGCTGCCCGCGTCTCCGCCCACGTTGGGCAGGGTCATCGCGAGATCCAGAACGCTCCGGTTGACCAGCGGGGCATCCTGGATTTCGCGCGCCGTAATGGTGGAGCTCAGCGAGCCGTTCTCGGTGTTGATGGTTGCGGCTTCAGCCTCGACGGTGACGGTGGAGGCCAGTGTGCCGGTTTCGAGGCGCACGTCAACGGTGGCTGTCGAGGCCGTATCGACCTTGATTTTGTCGACTACGGTGCGCTTGAAACCCGCCGCGTCCACTTCGATGCGGTACTGGACGGGGTCGAGCGACTGCACCGTGTAGGAGCCGGCACCCGAGGTCTTTTCAACAAACTTTTGGTTGGTGCCGATATTGACGACGGTGACCGAGGCCCCGGGCACGACGGCTCCGGCGGGGTCGAACACGGTACCGGTGATGGCACCGCGGTTGGTCTGTGCGGAAAGCGCCGTGGCAAAACAAACGGCAATCGCGACAAGGCGAGTCTGGAACATCAAAAAACCTCTTCTGTGCGGCCCACACCGCAAAATGTATTGTTTCTAGTTTTGCAGGTTGGCGCGTGGGTGGCAAGCGTTGCTTAAAAAACGTTTACGATGGCGAGACATGGAGGGGGCCGACGGGGTATACTAGTGAGTTCGGGCTGTGGCGCAGCCTGGCTAGCGCGCTTGCTTGGGGTGCAAGAGGTCGTGGGTTCGAATCCCGCCAGCCCGACCAGTAAAAATACTCTCCGCCAAGAGTTTCGATCCAAGACATCAGGGGTTCCAACCGGAACCCCTTTTTCTTTTCCCCCAAGATGCGCATCGGACGCCCCACCCCTTTTCCATTGACAACCAGCCTTCGGTAACCGATAATCGGAAAATAGCTTCGCCATCCCCCGTCTGATTTCCGGCGCACACCGTCGTCCCGGAATACGCGTTGACATCCTTGTAAACAATCTGAAAGGGGTCCCATGCGCATTTCCGCGTGTAGTCTCGCAGTGTGCCTGCTTACCGGCAGCCTGTTCGCCCAAAGTACAACCAGTCTGAACGGTGTCGCGACCGATCCGTCCGGAGGCGTCCTCACGGACGTTTCCATCGCGCTCACAAGCAAATCGACCGACGCAAAGCGTACCGCCAAGACGGACGCGCAGGGTCGATATGCGTTCCTTCAAATTCCTCCGGGGAGCTACAAGCTCGAGGCGAAAGCCACCGGTTTCAAGTCAGGGGAAATCGATAACCTCGCATTGCAGGTGAACACGCCCGCAACCGTCAACCTGGTGCTCCAAGTGGGCTCCGTGTCCGAAACCATCGCTGTCGTGGCCGAAGCCACTCTGGTGAACACCGTGGATGCGTCTCTCGGCAACGCCATTACGGAAAAGCCGATTGTCGAACTGCCGTTTGAAGCCCGCAATCCAGTGGGTCTGCTGGCGCTGCAACCGGGCGTTACCTACATCAACAACGGCAAGGACGACTTCCGCAGCGGTTCCGTCAACGGCGGCAAGAGCGACCAGGGCAACGTGACGCTCGACGGTGTCGACGTCAACGACCAGCAGGCCCGGACTGCGTTCACTTCCGTTCTGCGCGTCACCTTGGACTCTGTCCAGGAATTCCGCGTCACGACCTCGAACTTCGGTGCGGACCAGGGACGCTCCTCCGGTGCCCAGGTTTCACTCGTGACCAAGTCCGGCACCAACGAAGTCCATGGTTCCGCGTTTGAATTCAACCGCAATACGCTCACCAGCGCCAACACCTTCTTCAACAACGCGTCCAAGGTTCCGCGCACCGCGCTGATCCGGAACGTATTCGGCGGCACCCTCGGCGGTCCGATCAAGAAGGACAAACTGTTCCTGTTCGGCAGCTACGAAGGACGTCGGGATGCCTCCCAGGCCGGTGCGGTCCGCATCGTTCCCAACGCCGATTACCGCGTGGGAACCTTCACCTACATCCGCAAGGATGGTTCAACCGGCAAGTTGTCCCCGGCGGAAATCGCGGCGAACGCGGATCCACTGCACATCGGGCCGAACGCCGCCATCCTGAAATACCTGCAGCAGTTCCCGATGCCGAATGACACGTCCGTCGGCGATGGACTGAATACCTCCGGATACCGCTTCAATAGCGGATCTCCGTTGAAGTACGCAACCTACATCGCAAAGGCCGACTATGCGTTGAGCAACAAACACCAGTTGTTTGTTCGCGGCAACCTTCAGAACGACCACGCGACGACCTCAATTCCGCAGTTCCCCGGCCAGCCGGACGCCTCCGCGCGCCTCGAAAACGCCAAGGGCCTCGCCGTAGGTGACACTTGGCTGATTTCGTCGAACCTCATCAGCAACATGCGGTACGGTTTGACGCGCCAGTCGTATGACCAGACAGGTGTCCAGAGTACCGCCTATGTCACGCTTCGGTCCATCGACAACTTGTATCCCACAACCCGGCCGCTTTCGGCCACGGTCCCGACCCACAATCTGGCCGACGATTTCACTTGGAGCCGCGGGTCGCATACGGTTGCGTTCGGTGCCAACTACCGCTACACTACGGCGAGCCGGCTCAACTTCGCCAACTCCTTCAGCGATGGTTACATCAACTCCTCCTGGCTTCAGGGCACCGGCACAAACCTGCTGGTGGCGGATGCCAAGAACAGCACTCTGTACACCCGCCTGATGACGGACATGCTGGGAATCGTTGCCCAGGGCGATGCCTACTACAACTACGACAAAAGTGGCAATGCGCTTCCGCAGGGCTCGGGCATCGCACGCAAGTTCGTGGACAAGTCCTTCGAAATGTATTTGCAGGATACATGGAAGATCAGCCGCGGCCTGACGGTCAGCGGCGGAGTCCGCGTGTCCCTGAACCCGGCGCTGAGCGAGGCCAACGGCATCCAGACCACCACGAACACGCCGCTTGGCGACTGGTTCGACCAACGCGGAGCACTGGCCGACCAGGGTTTGCCGCAGTCGAAAGTTACGCCGGTCAAGTTCGATCTGTCGGGCAACCCCGGCGGTCGTCCGCTTTATCCCTTCCAGCATGACTTCTCGCCACGGCTGGGCATTGCATTTTCGCCCCAGAACAGTGATGGCCTGCTCGGAAAGATCTTCGGCGGTGCGGGCAAAACGTCCATCCGCGCCGGTGCCGGTCTCTACTATGACGTGTTCGGGCAGAGCCTGATCCGGCTGGTGGACGCGACGGCCCTCGGCTTCTCCACCCAGTTGACCAACCCCGCCAACGCCAGCGCGCTGACCGCGCCCCGGTTCCAAGGGCCCACGGTGCTCCCCGCCGGTCTCTTGATCCCCGCTCCGAAGGGCGGTTTCCCGCAGACCGCTCCCGACATCTGGGCAATCGCCCGGAGTCTGGACGACAAACTGAAGGCACCGTATTCCATCAACCTGAACCTCTCGATCGAGCGCGAGCTCAAGGGCGGGTTCATGGTCCAGGCGGCGTATGTGGGCCACTTGGCTCGGCGTTCGATCATCGGTGACGACGTTGCGATTCCCACCAACCTGAAGGATCCGGCCTCCGGCCAGACCTACTTCCAAGCCGCCACGCTGATGATGCAACAGGTAAACGCGGGTGTGCCTACTTCGAAGATTGCCAAGCAACCGTTCTTCGAAACCTTCTACCCCGGCTACGCGACCAAGACGCTCAACGCGACCCAGTCCATCTACGACCAGTTCTACACGTCGGAGCCGGATGCGACATCGGTATTGCTTGACATCGACGGACCGGGTTGCAGCCCCTGCGGCAAGTACGGCGCATACCAACAGTGGAATTCGCAGTATTCTTCACTGGCCGTGTATCGTTCGCGGGGATCGGGCTCTTACCACGCGCTGCAGTTGACCGCCCGCAAGCGCTTCTCCAAGGGCCTGCAGTTCGACTTCAACTACAGCTTCTCGAAGTCGATCGACTTGGCGTCGACGCGCGAGAGCGACGGCGTGACTTCCAGCCAGATCATCAATCCGTGGAACACCCACCAGATGCGTGCGGTTTCCGACTACGATCTGCGCCACAACTTCACGGCATTCGGTATTTACGAACTGCCGTTCGGCAAGGGCAAGACGTTCGCCGGAAATGCCAACAAGGTTGTAGACACCGTGATTGGTGGCTGGCAGCTGACGGGGATCTACCGGCAGACCTCCGGTTTCCCGATCGGTGTGGGCAACGGCGGTTTCTGGCCGACCAACTGGAACCTGTCTGGCTATGCGACGCAGTTGACGCCGCTGACTGCCGGAACGGTTGAGAATGCCAAGGTGAAGGGCGGTGGACCGTATATGTTCGCCGATCCGACCGCCGCCTTCAACGCCTTCGCCTTGACTATGCCTGGCCAGACCGGTTCGCGGAACACATTGCGCGGCGATGGAATCTTCAACATCGATTCCAGCATCAGCAAGTGGTTCGTGATGCCGTACAGCGAAAAGCATCGGATCCAGTTCCGGGCGGAAGTGTTCAACGTCACCAATTCGGTACGGTTTGACGCGAACACGGCCAGCTTGAACTTGGGAGCTCCAAACACGTTTGGCAAGTACAACAGCACACTGGGCACGGCCCGCGTGATGCAGTTCGGCGCCAAGTACGTGTTCTAGGGTTGGATCCATCCGGTTGTATGTGAAAGCGGGGGCAGGGGCTGCGGCCTTTGCCCCCGCTTTTTGGTTTTAGCGGCGAAGTCCCAAATTGTTACCTGCATGGGCGGGTGTACCACGCTCCGAGTCGGTGGGCGGTAGAACGCCGCCTGATTTGTGCCACCCTGGGGTGTGTCGGATTCAATCCTTTTCAAGGTCCTGCGGGGCACCTCGGATACCAAACTAGGGGATGGGCAACAATGACCACTTACGAGATCATTCTGTACTGGAGCGAGGAAGATGGGAGCTTTATCGCCGAGGTGCCGGAACTACCCGGCTGCGCAGCTGACGGCGCAACCTGCCAAGAAGCCTTAGCCAATGCCGAAGTCGTAATCGCCGAGTGGATTGAGACCGCCACAGAGCTTGGCAGGCTGATCCCCTTGCCCAAGGGTCGATTGCTTTTTGCGTAATTTGCTCAGCAAACTCGACTCAAGAATGGAATCAACTCGCTGTGGTCGAGAGTGCGTCGTTCGGCGAGGTGTTCTGCCAAGAGGCATATTGCATCCCTATTCCTTACCAAGATGTCACGGACAGGCCGGCAAGCCGATATGACCAACTCTTGCCGGCTCAACGGCCCGAAACTCGCAACACAAACGTCGAAGGTTGCTCTCGTCCCCTAGCTCGGACTTGGGTTGCCACAACGAGGTCGACTGGTTGGAGACCGGTTTCATGAATTACGCTACTTGTACTCTACTTGACGCGGTTGCCGCCGATATAGACCGCTTCGATGGTCCGCGAATTCTTGATGTCGTCGAGCGGGTTCTTCGTCAGAACAATCAGATCGCCCCACTTGCCCTTTTCGAGCGTGCCCAGATCCTTCGCCTTCAGGTATTCAGCAGAGTTCTTGGTTGCAGCCTGGATGACTTGTGACGGCGTCAGTCCCGCTTCCACCATCAACTCCATCTCCCAGTGCTCCAGGAAGCCCGGGAAGCGTCCGGGAGGGCCGGAATCAGTACCGAATCCGTACTTCACACCGGCATCGGCTAGCTTCTTCAGGTTCTTCTTGGCTGTCTCCAGATACTCCGGATAGTGCGAGAAGTGCGGGTCTTCAGCTTGCGCCTTCTGGTAGTCGGAACTTTTGAGCGTGGTCAGCACATTGGCCGAGACGCCTTGAGTGAAAAACGGGTCCGCGATGAATTTCGGAGTGGTCGCGTACGCAAACATCGTGGCTTCGCGGCTCAGTGTTGCCGCCAGCTGCCAGACACCCTTCTTCTTCATCGTGTCGATCAGAGCCTGGTCGACAGGCTGGTCGCGCACGATGTGGGCGAAGCCGTTCACTCCGTATCCTGCCAGTTCCTTGGCGTCGGCCAAGTAGAAGATGTGCGATGCGACCGGCAGCTTTGCCTTGTGGCCTTCCGTGATGATCGCCTTCGCCATGTCGTACGGCATCTTCTTCAATTCGCCGTTGTGGTCGTCCAACCACAGCTTGACCGTGTCGACCTTCAGCGCGGCCAAGGAATCGACTTTCTTCTTCACATCGGCTGCCGACGCCGTGCCGTCGTTCACGCCAACCAAGCCGCCGTAGCCGCCCTTCGCGATGAAGCCATTGCCAGCCGTGTAAATTCTGGTTTCACCGGGACGCCCCGACGCACGCTGCTTGTCGCGCATGCCCACGACGAAATCCTTGTCCGTGCCCATGCTCATCATGGTCGTGACGCCGTACTGGGCGTAGGTTTTCAGATTCTTGGTGACATTGGCCTCGGTCAGATTGTCCGCCGACTGCTTCAGATCCACCACCGCGCCCAAATGGCCGTGCAAATTGATGATGCCCGGCATCACGAACTTGCCGGCCAGATCCACCGTTTCAGCACCGGCGGGGGCCTTCACATTCGCCGCCAAGCCGACCCAGGTGATTTTGCCGCTGTCCAGAATCATCGCCGCGTTCGCGACTGCGGGCTTGCCCGTGCCATCGATCAGCGTGAAATTCTTCAGAACTTTGACTTCGGCCTGAAGCCCGCAAGCCAGCGCCAACGCAACCAGTACGCACTTAAACACTCTTCGCCCCCTGTTGGACTGCTTCTTCCAGCAACCGCTTGCCGCGCGACGGATTGAACACACCGCAGGAGCAGAAACGCGCCATGTAGCTGCATGCCTGTTCCGGCGTCCGTCGGCCTTCCTTCACGAAATCGACCATCTTCTTGGCCAGCGAATGGCTCACCATGCCGTGCCCGCACATGGTGGAAAGCGCCATCACCTGGGAGCTGGGCAGCTTGTCAACCTTGCCCTCGAACCCGAGCGAATACCCGACGCTGTGGCGCGGGATTCCGGCGTAGTGGCAGCACTGCTCGGCGCCATCGATGGAGGTGGAGATGTTGATGCTCATCCCTAGGTTCTCCTCCTTGATGCGCTTGACGAAATCCTCGGCGGCGATCTTGTTGTCGAAGACGGCGGCGCAGGTGGTCGGAGTGTCGAGACCGTCGATGACGGCCTTGAAGTCGGGCTTGATGTCGCGGTTCCAGTGGGCGGTGGGGACGAGGTCCTTCGACGGGCGCAGCGCTCCGCCATGCCGGGCGTCGCCCAGGTTGACCGGGTTGTACTCGGCGGCGATTTCCAGAAAGCGCCGGAGTTTCGGGAGGGAATCGCTATCGTTGGTGCCCTTGCTGGCGATGGCGAAGATTACGTAGTCGTCGCGGAAGCTCTCCGCCGACCCGAATCGGTGCAATGTGTTGGTCATGCGTTCACAGTCTCCTTTGCGGGTTCCACTGCCGCGGTTTCGACTACCGGAACAACTTTGGCCCGGCCCAGCCCAATGTTCGTCTTTGCGCGTTCCAGCTTGTAGCCGAGGCTTTCCAGGATCGGTGCCACCACGTGGTCCTCACCCTTTTCGTCGCAGCGCGTGCCGACGCCCAGAGCCACCACGGTGTTCAGTTCCTTCTCGACGGCCCAGACGAGGCGTACGATTTCCTCGGTGCGGTCCACCGTGACCTTGATCTCGACGATGGCCGACATCACTTTTTCATTCAGAATGTCGGCGCGGAGCGTGCCCGTGGGGACGTCCGTCATTAAAGACGTGATGGGGTTCTTCTTTTCGAACGCGACCCCGGCTTTCGCCAGCGCCCAGCACATCTTCTGTATTTCGTGGAAGCGCGCGCCGACGCCGGGGCGGCCGAATTCGATGGTGAAGCCGACTTCGCCCACCTTGACGCGTCCCGAAACGTCGTTGGTCTTGACCTCTTCGGTGCCGCGGCCTTCGACGCCGGTGGATTCATGGGGCACTCGGGGGTCTGAAAACGCGCGGCGGACCACGCGGGGCCATTCCAGCTTGTCCGGTTCAAAGGCGGAGGTGGGGCAAACGTCGGGCTCGGGCTCGAAGCGGATGCGGGCCAAGGCGAAGAGCTTGCGCACCGTGCGGACGACTGTCGGATTCAGCTTTTCCTGGCTGAGGCCGTTGTAGCAGGCGTAGCACTCGACGCATTCGTCGCGGTTGATGGTGGCGCGTTTGATGGCGGGGTCGATGTAGATCGCCTCCATCGGGCAGACGTAGGTGCAGTTGCCGCAGGCAACGCATTTATCCGGGTTGATGCGCATAGGATGTTTCGGTGTGGATTTTGGCCACTGTGATCTATCATAGTGCAATCGAAGACGCGGTGGATGCCGCTGAAGGATTGCGCTGTATCCTTTAATAAGGCCTCCCGCTTATTAACGGCTTTCGCAAGTGGCTCCGGGACTTTCCTCACCGATCGAGTGCGCTTGGTTCGATCCGGGGCTGTTGGCATATTGGGGGATCTCGGTTCCCACGGTGACGAAATCATTGATGCATTTGCAGGGATTGGGG
>CAIYDY010000033.1 GCA_903925015.1 uncultured Acidobacteriia bacterium
GGCCTGGCCATCTTGAAGGCGTCCACCATGGGCCAGGAGCGGCTGTAGTCCTTGAGTTCGGAAAGATTCGTGCCGAGCGTCGGGTGCGGCGTGGGTGCCACACCGCGCGGGGTGGCATTCACCGTTGCGGAGACCGGGCCGGTGCCCGTGGCGTTCACGGCCACGACGTAGAAGGAGTAGCCGACGGAGTTCGTCAAACCGCCAACGGTGAAAGCCGTTGTCGTCTGCGTCGACTGCAGCTGTGCCGTGCCACCAGCCACCCCCGCGTAGACCTTGTACGAGGTGGCACCGGAAACCGCCGTCCATGCCAGCGAGACCTGCGTGTTCCCCGGCGTCGCCGTCAGTCCGGTGGGAGCCGACGGTGGCGCGATGGACTTCAGACCAAGTCCCAAGTAGCTTCCCGAGAGGCGGATTTCGTCAACCGAGCTTTCGCCGGACGCCGGTCCACCGTAGTAGGCCAAACTCTGGAACGCAATGGACTTGGTCGTAGTCGCCGCCACATTGGTGGCGGTCGGCAAGGCGGTCAGGGATGGATTGACGTACAGCGAGACCGTGCTGGTGGTACCAAAGTCCATCCGCACAACCATCAGCGCAGCCTGCCCGGTCACAACAGGAATCTTGGTTGGACGGACAACGCCGTCGAGCTTCAAGCTCCAGAATCGAGCGCCGCCGAAGTAGCCAACTTGCACGCCGGGAGACGAAACTGCCCATGCCGGGGATCCGCCGGGATGCAGGGTCAGCGAGATCTCGTCGTTTGTGTTCTTGTCCTGACGCATCAGGAAGCTGAAAAAGAGGCTGGTGCCGGACTTGCCGATCAGTCCCGCGCTGACATACGGCGCAAAGGGCCCGGTGGCACTGGCATCCAAGGAGCGCCCCGACGTCTGGTAGTTCAGGCCTCCGACGGCATAACCGCCCGACTGCGCGGTACCGGCCGCAGTCAATGGCGTGGTGGAGGAAACGTTGTAGCCCGGAACGGCCACACTCCCGTTCTGCACCTGCCACGGACCCGCCCAACCGATCCCAACGCTCAGGCCGTTCAGCGCACCGGACGAGTACCCGAAATTTTCCACGGCAAGCATGCCTGTGGAATTTTGGGCCTCAAGCGCAGTTGAAAAAGAGAAAACAACCAGTCCTCCGATTAGGACTTTGAATCCATTACTGTGTTGCAAAGTACTACAAGCATAGCAGAACTGGTACCATTACCGTCGCGCCGCACCGTGATAAAAGTTTGATCCCAGTCCAACAGTGAATAGGGCACAGCCGTAAAGTGAGTGCTCGAGCGACGAAACGACCAGCGATCCTGTCTGCAAATATCTGAAAGCAAACAACAATCCGCCGGGAAACGTGAGAATCACAGCCAACGGGTTGCGGAATACAATGTGGACAAACGCGAACGCAAGACCACTCGCCAGCACCAGACCCCAGCCATTGCCGAACAGGTTCTGGTACCGGTGAAAAATAAAAGCGCGGTAAAGAATACTCTGGGGGTAAACGGAAAAAACGGGATATAGAACCATCACCAACGCCCAGAGACCCGGCTTCGACCTTGGAAAATCCAAGAACACGTCCGGCTTGTGGCGCAGGATCAACCCCCCCCCCAAAGCCAGCATGATCCCGAAGAAGAGCGCCATCTGCGGTGCGGCAAGGAGCAACTGCGGCATGTCGCCGCCCATGCGTCCCATGTCGAAACCCACATCGGTCCGAAGGATCAAGAATGCCCCACCCGCGAAGAGCCACAAGACCGGGATCGGCGAGACCCGATTCCGGTTCAAGGTCAGAAGCAACGGCGCTACGAAAAATATCACAAAGAACTCAATCGCCCGCTCAACCATGAGGCCAGCATCGCACGCACATCCAAATGCGGATAAAATGACACCATGCATTTGGGCTGTGTCACCTACAACGTCCTGAAGGATCTCGACCTCGAAGGCATCATTGGACTTCTGGAGAAGACCGGCTTTGAGGCCGTCGAACTCCGTACCGAACACAAACACGGTGTCGAACCCTCGATTTCCAAGGAGGAGCGGGAAAGAGTCAAATCGCGCTTCGAGCGCAGCAAGGTCCGGCTTCTAAGCTTCGGCAGCACCTGTGAGTTCCAGTCGCCCGACCCCGCCATCCGACGCAAGAACATCGATCTGGCCAAGCAGTGGATCGAGCTGGCTCACGATACCGGCGCGTGGGCGGTCAAAGTTCGACCGAACGGACTTCCGCAGGGCATCCCCGTGGAGACCACCGTCAAGAACATTGGCGATGCGCTCCACGAGGTCGGCGA
>CAIYDY010000034.1 GCA_903925015.1 uncultured Acidobacteriia bacterium
AGTTCCATTGCTGCCAAGGTGAACGGCTACGCGTCGCCCAGGCCGATTGTTGCCAAACGACATTCCTATCGGACAGGCACGCTCCGATTCTTCGGGGTCCGGTTCGCGGACGTAACTGACTTCAGCAAGTGCCTTTTCTTGCCATCTGACTGTGATGGGCTTCTCGTCTACGCTTTGCCGACTTCAACCGAAGATTTTATGGACTTGCAGCGTCTGGCCGAATCGGCCTCCGCTGCGCAACCCGATACCGTTATCGCTTTGCCACGTGAGATTGACAACTTAAGAGAGTCGATCCGGCATTTGGAACTCCTTCACTGGGTAGGTGCCAACACCCCCGAGCTTCAATCCGATTCGGTAGCCCGCAGGGAGCTTGGCACGCGAATACTAGCAACAGAAGCGCGTGTCTCATCGGAAGTTCAGAAGCTTTTCCATCCTGTCGGGCTTGCCAGCCTCACGACGACATGGTACTACAGGGGACAGGGACGTCAGTTTTCAAATGCGCGCAGTATGGCTAACCTGCTCTCGGACGTGTGCGATGAGGTCTACTCCGGCGCACCGGTAATCCGCAATGAATTGATCAACCGTCGGATTCTCTCTTCGGCTGCAGCTGCGGCACGACGGAATTTGCTTCAGGCCATGGTTGAGAAGGGTGGACTTCCCCGGCTAGGCTTTGCTGGTACACCGCCAGAAGTGAGCATCTATTCGTCGGTATTGGAGAAAACCGGGATCCACCGTCCTGTGGGCGACGGGATGGGCTTTGCCAAGCCGTTCGCCGCTGACTCGGTGGCAGCTGCATGGGATGCGATGGAGCGATTCCATGCGTCCAGTGAATTGGAAAGGAAGTCCGTATTTGCGCTTTTTGATGAGTTGCAGCGCCCGCCTTTCGGAATCAAAATGGGCGTGCTGCCCATTTTGTTCACCGCGTTGCTCCAAGCACACGATGCCGAGGTCGCCGTGTACGAGGACGGCATTTTTGTCCCCGAGATTACTCCCGACCTCCTCGAACGTCTGATTCGGTCGTCGGAAAAGTTTGAGGTCCGTCGGTATCGGAGCGAGGGGGTCCGCCGGGAAGTGTTCGACCAGATGGCCGCTGTTCTCGGCTCCCCGTCGGATACCGGGGTGAATCTGGTAGAGCTGATGCGTCCGCTCTACCGCTTTTTCAACCGTCTTCCGCCATACACGCGACAGACCAAGAGGATCAGTGCCACGGCAATTGCTGTCCGGGATGCGGCGTTCAGTGCCCGAGAACCGGACCATCTTTTGTTCACCGCACTGCCGATGGCGTGTGGAGTTCACCCGTTTGACGCCCATCCCGACTTGCCAACCGTCGGTACGTTTTTCAGGGCTTGGAAAGGAGCCCTCTTGGAGCTCCAGAAAGCTTACGACGATCTGCTGACAGACCTCCAAGGCCTTCTCTACCAATCTCTCTCCGTATCGGGGACCCGGGCGCGGCAGCTAATTCAGGAAAGAGCGAATGCGATTATCAGCTACTGTGTGGATGCGCGTCTTCGCGCCTTCATCCTGCACCTCTCGGACGATGGTTTGGAGAACGCGCAGTGGATCGAGTCCGTCGCCACAATGGTGGTTGGCAAGGTTCCACGAGCTTGGACCGACAATGACAAAGCGCAATATGAGCTCAAGGTGGGCGATTTGATTCGGAGCTACAGGCACATTGCGCTGCTCGTTGCCGAGCGAAACCGGCAACAATCGCTGAATGCGCCAGCAGGAGACATAATCAGAATTGGCGTTGCGGACTTGCATTCCGGAGACTTAGAAGAGGTCGTCAGTGTCTCCCCTTCTGACCGGATCAGGCTCGCTGAACTGATGTTGAGCGTGGAGTCCGCACTCAATGCAGGCCGCGGGGGACCGGACCGTTCGCTCGTGCTCGCCGCACTTGCATCCGTCGCGCGTACATACCTGAACAGGACGCCGGAGCCGAAGGCGTCCCACGAGAGGCCCGCGTTTGCGGAGGTGTTCCATGGCTGATAAGACCCGACACATTCTTGGACTTTCCGGGGGGAAGGATAGCGCGGCCCTTGCTGTGTTCATGCGCGACCGCGTACCTGAAATGGAGTACGTGTTCTGCGACACCCAAAAGGAGTTGCCTGAGACGTACGAATACTTGGACCGCCTCCAAGCCTTCCTCGGCAAGCCCATCGCACGGCTCAACGCGGATCGGGGCTTTGACCACTATTTGGAACTCTACGGCGGCTACCTGCCGTCGTCGCGCATGCGCTGGTGCACTCGAAAGCTAAAGATCAAACCTTTCGAGGACTACGTTGGAAACGATTCCGTGGTGAGCTACATCGGCATTCGCGCAGATGAGAACCGCGATGGGTACATCTCGTCCAAGTCAAACATCATACCCGTTTACCCGTTCAAGGAAGCCGGGGTGCGGGAGGCAGACGTATACCAGATCTTGGATGACGCGGGGCTCGGGCTGCCCAAGTACTATGAGTGG
>CAIYDY010000035.1 GCA_903925015.1 uncultured Acidobacteriia bacterium
GCCGGTGCCTCCGTTAGAACGTGAATCGGAGCGATCCCTGCATGATGCGGGGCGAGCGCGTCGAGCTGACTTGCCCGAACAACGCATTCACCTGCTGGCCGGTTGTCAGGTCATATCGCCCGGTGGCATTCAGGCCTGAGTACTGGGTATGGTTGAAGACGTTGTATGCCTCCCACCGGAGCGTCAGGAAGCGCTGCTCCGACTTGAGGTTGAAACGCTTGTTGACCGACATGTCGTTGTTATTGACGCCCGGATTGCGCACCGAGTTCTTCGATGCGTTGCCCGGATCGCCCTTGCCCGGAACGGCGAAGGCAGCCGGATTGAACCATGCGTAGAATGTGGAGCCGTTGGCGTTCGGGTTTCCAACAACGTTGAGGCGCTGGCCGTCCCCACCACCCGTCAGATCCGTACCCTGGACAGTGCTGAACCCAACACTTAGCGGACTGCCGCTAACAAATTGACTGATGCCGCTCAACTGCCAGCCGTCGAACACCGTCTTCACGATGGCATTGTTGCCCATGTGCTTCGAGACGCTCGGTAAATTGTAGGAATAGTTGATGGAAACGTTGTGCGTCTGGTCGGCACCGTCGAAACCATAGGACCACGCGCGGAGCGGGCGGTAAATCGGGATGCCCGTGTAATCGAGGTACTTCGAATACGTATAGGAAAGCCCGAACTGGATGCCCGTCCGCATGCGGCGGTTCAATGAGAACAGCAGCGCATGGTAGTTGGAGTTGTATGCGTCGTCAGTCCAGGATACGTTGTTGTATCCCGGATTGGGACGGAAGAAGTTGTCCGGAAGCGGCTTTCCGGGAGAGGTCGAATCCTGCGTGTTGGCTGCAAAACGGGCTCCATAAGGAACCGTGTTCAGTGCCAAAGTCTGCTGGATATGCTGGCCCAGCACGCCCAAGTACGAGGCATCGGCCACAAACCCGTGCGTCAAATCCTGCTGGATGCCAAACGTCACATTGTAGTTGTTCGGGGTCTTGTTGTTGATGTTGAAACCCTGGGTGTTGGAGGGCGAGAGCACGCCGGCCGTTTGGATGAACGTCCGCATGTCGCCGTAGTACGTGATCGGGGTCAGGATGGCTGGCGGGTTGTTCACCATGTTGCTCCACTTGCTGGTGCGGAGCGTGTAAAGAATTGCAGCGCCACCGCGAACCGCAGTCTTGCCGTTGCCGAAGACGTCATACGCAAACCCTAGGCGCGGGCCCCACAGGACGGGCGGCTGGTTGACGAAACCGCTCGGCACGTTGGTGCTCACTCCCGCCGTTACACCGCCCGAGGCCGGATTACCGCTGTTCGGAACGAACAGGCCGATGTAGGTTGCCGGAAGCAGGGCACCGTTCAACGGGTTCTGTGCCTGCCGCACTCCGCCGGAGATCACGGGTTGGTAGAGTGCTGGCGTTTCTTTGGCGTTGTACAGGTTGCGAGCCCAAACAGACTGCTCACCCACCCGGGCCGGATGCATTTCATTCGTCCAGCTCCAGCGGATACCGTAGTCCAGTGTCAGGCGCTTGTTGACCTTCCAGCTGTCCTGCGCGAACCACTCCACCTCGCTCTGCCGCATATTTGCGCCATAGCGTTGGTTGGATTCCGTGTAGCTGTTGAAAACACCCAGTGCCGCGTTGGAGAACGCATAGTTGGTATCGAGCGGGTTCGAGGTGTTCTTGCCGAAGTCGAAGGTGCCGCTGAACGTGCTCTGCTCGCCTTCGTACTCGCGGATCCGGTAGAAATCGCCACCGAATTTGAACAAGTGCTTGCCCTTGGTCCAGGAGATGCTGTCGTTGACGTTGAACGTGAAGTCCGTGCCGCCGGTCAGCAGCCGGCTGTCATAGCTGACGTTCGGAGCACTCGGCACGCCGCCGAACGAGTAGCGCGGGATATAGCCGTTCACATTCGCCTGGGGATACCACTGGCCCAGCGTGTAGCCGATCGAGGAGCGCAGAACCTTCTTGAGCTCGTCCGCGTCCGAGCCGTGGACGCCGTAGGGCTTCCATGCCTCCCGGTTGTGTCGGCCGCCCACGTTGTATTCCATTACGACCGTCGGGCTGAAAACGTGTGTTCCAACCATGGCGACGCCCCACTCGGTGAAGCAGTAGCACTGTCCGAAGAAGCCGACCGGAGTGGATCCGCCAGCAACGGCGTAGCCTTCCTGCTGGGCAATCCAAGTCTTGCCCCGGAAGTAGATGTGGTCCTTGTCAGAAGGCACGTAGTCGATCTTGAACAACTGGCTGCGCTTGGGGTCCTTCTGGACTTCCTGGATCTGGTAGTTGTAGTTGCCGCCGGTGATCGCGCGGTTGTCAAAGTTCGGCAGCGGCAGAATGTTCATCAGCGCCTGCCCGTTGGCGTTGGTACGCGACTTCGGGATCACATTGCCGGGGAATTGGGCGCTGCCGTTGTAGGGATCGTTGATCGGGATCACCTTGCCGCTCACGTCCAGCGTCTGGGAGAAGTCGCCCGTGCGCTCCAAGGCCGAGGGCATCGTGTATTGGTTCACCGAACCCGGAACTGCAATCAGCCATTGCTCCATGTTGTAGAAGCCAAAAAGCTTATTCCGGTCCCGGTTGAACTTTCCGGGGATGTAGATGGGGCCGCCGATGGTGCCGCCGAGTGTATTGTAGCGGTACTCTGGACGCTTCACACCGTTCCGGTTGCTGAAGAAATCGTTGGCGTTGAAGGCTTCGTTGCGCACGTAGTAGTAGCCCGTGCCGTGGAAATCGCGTCCGCCGGACTTCGTCACCACCTGCATGATGGCTCCGCCGTTGCCGGCGTACTCGGCTTGGTAGCTATTCAGGATGATTTTGACTTCGCCGATGGCGTCCAGCGTGGTGACGCTGGAGAAAACGTTCGGGGAGCCCTGGTCGTTGGAGACAACGCCGTCGACCGCCAGAATGTTGGTCCCCGACAACGTGCCGCCGATGCTCGGCGTGCCCGTGCCATACTGGCCGCCTACCGAATCCTGGTCCGATTGGTACTGGACGCCGGGAATGGTGCGCAGCATCGAGACGACGTCGCGGCCGCGGGCGGTAAGGGTTTCCAATTGGGTGGACGTCAGCGATGCGGAGTGTTCGGAACTGTCCGTCTGGACCTGTGTGCCTTGCGCCTCAACCGAGATGGTTTCGCTCACAGCGCCGATTTGCAGTTGGATCTCACCCAAATTGAGACGGTCGTTGGCGCTCAGGAGAATGCCCGTCCGCTCGGCGACCTTGAAGCCGCTGTGCTCAATCTTGAGCTTGTAGGTGTCCGGCGGAACCGCTACAAAGTTGAATGTTCCTGCGGCGTTGGATGTGGTGCTGGTGGCTTGGTTGGTCTTGTTGCTGGTGAGTGTTGCCGTTGCACCTGCGATAAATTGACCGGACGGATCTTGGACTGCTCCGGTGATAGTGCCATTGACGGACATTTGAGCGGCAAGCGGCGCGAGGGACAGCACCGCGAGCATAGACGTGGCGAGAATGCGTCGTAGCGAAAGACTTTTGATCATCTGGGACCCTTTGAGAATTGCGGACTATGAGGCGGGAAGCCCCGGTTTACGAACCCTTAAGCTTCTGCGAATTTATCACTTCCGCGTGGCGAGGTCAAGCTAGTAAACGATTACGAGGTCACCGGGCAGCCGCTACGGGCTTGCCCTTTTCGTCCAGGAAGTGGACTTGCCCGGCGGAATCACCTGCCACCAGCGTCTTGCCATCCTGGCTGACCGCGACTTGGATCGGCAACGAGGACTCCTGCGGGATCGCCCGGATCTGGCTTCCGGTCGGATTCCACAATCGGAGCTGGCGGTCGCGTCCCGCGGTCAACAGGTCGCCGTTCGGTCCAAAAGCTGCGGACAACACACCATTGGGAAGAACGCCAAAAACTCCCTCCGGTCGTTTGGGCGGATGAGCGTTGTTCTTGATCACGGCTGGCCAGCCGTCGCTCGCATCCCACCAGATCAGGACGCCGTCCTCGCCGCCACTCGCAAGCATCTTTCCGTCAATGCGCCAAACCAGCGCCCGGACCGACGCCTTGTGCTCCGCGAGCGTCAGTAGAATCGACCCGGCGTTTGCGTCCCACAGGTGGATCGCACCGGCACGGTCGGCGGATGCGAGCGTCTTGCCGTCGGGACTGAATGCCAGTGCGGTAATCCAGTCCGTGTGTCGGGCCAGCTTGTAGCGGAGCTTTCCGTCGGCCGTGTTGTAGACCTTAACGGACTTGCCCGAGCCACCCAGCGCGACCATCTGTTGATCCGGGCTGATGTCGGCAGCGAGAACAGCGTCCAGCTCGTCCCCGATCTTCGCGAGTCGCTTGCCGGTGTGTACGTCGTAAAGCACCGCGGACCCGGATTGGACGGGTTTACCACCCGCCACCATCAAGGTCCGTCCATCCGTGCTGAACCGGATGACATTCGGCTGACCTTCAGGAAATGGGATTTCGCCCAGAACGGTGCGGGTGTGGATGTCCAGAAACTGGACTCGCTGGTAGGCACCCACGGCCAGCAGCGGAGCCGTCGGACTGGCCGCCATCGCAACCACCGGAAAAGGGTGCTTCTGGGTCGCCGCGGGCAGGACCGGGAAATTTTCCGGCATCGGAGGCGGGCCGTCGGTTTTGGCGACAACGACTGGGTGGAATCCGATATCGCGGTTGGCCGCCAACGATGCGCTCTTTTCCGTCTCGCGGAGTCCTGTTTGGATCCAGTCGCGGATCAGTTCGATCTTGGCTTGGGAGAGGGGGGCGTTCCGCAGTGGCATCCGCTTGTCCTCGTTTTCGTCCGTGATCGCGTTAAAAAGGATACTGGCGGAGGCGCGCCCGGCAACCAGGACCGCGCCGGCGCTGCCGCCCTTCACCGCCGTGTCATAGGAACCGAGGTTGATACCGGCCTTGGGCTCGTCCTCGCCATGGCACTTCATGCAGTGCTCGCGAAAGATGGGTTTGATTTGGTCGTCGTAGGTGATGACTGCGCCAGTGGCCGGAAACGCGGCCAAAATCAGGACCAAATTCAGTTTCCGCATGTTAGTGGTTGAAAAGGAACTCGGTGGAGTCGATCAGGCTCCAGAAGATATCCTCGTAGGTTTTGCGGTTGGCCGGGTCCTGCTGGGCGATGGCCAGCATCGCCTTGCGCTCCTCGGGATCGGGTTTCCGTGACAGCGCGCGGATGTACAGCTCCTCGACAATCTCATCGGGGGACTTCTTTGCCGTCAGAAGATTTGGGATGACCTTGCCCTTGGTGATTTGGTCCTGAAGCGTGTCGCCCGCGATGAAATGCAGAGTTTGCGACAGCGTCGGTTCGAGGCGGGTGTCGCTGGCGGAGACGGTCGACCGGTCGGAGCGTCCAAACGTCTGGAAAAAGTTGTCGGTGAACGTATTCCCGGTAGTGTCGCCGGTGGTGCGTGGGTAATGCTGGATGGCTTTGACGCCTTTCGGGAACATGTTGAAGGTGCGGTCGCCGTCGGTCGCTTTCACGATGGCGTCGAGCAGGACATCGGCGCGGAGGCGGCGAAGTTGGGCTCGCGACGACTGGCGGGTGTCCCCGGTGTTGGTCGCATTCGGCTTGGCAGACAACTGGTACACCCGCGAAGTACAGATTTCACGGACGAGTGCCCGGAGGTCGAAGCCGCTCGACGCCAAGTGGGCGGCAAGGGCGTCCAGCAGCGCCTTGTTTGCCGGGGGATTGCTGATCCGCATATCGTCAACGGGCTCCACCAGGCCGCTTCCCATGTACTGGGCCCAGATCCGGTTGGCCAGATTGTGGGTAAACAGGTCGTTTTTCGGCGATGTGAGCCAGTCGGAAAGGGCTTGGCGCGGGTCGGTGCCCTTTGGCACGGGTGCTTCCCCGCCAAGGACCGTCGCGGGCATTGGGCGGTTATCGACGAGGTGTTTTGCCGGCTCCGCCGCCGGGTCGTTGTAGATGTAGAATTCCCGCGGCTCCGCGCCTTGTTTGCGCTTCAGGCCGTTGAAGAAGCTGACCCAGCCGTAGTAATCGTCCTGGGTCCAACGGTCGAACGGGTGGTTGTGGCACTCGGCGCACTGTATGCGGAGGCCGAGGAAAACTTGGGAAAAGTCGGACGCAAAAGCCTTGGGCGTGAACTTGGTGTTGTGCACCAACATCGTGTACAAGTTCGCAGGACCATCCGTGAGGTTGCTGCCGGTGCCGTTGATCTGGTCCGCGACGAACTCGTTGAGCGGCCGGTTGCGGGCGATTTGCCCCCGAATCCATTCGTGGTACGATTCGGCGGCCTTGACGTCGGTTCCGGTTGGACCATACCCGCCGCCCTTAACGCGGAGCATTTCGGACCAAAGGTCGGTCCACAGGTCTGTAAAACCGTCGCTGGCGATTAAGCGGTCCACGAGTCTGGCCCGTTTGTCCGGGGCGGTGTCGGCCATGAAGTTCCGGTATTCGGCCACAGACGGGAGGGTTCCGGTCAGGTCCAGCGTCGCGCGCCGGAGAAAAGTCTCGTCGTCGCACAGTTGGGAGGGCAGGAGGCGGAGCTTCTGCAGCCTGTCGTAAACGATGCGGTCGAATTCGTTGTTCGCGGGCGGGTTGGTCCAGCGGTAGGTTGCGTCGTTCGGCGGCAGCACGATGATTTCCGAGCCGATGGTGAAGCGGCTGAATCGCGCAAAAACAAACCCATCCCCCTTGGTGCCCGCAGTTAACAGCCCTGTTTTGTTGATGGTGGCCGTGGACGGGGTGTTGACCGAGAACAGTGCCAAGTCGGTGACGTCCCTGGTGGTGCCGTCCGAATAGCGGGCCGTGACCTTCATTTGCTGGGTTGGCTTGACCTTGACGGCGAGGGACTTGAAAACCATGTGGTCCGGGGACAAGGTGATTTCAACCGGCACCGGAACGGCGCCTGCGTCGTCGGGAGCCCCGGCCTCGATCCACCTCAGCAGGATTTGGTAGTAGGTGGAGTCCTTGGTGAACAGCCGTCCGCCTGTGTGCGGGACCTTCCCCTGGGCCTTCAGGAGGAGCAGGCTGTCCTCGGGAGCAGCGAGGTTGACCCGGCGACCGACATACTCCTGGGTAATCCGGTAATAATCGCCCTTCGGGTCGTAGCCGAAAAGCGACAGCATGAATCCGTCCTTGCCCCTGGCCGACCCGTGGCAGGTGCCTTGGTTGCACCCGGCTCGGAAGAAGACCGGCATCACGTCCCGCCGGAACGACGGCGTGGCGGGGATGATTGGTTTCGGCGCGGATTTCGGAGCCGGTTTCGGCGTGGCCTTTGGTGTGGCACCGGGGAGAAGTTGAGTCGCCAAAAGCAGCACGAGTGCCTTGAAATTTGCTCGGGCCATGGTCAGTCCTTTGCGGCGGCAGTGGCCAATGCGGGATCGACGCGCAAAGTGCCCTTGCCGCTCCTCTGACGGATCTCTTGGCCACCTTGCTTGAAGACGATTTCACAGGTGACTTCGGTGTAGCGGCCGAGGAGTGCGTCGTCGGTGGCGGCGATATCGAATACCAGCGTCTTGTCTCCCGACTTCAGGTGCGGGGTGCCCACCACTGAGACGCCTTTCGGAAGTCCCAGCAGGACGGCCCCGGCATCGCCCTCGAAGGGTTTCTTGTTGTCCACATCCCAAGTCACATGGGCTTGGCCGCGGCGCCGGACCGAGGCCGGTCGGTTCTTCAGCTCCACGTAAGGGTCCGCGACGCTGAGGTTGATGAAATCGGCGGCCGCCCGAATCCGCCCGCCTCCAATGTAGTAGGAACCGCCGGTGGTGTTGGCGGTGAGCGAAAGTGGCCAAGTACCCGGTTTTACATTCGTGTCGGCGGTGAGGTGCATCACGGATTCGTCCTTGCCTTCCGGGATGGTTACGGTCGGCTCGCACTGCACGCCGGGCGGCATGTAGTCGCACTGGAATTCGACGGGGGCCGTGAACCCGGGTTTACGGGTCAACTTCACATTGAGGGCGAGCTGGCCGCTCTTGGAAATCGGCAGTTGCGGGGCCTCGACATCGAAACGGAAAGGGGATTCCTCCGTGACCGCCAGCGCGTAGTGGTCGAGTGTGATGGCGTGCCAAGCGTGTCCGCCCGAGTGATTCAGAAAAGGAAAGGATTGCTGGGTATAGCTGACGAGGGCCGACTTGTCCGTTGGACGGACTGCGAGGCTGATCAGCGCCGTCTGGGGCTTGGTGTCTGCGTCCACGATGAATTCGGCCTGTACCTGTTTCGCACCCGCAGGAATCTTGGGGGCGAGCATTCGCACGCCCTTCGGAAGGCCCTCGGCCACCAGTTCGAGTTCGCCTTTGAAGCGGTTTCCCAACCCCTCGGCCAAGCTGACGGTTACGGTCCATCGGTTCCCCCGCGGGATGGCGATGCTGGTGAGACGCGGCGTCTCCACACTGTCTGTAACTTTGGCCTGGAGGTAGGTGCTGATCTCGTCCCGGACGGGCTCGATTTCGACCCGATAAACCGAGGTTGGGCTGGCGAAACCGCGCATGTCGGAGATGGAAAGAATGTAGTCGCCGTCGGCCTTGGGTTCCCAGACGAAGGCGGGGTCCATCTGTTCGGGCCGTTGGATTTGCGCCGACATCGCGTAGAGGCCGCGCGCGGCGAGAGTGGCATCGTCACCTTCAACTTCGATTTTTTCGTCGCCAGCCCGGCGGATCACCAGCCGAGCGTCCAGCGGGGAACCGAGGGAGCGGGCGAATACCATCACGCGCCAACGTTGGCCCTTCTTGACGGCAACGCGGAATGTGTCGGTCTTGCCCGCAGTGGAAATAACGCCGTTCAGTGCCGCTGGAAGGGCGTCCACCCTGGTTTGGCCGCCATTTTCGAGTACGTTCGGGTAGGGGCTCAGGCGCATCGGAAGGGGCGACGGGGCATCGCCGAAATAAGCGAAGTCCGTCCCCGTGGCTGGGAGTTGGATGGCTTTCGTGAAAGGTCCGGAGGGGTCCCCGAGAAAAGTTGTGGTAAGCGCTTGTCCTGCGGGGCCCCCGGCGGGATAGGCAATTAGGGGCTTTCGGTTGTTGCCGATGTGGGCCAGGTAGTAAATATTGCTGCCGGTGCTGAAGATCCGCTGCTTCACCTCGACGAAATAATCACCGTCGGAAGGCAGGATGGTGGAGAGGATGGGGTCCTGGAGATGGAGGGCGCTATCGTCGTTGGCGGCGATCTCGCGGCCGTCGGCGTCCAGAATGCGTGCAGCAAGGTCGAATTCGGATCCGCCGTAGAAGCGTTCCGAGAGGCGGACGGAATCGATTTCGACAGAAAGATGCTGGCCGGCGCGGCCCGGAACGCGGTAGATGTCCACGTCGGGCAATTGTCCGGAATCGATGCGTCCGAGGACCGACGTGTTCGCAGTGACCAGCTTGGCGGTCTTGAGGGAGTCGTTCGCGCCCTGTTTTTCCTCGCCCTCGGCCACTACCGGGAAGGCTGTGACCGCGAATGTGCTCAAGGTGGTCAGCTCGGTATCGGTACGGACCTTGAACGAGTGGAGTCCGACGGGCGCGTCGGGGGCAATCTCGAATCGGAGTTGGACCAAGTCCTGCACATAGCCGCCGTGGATGGTGTTCCTGGGTTTCGGTAGTGAGGGCAGCGGGGTGATGCCGATGCAGCGGATGCCCGGCTCAAAAAAGACAACCTCACGGGCATCCTTAATATAGGTGCCCTCCAAAGTCACATCGACGGTGGTTCCGCGCTGCGCGGCCCGTGGCGTGGCGAATTCGATGTGGTGGATCATCGGCTGTGCCGTTGCGGCTGCGGACGCCGCCAGCAGGAGGAGGTATGTGCGGGCTTGGCGCATGGTTTAGCCCAACAGGGCGGAAACGACTTTTCCTCCGCCTCCGATTTCCACAGGCCGGGTGCCCATCGCCAACAGTTTGCGGGTCGAGTCGATCCCCAGTTGGTGGTATGCGGTGGCCAGGTAGTCTTCGACGGGGACTGCATCGCGGGCCGGTTCGGCCGCTGTTGAATCCGATGCCCCATAGATCTGGCCACGGGTCGTGCCGCCTCCAGCAATCAGCATCGAGTAGCAGCGGGCCCAGTGGTCGCGACCGTTGCCAGCGTTGATCTTGGGCGTGCGGCCAAACTCGGTCGTGACCATCACGAGCGTGCTGTCCAGCATGCCGCGCTCGTCCAAATCCGTGATCAGACCGGCGATTGCCTGGTCGAGCGGGGGCATCTGGCTGTTCGAAATATCCTTGATGGCGGTGTGCGCGTCCCACGAGCCGTAACTCACGGTGACAAAACGGACTCCGGCCTCAACCAGCCTTCGTGCCAGCAGCAGCCGCTCCGCAATGGCAGAGGGCTGTCCGTTTTTCAGCTTCTGGCCCTTGCCGTACAACTCGCGGGTCTTGTCGGTTTCGCCGTCGAGCGAGAACGCCTTGCGTGATTTTTCGCTGGTCAGCAGCGAATAGGCGCTCTTGTTGAACTCGTCCATCGTGTTCAACTTGTCCGGATCGGCCTCCAAGCGGCGCATGTGCTGCTCGACGATGTCGCGGGCGGTCCTGCGGCGTTCGAACTGTTCTAGGGAGACGCCGTTGGGGATGGAGAAGTCGCGGACCTTGAACGGGCCGTTCGCGCCGGGGTCGGCATTCAGCTGGAAGGCTCCATATTTCGAGCTGAGGAAGCCGGTGCCGCCCTCATAACCATTGAGCCGCGGTACGGCGACGTAGGGGGGGAGCCCGTTGCGGGGCCCGAAAAGATGGGAGACGACCGCGCCCATTTGGGGGTAGTCGAGGACCGTGGTTGGCGTGTAGGCGGTGAAAACCTGGTAGGTGGCGAGTTGGTGGTCCGGAATCTTGCCGACGATGGATCGGATGATGTTGATTTTGTCGGCGACCGCGGCCAGTTTCACGAAGTTTTCGCTGAAGACCTCCCCGCCCTTGGTCTTGACGATGCCGAGCGCACCACGGTACTCGCCGGGGGCCTCTGGCTTGGGGTCCCAGGATTCCTGGTGGGACATGCCGCCGGGCAGATGCAGGTGGATGACGGATTTGGCCTTGCCCTCGGTGAAGGTGCCGGGGGCGGCGCTGGCGGCAGAAATGGCGGCTTGTGCCTCGAAGCGGAGGATATCCGGGATTCCGATGCCGAGCGCGGCACAGAATCCGACACGAATGGCGTCCCTGCGGGTGGCCGGGTTGTGGAGATGGGCCGACTGTTTCATTGCTCGCTGAAAGGATTGTATCAAGTTCGGACGGGGATCCAGTAAGATTTCAGTTGACGAAGTGGGTCGTATTTGGTTATTATCCGAAAGATGCGGACGGACGCAGCACGTTCGGAAGGTCCATGCTCAGTTGACTTCGCGTGTTTTCTGAGTGGCGGCAACCCGTCAGTAATCAAATTTCACAGGAGATTAACAACATGAAAAAGCTCATCGCATTGACCATCGGCCTCGGCCTCGTGCTCGGCACCGTTTCCTTCGCCCAGGATGCAGACAAGAAGACCGAAAAGAAGAAGGGCAAGAAGAAGACCGAAGACAAGGGCGACAAGAAGATGTAATTTCCTGGGGCGGTCTCCGGTTCCGGAGACCGCCCCTCGATTTCGCAGCCCTCTACCATTCCTTCCTAATCGACTCCCGCTCGTAGTAGTACCCTCCGCATTTGACGCGTTCCCCCCTGCCTGTTACCATTGAATCAGTACTTTTCCGACCTTACTCCTTGGGTTAGGGGTTCAGAACGTCGGCGTGTTCCGCTTTCCGATTGGCTGCCGGAGCCGTTCCCATGTTTGTTGTATCGCCCTGCAACTTCTAATGTCACGGATTCTTCTGTCCATACCCCATATGGGGGAAACCGAACAGCGTTACGCCGATGAGGCGTTCTCCACGAACTGGGTTTCCACGGTGGGACCCAATTTGGGGGCCTTCGAAAAAGCGTTCTCCGACCGTATCGGCCTTCCTGCAGTTTGTCTGTCGAGTGGTACGGCCGCCATTCATCTTGGCCTGATCCTGCTGGGTGTAGGTCCGGGTGACGAGGTCTTCTGTTCCACGCTTACGTTCGCCGCGTCGGCCAATCCGATTCGGTATCAAGGTGCAACTCCCGTTTTTATGGACAGCGACAGGGAGTCCTGGAATCTCGACCCGCAGCTGCTCAGTGATGTTTTGCGGACACGGGCCGCAACGAACCGGCTTCCCAAGGCACTCATTGTGGTGGACCTCTACGGCCAATCGGCGGATATGGACCCTATCTTGGAAATCTGCGGGAGGTACGGCGTTGCCGTGCTGGAAGACGCCGCGGAGGCGCTCGGCGCAACGTACAAAGGCCGGCCCGCTGGCAGCGCGGCTCCCGTTTCGGCATACTCCTTCAACGGAAACAAAATTATTACCACGGCAGGTGGCGGAATGCTCACGGCCCAGGATCAGGCGCTTGCGGACCGGGCTAGGTTTCTTGCCACTCAGGCTCGCGATCCCGGGATTGCTTATGAACATTCGGTGACCGGTTACAACTACCGCATGAGCAATGTGTTGGCGGGCATCGGGCGGGGGCAGATGGAGGTCCTGGATCTTCGGGTCCAGCAGCGCAGGGCAATTGCCTTCCGCTACCGCGATGCCTTCGCCGACCTTCCCGGCATCTCCCTCATGCCCCAGGCCCGCTACGGTCTCCATACGAACTGGCTGAGTTGCTTCCTCGTGGATCCGGCCCAATTCGGTTGCACCCGCGACGGGTTGCTCCGGCACTTGGATTCGCGCGACATCGAAGCCCGGCCTGTCTGGAAACCCATGCACCTGCAGGCACTATTCGCCGATTGCCAAGTCTACGGCGGGGACGTCGCCGCCGACCTGTTCCGGAACGGTCTTTGCCTCCCTAGCTCCAGCAACCTCGGCCTTTTGGACCAGGGCAGGGTGATCGACGCGGTTCGCGAGGCCGCCGGGGCTCCCGTGCTTTCCGAAGGGATCGCGGAGGTGGTAGTTGCCTGATTCTGCCCGACAGGCGCGCCGGCCCGTGCAGGGGAGTGCTCCGATGACATTCGGTGAATCGATTCTGCGGGCTTTCTTTGTCTACTCGATTGAGATCGCAATCATCGTTTTCGCAGCTGTACTATCGTTCCTCCTCCGTTTTGACTTCGCGATTCCACCATCCTTCGCGAAGCCCCTGCGGGTCGCGATTTTGGTCTGGATACCGGTGAAGCTGGTTGCATTCAAGCTACTGGCGCTGGATCGCCGGTGGGCGCGTTTTGTGTCCTTGTCGGATTTGGTCCGCCTCGCGGTCAGCAACCTGACGGGCTCGGTATTATCGGCCGCTATCTTGATTGCTACCGGCAGCGGTGTGCCGCGATCGGCCTACATAATCGATTTCGTTCTGTGCATCACCTTGACTGCTGGCATCCGTATCACCATTCGGGTGGTGGGGGAGAGCATTCGGCCCAAGTCGGCCACGCGCGACCAAAAAAATACGCTGGTTTACGGGGCTGGCAATGCTGGCGCGTCGCTGCTGGCGGATTTGGGGCGCAACCCGGCAGTCACGTACTCCGTGAAGGGCTTTATCGACGACGATCCACGAAAGACCGGATTCGTTCTGCATGGGGTCCGAGTACTGGGAACAGGCGCCAATCTTGACGCACTGGTAAGGCGGCACAACATTGATTTGGTTTTGATCGCCATCCCCTCGGCCAGTGGTGCCCAAATGACGCGCATTCTGGAGCACTGCATTGCTGCCGACGTACCGCACAAGACGATTCCAGGCTTGGCGGAAATTATCGAGGGTGGCGGCTTGGACCGCCAGATCCGCGATGTGGCGGTGGAGGATCTCTTGGGTCGCGTACCGGTCTCGCTGGAGCAGGACCGAATTTCGGAGCGAATCCGGGGCCGCGTGGTTTTGGTAACCGGGGCGGCGGGCTCAATCGGATCTGAAATTTGCCGCCAGGTTGCGCGTTTTCAGCCCGGTGCTCTGGTGGCTTACGAGATTGCCGAGTCTCCGTTGTTTCATCTCCAGCAGGAAATGGGGCGGGTGTTTCCGCAAATACGCTTCCATGCCGAAATCGGCAGTATTCAAAATCCGGCCCGACTGCGTGAGGTTTTTGCCACCTACTCGCCCTCGGTTGTCTATCATGCTGCGGCCTACAAACATGTGCCGCTCATGGAAGCCCACTTGTTCGAAGCGATCGAGAACAATGTTTTCGGCACCATGAATGTTGTGGATGCGGCCCGGAACCAAGGTGTCCGCGAGTTTGTGATGATCTCGTCGGACAAGGCGGTGCGGCCTGCCAATATCATGGGGGCTACAAAGAGGATTGCCGAGTTGCTGGTGCGTTCGATGCAGCCACCCGACAGCACCTATGTGTCGGTGCGTTTCGGCAACGTGCTGGGTAGCAACGGCAGTGTGGTGCCCTTGTTCAAGGATCAGATCGCGCGCGGTGGTCCCGTCACGGTCACCCATCCGGAAATGCGCCGGTACTTCATGACGATACCGGAGGCATGCCAGTTGGTCCTTCAGGCCTCCACAATGGGGAAGGGCGGCGAGATTTTTGTCCTGGACATGGGCGAGCCGGTCAAAATTGTGGACTTGGCCCGCAACCTGATTCTGCTCTCAGGCCTGAGGCCCGACACGGACATCGAAATCTGTTTTACCGGTGCCCGGCCGGGCGAGAAGCTGTTCGAGGAGCTCATTGCCGCCGGAGAGGGCTTGCTCGCGACGCACCATGAAAAAGTGCGGATTTTCGCTGGGGCCTCGGAGCAGTGGGACCAGCTTTCCAAGACGATTGGTCGTCTGCGCAACGCGGTCGAACGGCGCGAATCGGCGATTTTGATGAATACCGTGAGGACTCTGGTTCCTGACTATTGCCCTCCGGGCGGGCTGGCGTCCAATGGTGGCGGGCAGGGAGAACGGATTATGGTCGGGGGGACCTCTTGAGCGACGCGTCGATGAAGACTGCATTGATTACAGGAATCACCGGGCAGGACGGATCGTATCTGGCCGAGCTCCTTCTGGAGAAGGGGTACCATGTCCACGGCCTGATCCGTCGCAGCAGCACCTTCAACACATCCAGGATCCAGCACCTTTTTCAAGATCCGCATACGCCGAATCCGCGCCTGTCGCTCAGCTATGGCGATCTTACGGACGAGGGCTCGGTTATTCGGTTGGTGGAGCGTGTGCAACCGGACGAGATTTACAACTTGGCGGCACAAAGCCACGTCCGCGTCAGTTTCGATTCGCCGGGCTACACCGCCGATGTGACGGCCCGAGGTGCCCTCAATCTGCTGGAGAGTATCCGCCATTCGGCAAAGAAGGCTCGTTTTTACCAAGCATCCAGCAGTGAAATGTTTGGTCTGGTGCAGGAAGTGCCCCAGCGCGAGACAACCCCTTTTTACCCCCGTAGTCCCTACGCGGTTTCGAAGGTGTTTGCCCACTGGATGACCGTCAACTACCGCGAAGCGTACGACCTGTTCGCATGCAGCGGGATCTTGTTCAACCACGAATCGCCCCGCCGCGGCGAAACCTTCGTAACCCGCAAGATCACGCGCGCCGCGGCCAGGATCAAGCTGGGTCTGGAGCAGAAGCTGTATCTCGGCAATCTGGACGCCAAGCGGGATTGGGGTTTTGCTGGAGACTATGTGGAAGCGATGTGGCTCATGCTCCAACAGGACAAGCCGGATGACTACGTGGTTGCGACGGGCGAAACGCATACTGTCCGGGAATTCCTCGAAGTTGCTTTCGGACATCTCGGTATGGACTGGCGCGAGTATGTCGAGACTGATCCGCGCTATTTCCGCCCCACCGAGGTCGATTTGTTGCTGGGCGACCCAACGCTGGCACGGACGAAATTGGGATGGGAGCCGCGCGTAAGGTTTGCAGATCTTGCGGTTATGATGGTCGAAGCCGACTTGGCCGCCGAGTTGAGCGCGGTGCGCAGGTGAGCGGAATCGCGGTTACCGGTGGCAACGGAATGGTTGGCCGGTCCCTTCGAGCCCTTCTTCCCGAGGCCGTCTATCTGACACGCGGGCATTGCGATTTGGAGGATTCGTCCGCAACTGCTAGGGCATTCGCGGAGTTGCGGCCTGATGTTGTCATCCATTTGGCGGCGCTGGTGGGGGGAATTCAGGACAATGTTTCCCGTCCCTACGAGTTCGTCCACAGAAACGTACTCATCAATACGAACGTCCTCCACGCGGCGCTCGCAGCCGGTACACGGCACGTAATTGGAGTATCGAGCACCTGCGCCTACCCATCCACAGTGGATCAGTACCCGATGCACGAGGGTCAGGTCCACGCGGGGGCGCCGGCAATGGAAAACCTCCCCTACGGCTATTCCAAACGGTTGATGGCGGTGGCCTTGGATGCGGCGGCAAAACAGTTCGGGATTCGCGCTACAGTCCTTTATCCCAGCAACCTTTACGGTCCGCACGATGCCTTTGAGCCGCAACGGAGCCACTTGGTTGCGGCCCTGATCCGGAAGGTGTCGGACGCAAAACGGGAAGGGTGGACGGAGTTGCCGCTGCTCGGAACCGGTCGGCCTTTGCGGCAATTCGCGTATGTCGATGACTTATCCCGCGCGATCTGCAATGTCGTTGCGACAGGGACAGTCGGACATTTCAATGTGGCCACACCGGAAAACCTGTCGATCGACCAGATAGCCGCTGTGGTTCAGGACGCCATGGATTGCCGGATTCCCCGCGTGTACAACGGCAAGCTGGACGGGCAATTCCGGAAGGACGCCTCCAGCGACGCCTTCCTCGCTCTGTTCCCGGACTTCCGGTTCACACCGCTCGCTGAAGGCGTCCACAAGACTTGCAGGTGGTACTTGGAAAACCACATGGAGAAAACAGCATGACCCCCGCCGCCCCGCCAACTTGGAATTGGCCCCTCATGAGCGAGGGGATCACGGACGATGACCGCCGTGCCTTGGCAGGTTTCATCCTGGAGACCGACCGCCTCACCATGGGAGCCAAGGTGCGCGAATTCGAGGCGGCTTGGAGCGAGTGGCTCGGCTGCAAGTACTCAGTGATGGTCAATTCAGGCTCGTCGGCGAATCTTCTGCTGATAGCCGCGATGAAGGAACTCTACGGTACCTGCGCGGTCATCTGCCAAGCCGTTACATGGGCGACCAATGTATCCCCTGTGGTGCAGTGTGGGTTCGACCTGCACCTGATCGATGTCAGCCTCAAAAATTTCGGGCCGGATCCCGTGGAGCTGGATGCGATGTTGGGGCGCACCGGTGCCAAGATCGTTTTCCTGACCCATCTCCTTGGTTTTCCCGCAGTGACCCAGGCACTCCTCGATGTTTGCGCGAAACATGGTGCCATCCTGCTGGAAGATTGCTGCGAATCGCACGGGGCCTCGTTCGAAGGCAGGAGAGTAGGCACCTTCGGAGCGGGCGGCACCTTTAGTTTCTACTACGGCCACCACATGTCGACAATCGAAGGCGGCATGATTTCGACTGACCGGGAGGATGTTTACGAACTCCTCCGGCTACTGCGGTCCCATGGACTGAGCCGCGAACTGCCAACCCCCCGGATTGTGGAAGGCGTGGATCCAAGATTCACCTTCCTACTTCATGGCTACAATGTTCGCCCGACCGAGCCAAACGCTTTTCTGGGACTTCGCCAGTTGCCACGGCTTGATGGCGCTATCGAATGGCGGAACCGGAACTTGAGCACATGGCTGGAAGCGCTCGATCCGGCAGTGTTCCATTTGGACTTTGATCTTTCCGGCATCAGCAGTTTCTCTTTTCCCTTGCTCTTGAAGCAGGGCGGTCCGGCGCGCCTCGCGGAAATGCGGGCGGTCCTGGACGGGTTGGGAGTCGAAAGCCGACCGGTCATTTCGGGCAATATTGCCCGCCAGCCGTTCTTGGCAAACTTGAGTCCGAAACCGTACTTGCCGAACGCCGACTACATCCACGAGAGCGGAATGTACCTGGGCAACCATGCGAACGTGACCGAAGCCGGAATTCGCGCTGCGGCGGCGGCGCTGAATCTAGCCATGGCTTCCCAAGGGCTGTAATCCGATGTCCAACCAGTCTGCACCCCCGGTGGTCCTCCATACCCGTCTTCCCGGACGGGACTTGGGGCCGATCCGTTGGACCCGTGGAGCTCCAGGTTTGGGCAATCTCTTCTTTCCATGGGCCCGCTGCGTTGTTGCCGCGGAAGACCGCCGGCTCCCGATGCTTTGGCCCACATGGCCTCAAATTGCGCTTGGGCCGCTGAAACGCATGGAGCCGCCCCGCTTCTACACCGATGTTTTTATCCGCAGCGACCGCTACATCGGCGGGTCAAGCAAGCAGGAGATTCTCCGCGCGGCGCAGTCCGCACCCAGCAGGCTGGTTGAATTCGAAGGGATGGAAGGTTTGTTCGAGCCCATCCTGGATCGGCACGAACTGGTGCGGGACCGCCTGCTGGAAATTGTCAATCCGCGTTGGATTCCAGAACCGCCCGCCGAACCGGTGATTGCTGTCCACGTGCGGCTCGGGGATTTCTCCAAGCCGAAAAGCGCGAAGGACTTGGACGCCAAGAACGGTAATGTGAATTTCCGGATGCCGATTGAGTGGTACATGCACGCGGTGCGGTTGCTGCGGACGGCATCTGGCGGAAAGCTGCAGGCCAAAGTCTATTCCGACGGCCCCGACAGCGAACTTGCGGGACTTCTGTCCATGCAGGGTGTTTCGCGTGCTCCCCGTCAGGCTCCGATGAAGGATCTAATCGCGCTATCACAGGCCTCCGCGCTTGTTGCCTCCGGTTCCACCTTCAGCATGTGGGCGTCCTACCTTGGACGGATGCCGGTTGTTTGGCATCCCGGGCAGCTGCGTCAACGCCTCTACCTTGATCACCCGGAGCTTGAGGCGGAAGTGGGGCAGGATTCCCGCCTGCCAGAGACGATGGCGGAAGCGGTCGCACGATTGTCCACGGGGGTGAATTAGTTGCCAGCCCAGCCCAACCGCATGAAGCGTGTGCTCACGGGGATTACCGCCGTGTGGGGAGGGCAACTTATCTCAATGGCGGAGGCTTTCGCCATTGTCCCAATCTATTTGGCCTACTGGTCCGCCGGACGTTACGGGGAATGGTTGGCCCTTTCGGCTTTGGTTGCCTACCTTGGCACCTTGGATTTCGGCATGAACATGGCTGGGGGAAATAAGCTCACCCAGCTTTACGCCAAGGGCGATCTTGCTGAGTACGACCGTTACCAGCGCGCAGCCCTCTTTTTTTATATGGGTATCGCCGTCGTCGGCACAGCAGTGCTGGGCTTGCTGGCCGTGTTCTTACCCATCTCGCAGCTCTTGGGTTTCCACGACACAACTCCGCGTGAAGCGGGACTGGTGACCTTCTTGCTCGGTTCTCAAGTGCTCTGGTCGCTGCCCGGCGGTCTGATCATGGGGATTTACAGGACGACCGGCGATTTGGCGACTTCGCAGTGGGTTCGCAACTCCACTAGCATTATCGGCATCGCGGCTAGTGCGGCCTGCCTGCTTTTTGGCGGGGGGATGGCAACGATGGCCACAGTTCAGTTGACCTGCCTTGCAATTGGGGTGACCGGCGTCCTGATCGATGTTCACCGTCGGTTTCCGGAATTGATGCCCAGCCTTTGGGGGGCCGACATGGTTTTAGTGCGGGAACTCGTGCGGCCAAGCGCCCTGTTCGGCATGATCATTTTGTCCGAGGCCGTGCGCCTGCAAGGCACGGTGCTCCTGATTTCCTCGTTGCTGGGTGGCCCGGCGGTAGCGCTTTTTGTCAGCTCCCGGACCCTGTGCAACGCTGTCCGCCAGTTGGCCGGCAATCTCCAATCCGCGTTCTGGCCTCATATTACGGCCTTGGATGCCCAAAAGCGTGAATCCACCATGCGGGACTTCCACAGGCTGTGGGTTCTGGGCAGTATCACATCCTGCGTTTGTGTTGCCGCCGCAATTTGGTTCGAGGGTACGGATGTGATCCGGGTGTGGACCCACGGAAAGTTGGTTGGTGACTCAAATTTGTTGCGTCTGCTTCTCTTGCAACTCGTCCTCCAATCCCCATGGCAGGCCAGTAGCTTGATCACTGCTGCATCGAGCAAGCACGACCGGTTGTCCTATTCGTATTTGGCTTCCAGCGCTACGGCCTTGCTGATCGCCGCGCTCACCTACTCCCGACTCGGGTTGATCGCCATTCCGGTCGGATCAATTTCTGCGGAGGCCATCTTCTGCTATCATTTCGTCACAGTCGATACCTGCAAGCGGATCGCCGAACAGTATTGGCCATTTGCGGCCCGGCAATGGTCGTTTCTGGGCTTGGTTTGGGGATTGGCGCTCTTGGCCGCATGGGGCATGCACATCGTCGCATTTGGTCCGTCGCCTTTCCGTTGGGCGGAGGTGGGGATCGCCTCGTCGACGGCAGCCGTTGCTGTCTTCTGGATCGTCGGACTAGGCGCTTCTGAGCGCAACATGATCAAAGGTTTGGCCGGAGTCGTCCGGGCTCGTTGACTCTAATGAAACTAGCCGCCATCTACAGCCACCCAGTTCAATACACGGCCCCGCTTTTCCGCGAGTTGGCCAATCGTCCGGGCGTCGATCTAATGGTCTACTTCCTGAGCCGACACGGCTTGGAGGTGTCCTACGATCCGATGTTCGGTAAGGCATTCAAGTGGGACATTCCGCTTCTGGACGGCTATCCGCATCAGTTCGTGCCCAATGTCGGCAAGGACTCGGGTGTGGGGGGATTCTTCAAGTTGCGGAATCTCGCCCTCGTGGACAGACTCCGCCTGGCCCGGCACGATGCAGTCCTGATCCACGGGTATGAGCACTTCGCCAAGTGGCCAGCCTTTGCTGCTGCCAAAAGCGTTGGCACACGAATCGTATTCCATGGGGAATCGCACTTAAACGAGCCGAGAACCGCTCTGCGGACGGCAGTCAAATCCGTTCTGCTCCGCAGCCTTTTCCGTTCATTCGATGCTTTTGGTTACATCGGCACCCTGAACAGGGAATACTTCGAGCACTACGGCGTCCCTGCAGACAAGCTCCATCTGACTCCGTACACTGTCGATAATGACTTCTTCGCCACCAAAGTTCGGGAGGCTAAGCCCCGGCGCGCCGAAATCCGGGCGATGCTCGGCATCACCGATTCAGCCCCGATCATCCTTTGGACGGCCAAATTGACGGAGGTCAAGCAGCCCGAACTCATGTTGCGCGCGTTTGCGAAGGTGCGCAGGGGACGACCTTGCCACATGCTCTTTGTGGGCGATGGCGCGCTCCGGCCCCGAATCGAAGCCTTGGTCGCAAGCGAAAATATTCCCGACGTGAAAATTACCGGTTTCGTCAACCAGAGCCGGATTCCCGAAATGTATGCGGTGGGCGATATCTTCGCCATGCCCTCGTTGCGCGAGCCTTGGGGCCTATCGGTGAACGAGGCGATGTCGGCTGGGCTCCCGGTCGTGGTGTCGGATCGCGTCGGCAGCTCGCTCGACCTTGTGGAGCAGGGCCGCAACGGCTTCATTGTTCCGTTCGACAGCGTGGACCCGCTCGCAACCAGACTGGACCAACTGGTAAAAGACGACGCCCTCCGCCAGTCATTTTCCAAACGGTCGCTGGAAATTATTTCGCGCTGGTCTGTTCGGGAGACGGCTGACGGCATTCTGGCCGCCGCAAGGGGGGACGCCAAATGATCGAATCTGGACTGCCGCCGGTGACCGTGTCGGTAGGGGGCCGGTTCCACGCATTCGACCTCGCCAAGCAGTTGCACATCCGAGGGGCGTTGCACCGGTTGATCACGTCGTACCCCAAATTCAAGGTGCGGGAGTGGGGGATTCCGAACGACAAGGTTGCGAATATCCTCAGCCATGACATCCTATGCCGCGTGGCCTATCGGACCAGCCTGTTCCATTCCGTGAAGCGTGCGTGCCAGTATTCGTTGACCGCACGCTGGGGTCGGCTGGCGGCGGAGTTAGTTCCCGACGATGTCAAGCTTTTTGTCGGCTGGTCCAGCATGTCGATCGAGTCCATCCGCCGGGCCAAGAATCTGGGTGCGAAGACGATTGTGGAGCGCGGATCCACGCATATCAAATTCCAGGACAAGATACTGACCGAAGCCTATGAAGGGGCGGGGCTGAAGTGGGAAGGGATTCATCCGGGTTTGATCGAGCGCGAGATGCAAGAATATGCCGAGGCGGATCACATTGCCGTGCCGACGACGTTCGTCAGGGATTCATTTGCGCAGTACGGCATCCCAACTAGCAAAATTTTCGTGGTGCCCTATGGCTGTAGCCTTTCCGCGTTCCGACCTTCGCCGAAACGGGACGATGTGTTCCGCGTCATCCACTGTGGCCAAATCAGCATCCGAAAGGGTGCGCATCTGTTGATTCAGGCCTTCAATGAACTCAAGTTGAAGAATGCGGAACTCTGGCTGATTGGTGGGTTGAGTCCGGAGATTTCGACCGTTTTGGACCGCGTCGCAAATCCGGCCATCCAAGTGAAGGGACCGTTTCCGCAGACGCAGCTCGCACAGTATTATTCCCAAGGCTCCGTTTTCTGTATCCCCTCGTGGGAAGAGGGCTTGGCGATGGTGATACCGCAAGCCCTAAGTTGTGGTCTTCCAGTCGTGGCTACGTTTAACAGCGGCGCGCCTGAGCTGGTTCAAGACGGTCGAACTGGATTTCTGATTCCGGCTGGCAACGTCGAGGCAATCAAGGAGAAGCTGCTCCAGCTGTATGAAGATCGGGATCTGTTGGCCCAAATGGCAGCCAATGTCGCGGCAGGCGGAGAAATCGACCTGAGCTGGGACAGGTACGGCGCGAGCATCGCAGGAGAGTATCTGAAGGTGGTGCGGGCATGACGGTCGGCCAGGGTGCCATCACGCCCCTTCAGTACCCCCTTTCCGGCCTTGGACATCAGGCCGGCCCTGCCATGGGTTTCGGTTTTGCGGCACGCGTCCTGCTTTGCTCCGACCTGTTCTCAAGACTCATCGAGGCGCGCACCGACGATGCCGGAAACGGTTTGTTCCGCGCAATTGGGGTAGTATCACGATGAGTCAGCACTGGAAAACCCGCCTTTACAACGCATACGTGACGACTGGCCAGGCCGGCAAGGGGACGGATTCCCGAAACTACCAAGGTGACCCCGCCAAACTCTTCCCTCCTGGAGGGGTTGCCCGGTTTGTCGCCAACCGGATTTCCAAGGATCGGGATATCTCGATCTTGGATTTGGGCTGTGGCCATGGGGCCCTTCTGCACCACCTGCGACGGCTTGGTTACCGCAATCTCGCGGGGGTCGATACCTCCGCCGAACAGATCGCCATCGCCCACCAGACCGGTTTGGCCGTAGTCGAGGAAGGGGACATCGAATCGCATCTGGCCGCTTTGCCCGCTTCATCCGTGGATGTTGTCCTGCTCATCGACGTGATTGAGCACATGGAGCCCCAGGAAATGTTCTCGGTCCTCGACGATGTCTACCGGGTACTCAAACGTGGCGGCCTTTGCATCGTCCACGCGCCCAACGCGGCCGGTATCAGCGGCATGGATGTCCGCTACGGGGATTTTACCCACGAACAGGCATTCACCAAGGGCTCAGCCTCCCAGGTGTTTTCGGCGGTCGGCTTTCGTCGCGTGCAGTGTTTTGAGGACGCACCCTCTGGAACCAGCGCCGTCGGATTGGCACGCCGCGCTGTTTGGGAGCTGGGTACCCTCCCCCGGCGCATCTTGATGGCGGCCGAAACTGGTGCCGTGCGGGGCAGCGTACTAACTAGAAACCTCTTTGTGGAGGCTCTGAAGTAATGCGCATCCTCTATGTCGGCGCAACTTTCCGAGGTTCCAACGGCACGAGTTGGCGTGACGGTTTCGCCCAGCTTGGCCATGACGTTCGGAGTGTGGACACCCATGCCATAGCACCATGGCCGACCCGGCTGGACCAGAAAATCCTTGCCCGGCTCCGAAAGCATCCAGGGACTCACATTGTGCGCGCGTTGAATCAGGCCATAACCAACGCAGTTCGCGAGTTCCGGCCCCACTTGGTTTTCCATGCGCAGGGCCGCTACGTGACCGCAGATACAGTCCGGGTTTGCCGCACCTTTGGTCCGACACTGGTCCACATGATCGACGACATGTTCAACCCGATCAACCAGTCGTCGACGTTTTTCGAATTGGTTCGGGAAGCCGATCTTGTACTCACGCCGAAGAGTTTCAATGTCCCGGAATTCCGTGCGGCCGGAGTTCGGAGGGTCGAATTCATAGCCCAGTCCTACGATCCGGCGATCCACTTCCGGGCTCCGCTGACGGAAGCCGAGCGCCGGGATTTCGGGTGTTCGGTGGCGTTCCTCGGAACGTTCCGACCGGAGAGGGCCGAGTTTCTTGAGGAAATGGTTCGCCGCTGCCCTCAATTGCAGACGCGGATTTGGGGTGGCTGGAACAACATGTCGAAACTCCAGTACCGCTGGCCGATCAACCGCTGGCCGGAACTGCGCCGCTCGGTCCGCTACCGCGAGTTGTGGTGTGCCGAGTACTCCAAGGCCATTCAGGCAGCCTCGATCGTTCTTGGTCTCTTGAACCACGCCAACCGGGACCTGCACACCGCGCGTAGTTTCGAAATTCCGGCTTGTGGCGGCTTCATGCTTGCCGAGCGCACCGACGAGCATCGGTCATTTTTTGAAGAGGACAAGGAAGCGGTCTATTTTTCCAGCATGGACGAACTGGTCGACAAGCTCCGCTTCTACTCGACCGACGAGTCCGCGCGGCAGAAAATCGCCCAAGCGGGTTATCTCCGCTGCGAAACGTCCGGCTACCAGTACTCGGACCGTGCCCGCACCGCGCTCGGTCTTGCGCTTGGGTTGCGGGAAGCTTCAAGATAGGAAATAGGATATGCAAACTGGTTCCAATTCAGCTACCGGTCTGGTGGTGTCGTCGGTCATCGGGGCCCTGACGGTCGCGGTATTTTACACGACCAAGGAGGCGGTCGGCCTGCCGATCGCCAATGCCGCAATTGCTCTGGCCGTGTTTGTGCAAGGCCTTTTCGTTCTTCGTTTTGCGTGGAATCTGGAACTCGGCGGACGTCTGGCTATTCCGTTCGCTACCACCTTCCTGGGCATTCAGCATATCGCGTTTGGCTTGGGAGGCTTGTTCGTAACGTTTTTCAACGAGGGCTTCGACTATGAGAATGCCCAGGGTTTGTTCGACTGGGCACCAGCCACCACGCGCTGCCTGATTCTCCACGGTCTCTCCATGAATGTCAGTCTTCTGGGCATTTGGTTGGCGTCCGCCCGTCTACGTGGGAATTCCGGACATCAGGGCGGGAGTTGGCGCACCGGAATCACATGGGACTTTGTTGGGCCGCTTTGCATGGTGACCTTGGCGATGCACGGTCCCTGCTGGGTCCTGCCGGGATTGATAACCATGCCCGATCCAGTTCAATATGTTGTCCAGTCGTTTGCTCCCTGTACCTTGGGTTCCTATTTGCTTTGGGGGTTGTCGTGGACCGATTGCCGCTCCAAGAACGTTTTCATCGCCTATAACATCGCATTCGTGGTGCTGATGATGATTGAAGGTTCTCGTGGCATTTTCATGTACCCGATCCTGATGTTTTCCATTGGCTATCTGATCTCGGCGCCGCCGGGTTTCTTTCGCCTAAGCCCCGTTTTGAAATGGATGCCTCTGATTCTGCTTGTTTTTTGGGCCTTTCTTAAGACGGATGATCTCCGTACGCGTTTCGCCCGGGGGGCACCCACTGATTTTGCCGATGCCATGGAACGGCTGGACTTCATTTTTGGAAGTTCCGCGGACGACAGCGGCGCCGACTCCGGCCGAGGTGATGGCAGCGGGAGAGAGATGAACGGGATGTTTCGCATTGGCTCTCGGTTGTTCGAACTGTCGGCGGCGGATGTGACAGCCCGTACTCCTGAGGAATTCCCTTTCTGGGGCTGGACGGACGAGGATACCTCCATTCTGCTGACTGGCTTCGTCCCCCTGAAGCTGAACCCGAATGCCACAGCCAACACCAGCGGTACCGCCGGTGTGCTCTTTCTCCAGACCTATGGCTGGACACAGGTGGATCCAACGCAGGGAAATTCGATGCCCGCCACCGTCGTCGCCGATTCTTGGCGCCGCTTTGGCTGGCTGGGCGTTGTTCTGACCTACGTCATTTTGGCGTGGGTTTTCACCAAACTCAGCCTGTTGGGGGAGTTCACTGTCGGAGACGATTTCAAAGCCACATTCTTTACAGCCTTTACCTGTACCGCATTTCAATACACGACGGACATGACGACATTGGTTTCGTCAACACCGCGGAGAGTGGCGGTCACCGCCGCGTTTGCCCTGCTCGTTCAGTTCCTCGCTTCATTCCAGTCCCGCCGGAAACGCGCTTCGGCGAGACGGGTCTCCTGGCAAGCGGCCGGCTTGGTCAGATGACGGTGCACGGAAGCCCCACCCGTGCACCGTACAGACTTGCCATCCGTTGGCTTGGTTCGATGAACGCTGATTTCCCAGCCGAGCCCGAGGTGCTCCGAATCTCTCCATATGCGGCATAGCAGGCATCTTTACCTACGCTGGTGAAGCCAACCCCGGCATTTCGCGCAAAGTCACCCTTATCCGCGACCATATGGCCACCCGAGGGCCCGATGGTGCTGGTCTCTGGACCTCCTCGGATGCGCGTGTGACCTTTGGACACCGCCGGCTCGCTATCATCGACCTCCGTGAGGAAGGTGCCCAGCCCATGGCCAACCGCTTCGGCGGCCTAACCATCGTCTTCAACGGCGAGATTTACAACTACCTCGAACTGAAATCCGAGCTCACTCGAAGGGCTACGTCTTTCAATCCGAAAGCGATACCGATGTGCTCTTGGCATGGGTGCCGAAGATCTGAATCAACCGCTTTGCGGGCACCGCCGCACCCATTTCGCCTTATGGGCAAGGCATTCCGCTGGCTGTCCGCCGGATCTTCTTCACCGCACTGGTCAGGTTGTCGTAGCCCAGCGTTCGGAACACTCCCGCGAAATAGGCGAAAGCGTGTTCGTGACCTTTAAGAAAGGCCTGTTGCGTGGCGTTTGTGTAATCCCGGTGGAAGGCGTCGCCGGAACCCATGCTGCGCATGGCGAAGAGCTGAAGTTTTTCACCGCTTCGCCGCCCAGTTTCACAGTTGCTTCGAACCAGTCGATCTGCGCTTCCTGGCCCCACGCATCGGTCTGTGGCACGACGACTTCGCGGCCCTTCAGGCCGAGTTCGCGCTTGCGCTGCCCTACGTAGCGCCGGACGGTTGGTTCGCCGATGGGAAGCTCGGGATGCTCCGACCGAAGCCGCACCCAGATGCGATGCGCCGTTTGGCGCTGTTTGCGCGGGACCTGACGGTCTTCCTCCAGCATGCGGTGGATGTGTTCTTTGACCGCTCCCAGTTTCGGTTGTTCACGAACTATTTTCTTTCGGTCGGGCGGTATCGCGCTCCCGATCGCCTGCCGGACCATGCGCCGGTGAACACCGTACTTTACGGCAAGTCCCTGTATCGTCTCCCCGGCTGCGTGTCCCAGCCGGATCTGTTCGAATAGTTCCACTTTGACTCTCCTGTTCATTCCGGAATCTTTTCATTGCGGGTTCTCAGGTGGGCCAAATCAAACGATCAAACTGGGCCAATTTAGATGATCGAACTCAGTTGTCATCAACTGACCCACAGACGAACTTCACACTGCCGCGGATGTTGGATGCAACCCGCGTACCCGGCCACCTCAATATCTTCGTCCGCTCCCTCCCCGCGTTCACCCCAACACATTAACCGCTCCAGCCCCGAAAACGCCGCAACCGCCGTGTCCAATGTTTTCAGGGCCCCCGCCGAATTCCTGCGCAGAGTCGGCTTCGGTCAAAGGCGTGGTATTATTAATGCCGGGGAATTTAAATCGCTTGGGAATTCTGCGGCTTCTCTTGGCAGTCTGTGTGTTATGTGCTCACTCGAGCCCAATTGCCGGTTTGGGCTGGCTGGATGGACCTACTGCCGTAGAGGCGTTTTTCTGCATATCTGGATTTTATATGCAGCTAGTTCTATCAACAAAGTATACGGAGTCGAAACTTGGCAAGACTTGGATCCAGCAGTTCTACAAGGCTCGCTACTTTCGCCTTTTGCCTACATATCTTTTTGCGAGTTTGATTACTGCGCTGTTCTCATCGCTATTTTGGCCCACTGGAGAGCTGATATCCGCTTGGCGGTATGTCTGCGCACTGCCCGGAACAGTCGGGAATTTTCTCTTTATCTCGTTCTTCTGCCTTACCAATGTCACGATCCTGGGGCAAGACGTGATGATGTTCGTGGCTGTTCACTCCGGCCAAATCCACTGGTCAGCGAATTTCTGGAAATCAGCCTTTCCATTGTGGCAAGCCTTGACGCTCCCTCAGGCTTGGTCCCTTGGACTAGAACTCAATTGTTATATTCTCGCGCCTTACCTTTTGAAAGAACGCTCACGGCCGCTCTTAGTTGGGGCATGCTGCTGCCTAGCAGTTAAGCTAGCCCTATTTGGAGTATGGCATGTCCACGATCCTTGGACGCGCAGATTTTTCCCTCTGGAGCTCGGATACTTTATCCTCGGAGCTTTGGCTTTCAGGTACCGTCACGTGCTCGGCAATCTTGTGCCGGATCGCATTGCGAGCTTTGTCGTGTACCCTTTCGTTATAGCTTTTGCCTGCGCCGGAGCCGGCCGACTGCACAACCTCTACCCCGTAGTGCTCTCTGGCTTCTTGCCCCTGCTGTTTCGAACAACATCGACGGTTAGGTGGGATCGCTGGATTGGGGAGTTGTCTTACCCGTTCTATATATTTCATTATTTCTTGGTTGCATTCTCAAGGCTTGTTGTAGTCCCGAAGATTCATGCTCCCGAAACATCCGTAGTTTGGATCGCCTTGGTTCTCACTCTAATTGCATCGGTGTTTTCCATGACCTTAGAAAGTCACTTTATCGAGCCGTGGCGGGCGCGGTTTGCATCGCCATCCAAGTGAGCGGCGGGTGCCAATCAAACACGGGGAGCCAATCCGTCCCGATGGATGCGCAGCCATTTGGACCTTTGGACGTTGATGTAGCTCGCGGAGCGGGCCCCGCATTTGCTCGAAATCCTCCAAATCACTACCCGCAGGCAACTGCGCGAAACAGACTTCGGTTTTCAGCAACCACATCGCTCCTTCTGGAGAAATCCACCGCGAATTTGCGCGCGGCCGCGGAGGCCTCTTGAAATTCACCCAAAGTCATGTCGACATAGCGTTGAACCGCCATGCGGAAAATCTCGGGCTGTCCCAGTGGAATATTCCATCCAGCACCGGCCCCCTGTAAGCCCTGCCACGGTGTCTGGTCGCTCAGGATTACCGGGCAGCCAGCAGCCAGAGCCTCGCCGATGACGTAACCGTAGTTCTCCCCGAGCGTTGGAAACAGAAAAACGTGGTGTGCGGCAAAAATAGCGGGCACTTGGGCGTTGGCGACCTCGGGGCGTACTGTAACGGAGATATTCCCCGGCAATTGGGCGATAGCTTGGCGGCACTTCGAGAGATAGACAGGATCCTCCGCCGGGCCGTACACGTTGAACTCCACATCGCCAATTACCCCTGAGAGTGCATGCAATGCTCCCAACAGATTCTTCTTCTCCACAATTCTGGATAGGAAGACTACCCGGAGCGAACCTGGAATCTTATCGGTCCTCATTTCACAGGCGCTTACCGGAGAACCCGGCGCTGCTATCTCCATAGCCACCCGAACCTTCGCTTCCGTCCCAAACTCGCGATGAATGTCAGCCCGTTCGGACACGGTTGAGGCATGCCACACAACGCGGCGATAACTGGGGAGCAGGCCCGCGATCCCAATGAAGAGCCGTTTTCTCCGTGCCTTCAGTCCGACGGCCCCAAGAGAGAACTCGCCCCGGGGTGCAAGTACCACGGCGCGTTGGGCGTTGGTTCCAAGCAACCAGCCAAGCATGGGCACCATGGAAAACTGGCGGGCAAAAAAAGAATTTACGTACAGGCAGTCGGCTTCCTCACTTGACAATAAACGGAGAAGGGAATAGATGCCGAGCCGGTCGGGCGAAAGATATAGGACTCGTGCCCGTCCAACCGTGTTCCACTCATTCGGGACGATGCCGGGATAGGCTGAGATATCTCCTTTGTCGCGGTCCAAAGTCACAATATCGAAACTGAATTCGTCTCCGAGCGCCTCGGTAAGGTAGCGGATGCTTTGGAGCGGGCCACCGGATCTGACGCCCGGGAGGTAATAGTGCAGGAAGACAAGAATGCGGGGCTTCATGGCTGGAGTGTCAACTCAATTCGCGATAAACATCTGCAAGTGCCTCCACCGCCAGACTAGGTGAAAACTGTTTCGCGCGACTCAGCCCCCGGGCCCTCAGGTCGGAAGCGGTGTTTGGCACCGACAACACTTCGTACAAATGGGCGGAAATCAAGGCATGGTCGTCAGGGTTCTCCACCGTGAGGGCCGCATCCCCCACAACTTCGCGGAGGGAAGCCCTTGTACTGCTCACCACTGGACATCCACAGGCCATCGCCTCGATGGGAGGCCAGCCAAAGCCTTCAAAGTACGATGGAAACGCCAAGGCGTCGGCTGCATTGTAGATGTCCACCAAGTCCGCGGTTTCAACTGGAGGAATCACGTTTGCCAGACCTTCCAGTGACTCCGTCCGGATTGTGTCTGCCTCATCCGGGGTCAACGCGCCGTTGATCAGAAACAACCTCGCCCCTGGAAGCTTTTTGCGCAGGAGGGCGAACGCCCGGATGACGCCTATCCTATTTTTATACACGAGAGGTCTGCCCACATGGATGACGACCTTTTCGACTTCACCGAACCATTTCCGCCTGGCCAACGCACGGCGCTCTTCGGAAAGACACTGGAATAGGGGATCCAAGTGATTGGGAATGACTGTAATGCGGCTGGCTGGATAACCTAATTCCTTGACCACACAGTCCGCGGTGTAGCGGGAAACTGACACAATGTGGTCTAGTTTCAACAGCTCCCTGGTGTTTTCCCACACCAGAAGCCGTTGGCGCGAACGTCGGTTCCCCAACGGAAGGCGGCTGTGGACGGAGAGGTAGGCGGTCAGGTCATGGACCGTACCTAGCCTCCTCCCGCCCTTGAGGAACGCTGCGTACCACAGTAAGCCTTGGTCGACGATGTGGAAGCAGTCGGCGGTCAGCCCCATAAGAGTCGCCGGCCACTGGATATAGTTTTCCGCCAAGGTCCGCGCGCGGCTCTGCCTCGGCAGTATAGTTCCCCGTTCGCCTTCAGGTCCGGGATGTCGCGCTGCCACGTTGACCCCCAACCTCGCCGGGAGATTGCCACGGTAGAATTCGAAATACTTGGTTATGCTGTAGCTCTCGTGGGCCGGATGGGGCCCCAGCATCATATATTTCGCGCTCGCTAGGTTGTCCTGGCTCATGAAGCGGTTCTGCCCCGCAGCTGTCGCGAACGCAACGGGGCAACGGATATCCGCCCTTCCGCCCCGGACATACGGGACGTAGATCGCCCTGTCTGGTGGCAGGGACGGTGTCCCGACGGGTCGAAGCATCGTTGGAATGCCGGTATCATGGAGTTTTCGGGCCGAAGTTCAGCCTCCTCTAATTATGCTCTATCGCTGCTCGGTGCCAGCGGACATATTCTCCAGCCGGAACCTTCAAGAATCCGTCAATTCAACGAATGCCTCTTCCCCAAATCCCACTTCTAAATGTCCGAGCCCAGACGGCGTCCATCCGGGCCGAAATCGACCAAGCCATCGCCCGTGTTCTCGACCATGGCCAATTCATCCTGGGCCCCGAGGTCCGTCAGCTGGAGGAACGCATCGCTGAATACTGTGGCACAAAGTTCGCCATCGCATGCGCCTCGGGAACGGATGCGATCCTGCTGCCCCTGATGGCACTCAACATCGGGCCCGGCGACCGGGTAGTGGTGCCGCCATTCACATTTTTCGCCACAGCCGGCTGCGTCTCCAGGCTTGGCGCCACCCCGGTCTTCGTGGATATCGAATACGGGACCTTCAACTTGGATCCAGTTTTACTTGGCCGCTACCTCGAATCGCTCCCACCGGCAGATTTGGCGACGGTCAAGGCGATCATCCCAGTCCATCTTTTCGGCCAGTGCGCCGACATGCCCGCGATCAACGAAATCGCTGGCCGGTTCAGTATCCCTGTGATCGAGGATGCTGCCCAGGCAATTGGGTCTGAATTTTCCGGGGCGCGCGCCGGCTCTATGGGTTGGTGCGGCACCCTCAGCTTCTTCCCCTCGAAGAATTTGGGCGGAATCGGCGACGGGGGGATGGTCACCACGAATGACCCCTCGCTTGACGCCCGTTTGCGCCTTCTGCGGGTCCATGGGAGCGGAGCAACCTATTTCCACGACGAGGTTGGAACCAACTCCCGGCTCGACACGCTCCAAGCTGCCGTGCTGCTGGCGAAATTGCCGCATCTGGAAGGATGGGCGGTCCGTCGTCAGGAAAACGCCGCAGCATACCGGGATGCCTTCAGCCGTCTCCTACCGGAAGGTGCCCTCACCGCGCCCATCGCCTTGCCCGACGCCACCCACGTTTACAACCAATTCACCATCCGGGTCAGGCAGCGCGACGAGGTGCGGCGCCGACTCGCAGAGATGAATGTGGCCAGCGCGGTTTACTACCCACTCCCGCTCCACCAGCAGAAGTGCTTCGAGCCCCTCGGGTACCGCGCAGGAGACTTTCCTGTGACTGAAACAGCCGCAAACGAAGTGCTTTCCCTGCCAATCGACCCCGAACTGGGCCCGGACTCCATAGAAACCGTGGTGGAGCGCCTGGCGGTTGTCCTCCAGAGCCTGGCATAATGAAATAGGGGCTGTGGATTTCCCGGCTCGGCCACCCAACGCAGCAAGCCGTCCCATCGCTTCCCATGAAACAAGTTATCCAAGACGTACGTACCGGCATCACCGCCGTCAAGGAAATTCCGGATCCGGTTGTCGGACCCGGACAAGTACTCGTGGCTGAAATTGCCTCCGCGATTTCCGCTGGAACCGAGCGCTACGTGGTGGATCTTGCCCGAAAAAGCCTGCTAGGGAAGGCCCGGCAACGGCCTGCGGACGTGAAGCGTGTCCTGCAGAAAATGCAGCAGGAAGGCGTCATGGCCACCCTGACCCAGGTTTCGGCCAAGCTGAACGAGCCGATGCCGCTGGGATATTCGGCAGCAGGGATCGTTCTCGAATGCGGAGCCGGTGTGGAGGAGTTCAAGCCGGGCGACCGTGTCGCCATCGCCGCCCCCCATGCCGGAGTAGCCGCGGTTGGACGCAATCTGTGCGCCGCGATCCCCGATGGCGTTACGTTCCAGCAGGCGGCCTATACCTCGATCGCAGCAATCGGCCTTCAAGGAATCCGGTTGGCCCATCTGGGACTCGGCGATTCAGTTCTGGTGATCGGCCTCGGCTTGATCGGCCAGATGTGCGTCTGCATGCTCAAGGCTCAGGGCTGCCGAGTTTTCGGCACGGACTCCGACCCGGCCCGCTTGGAGCAGGCAAAGTCTCTCGGTGCCGACATGGTGGCAACCGGTGCCCCGCTCCAAGCCGTGAAGGATTTCAGCAATTCGTTTGGCGTCGATGCCGTCATTCTGACCGCCGCCACCGACAGCAACGAGCCCATCGAGTTTGCCGCCGACGCTTGCCGACCCAAGGGCCGCATCGTGCTGGTCGGCGTGGTTGGACTCAACATTCCCCGTGCTCCATTCTTCCTGAAGGAGCTGGAATTCACCGTTTCCTCGTCGCTTGGCCCCGGCCGATCCGACCCCCAGTACGAGGAGAAAGGCATCGACTACCCCATCGGCCATGCGCGATGGACCGCCCAGCGCAACATGATGGCGGTTCTCGACCTCATGGCGGCTGGAAAGTTGCCGGTCGAGAAGCTGACGACGCACTCCTATCCGATCGACCGCGCGTCGCAAGCGTACGATTTGATCTTTGCCCGCACCGAGCCGTTTCTCGGTGTCGTAATCGAATACGGCGATCCCCAACCTCCCCGGCGTGTTGTCCGGCTGGCCACTGCCAGTGCTCCGGCAAGCTCCGGCAAGTTGGGTGTCAGTATGATCGGTGCCGGTAATTTCGTGCGCTTGGTCATGCTTCCATCGCTCAACAAAATGTCCGCCATCGAATGGCGCGGTATCTGTACCGCCAAGGGCATCTCCGCCGAGGCTGCCGGGAACCGCTTCGGCTTCCAATTTGCGTCCACGACCATCGACGAAATCTGGAAGGATTCAGGCACCAACGCGGTATTCATCGGCACCCGCCACAATCTGCACGCCGAACTGGTCATAGCGGGACTTCGCGCAGGTAAGAACGTCTTCGTCGAAAAGCCGTTGTGCATCACCGAGGAGCAATTGGCGGAAATCGACGCCTGCGTGGCGGAGTTGGGACCGCGCTGTCCCATTCTGGCCGTTGGCTTCAACCGGCGTTTTTCGATCGGCGTGGAAAAGATCAAGTCGTTTACCGGCTCCGTAAGTCCGTTGAATGTTGCCTACCGGTTTACGCCGGGCCCGATTCCCAAGACCCATTGGACCCAGGATATCGAAGTCGGCGGCGGACGAATCGTCGGCGAGGCATGCCACGCCATTGACGCCTGTGTCGCGCTCACCGGGTCGGTTCCGGTGAAGGTCTACGCCGAGTCGGTCGCGATGACCGGAGGGCTCGACATGACCGACGACCACGTCGTGATTACGATGCGGCACGCCAACGGGGCTGTCTCCTCGATCTCCTACCAGGCGGCGGGCGACCGCGGGTTCCCTCCGGAGCGGATTGAAGTGTTTGGCGGCAACCGGACTGCAACCCTCGACAACTGGAAGGAAGGGCAGTTGTGGTCGGGCGGCAACTGCAAGAAGTTCGACGGTGCCATGGACAAGGGCCACCAGGCAGGTTTCTCCTCTTTCCTCGCAGCCTGCCGCAAAGGCGGGGCTTGGCCGATTTCCTGGGAGGAACTCAGAGCCGTGACGTGGGCATCCTTGGCGGCTGTTAAGAGTCTACGGACCGGTGCCCCGGTCTCAGCGAGCTAACACGAATGTGCGGAATTGCGGGCATCTTCCATTACGCCGATCCAGACTGTCCTGTCGACCGCGGGCTCTTGGAGCGGATGACGCGCAGTCTCGCCCATAGGGGCCCCGACGCCGAAGACTTCTACATTAACGGCAACGTCGGATTTGGCCACCGGCGCCTTTCCATCGTCGATCTTTCCCCGACCGGCGCACAGCCGATGCCCAACGATGACCGGACCTCCTGGATCACCTACAACGGGGAGTTCTACAACCATCGGGACTTCCGCCCGCGTCTTGCAGCCAAAGGTGCCCGCTTTCGTGGTCCGTCCGACACGGAAACGCTGTTGCGGCTGATGGATCTGGAGGGCCCCGAGAGCCTTGCCCAGACTTCGGGAATCTTTGCCTTTGCCTTTTGGGACCGCAAATCACAGACACTGACTCTTGGCCGCGACCATCTCGGTGTGAAGCAGTTGTACTTTCACGATGACGGTCGCCGCATCATCTTCGCCAGTGAAATCAAGGCGCTTCTCCATGACCCGACGGTTCCAAGGGAGATCGACCCCGAGGGCGTCAACCAATACATTCATTTCCACGCGCCGCTGTTTGAGCGGACCTTCTTCCGAGGGATCCACCAGATTCGGGCTGGCCAGTTTCTGCGCGTCCACCGTTCCGGTGTCAACGCAAAGTTCTATTGGTCCCTGACCGATTTCAATAAATCGTCAAGGCCCGAAAATGAGCAGATTGACGATCTGAAGAACCACCTGACCTTCATCGTTGGCCAACAGCTGATGTCCGATGTGCCGGTGGGCTCGTTCTTCAGCGGTGGCATCGATTCGAGCGCTGTTGCCGCGCACGCATCCATATCCGGCAAGCCGCCAATGTGTTTCGGCGTTCATTTCACGGATCAAGGTGTAACCGATGAGCGGCCCTACCAGGAGGCGGCGGCGAAGGCGCTGGGCCTCGAACTCCATCTCATCACCATGGACGGGGAATCGTTTCCCGACGATTTCAGCCGCTTGATGTACCACCAGGACCAACCGGTTCTGGGACCCGCGTTGTTTCCGATGGCAAAAGTGAGCGAACTTGCCGCGCGCCACGTGAAGGTATGTCTCGGAGGCCAGGCGGCGGACGAGGTTTTTGGTGGATATGCCCGGTATGCACTGGGACGTCCGCTGCAGGTCATCCGGTCGTGGTTTGCCGGGCGCCAGCGTTCGTCCGCAAGCGGTGACGGCACCCAGCCCCTCAAAGCTCCGGCAAGCGTCGGCGGCAATCTCTCGCGCCAGTTCGCCGAAGGTGGAACTTTGTTCCGGCTTGCCCGGAATGCGCGCTATCTGGCAAATTGGGAAGCCAGCTATTTCGAGCACTTCGCCAAAGTTCCCGAATCGGATTGGCAACGCCTGTTTGCGGCGCCGGAGTTTTGCAACCGCGACTACTGCCGCCAGATTTTTAACGAAACGGTCCACCGCTCCCCCGCAAAGGACCCGCTGGACAAGATCATGTTCTGGGACGTCCAGACCTACATGACCGGCCTTTTCCAGCAGGATGACCGGATGAGCATGGCGTCCGGATTGGAATCCCGTGTGCCGTTTGCCGATCCCCGGCTGGTGCAGGCGGCGCTCCAAATCGACGGGGACTTGAAACTAAGGGGTGGCGCATCCAAATGGATCCTGCGCCAAGCTGTGGCCGACATCCTGCCTCCTCTGGTGCTCAACCGGCGCAAGGTGGGTTTCGATACCCCTGCGAACCGTTGGTTGCAAGGCCCGCACGCCGGATTTGCCAGGGAACTACTCCTTTCCACGCGGGCTCGCCAGCGCGGCCTCTGGGATTCGGCGGGGCTCGCCGATCTGCTGGATCACTCCAGCTCCGCTTCCTGGTTCGACATGATCTGGAAGGTTCTATCGATCGAGCAGTGGGCGACCATCTTTCTTGACGAGGCTCCAGCCCAACTTTCCGATCGGGCTGCCATACAGCTGGTTACGCGCCCCGAAGGTAGGCAACATGTTGCCGCGGTCCCGTTGCCGGAACCTCCCATGCCCGTTGCCGAGCGCCTATCCCACATCGCAAGGGAATGCCGCGAGTTGGGTGTCAAGGGTACCTTGGCTCGCGGCATGTGGGAACTCAAGACCCGCAGCGGTATCCTCCGGGTCAAGCCCGCACCCGATCCCGGTCGGCAGTTTCCGGCACCATTCCTTCGGAGCCAGGACCGGCGCTTGCCGTTCACGGCTGTCTCCGATGCGGTACCGGCAATTCGCAAGCTGCTCTCGGATTCCGACAGGCAGACCCTCGCCGATTTGGCTTCCGCCGCCACAAAGGGGCAAATTCTGTGCTTCAGCCATTGGATGGCCGACTATGGCAACCCCATTGATTGGCATCGCGATCCCACCAATGGCCACCGGTGGGGGGCGGACACCCACTGGTCCAGCGTTTTGCGGGGTGCTCCCGAAGTCGATGTGAAGTTCGCCTGGGAAGCCGCGCGATTTCCGCATGCTTACCAAATGGCGCGTGCGGCAGCCTTGGACCCGGGAATTGCGTCGATTTTGGCTAGTTCTTTCAAGTCCCAGGTTCGGCACTTCATTGCGTCAAATCCACCGGGTCTCGGGGTCCACTGGTTCTCCGGCCAGGAAGTTGCCTTGCGCGTCTTTTCGTGGCTATTCGGGATCCATGTCTTTTCGTCGATGGAGCTGCTCTCCGCGGACTTCTTAAAGGAGGTCGGCGAGAGCCTCATTGCCGCTGGAATCCACTTGGCGGACCACATCGAATATGCCCGCGATTCGGTGTACAACAACCATCTTCTGTCGGAAGCGCTCGGCCTCTATATCATTGGCCGAATGTCTTCCGGTCCCCAGGCAAAGGCTTGGGCTGCAGAAGGCTTCCGACTCCTCGATCAGCAGGCCAATCAGCAGATTTATCCTGATGGCGGCTACATCCAGCAGGGCCATAATTACCATCGGGTCGCGCTGCAGCTCTATGTTCTGGCTTGGTCTTTCGCGAAGGCCAATGGCGACGACGTTCCGAAGTCATGGCTTTCTGCGCTGGAGCGTTCCCTGGATTTCCTTCTCGCGCACCAAAACGAGTCCGACGGGGCGCTCCCGAATTATGGAGCCAACGACGGTTCCCTTCCAATTCTGCTTGCCCAGGCAGAGCTTCCTGATTTCCGGCCGATTCTCCAAACAATTAGCTGCATCGTTCGCCAAGAGCGCGTTTATGGGCTCGGCCCATGGGACGAAATGGCGATCTGGTTTGTCGGCCCGCAGATCCTCGACTACCCGCTGAAGCAGCGACCGTCTGTCTCCGTGTCGTTCCAACACACCGGCTATCATGTCCTGCGTGGGACCGACCCGACCCACTTCGCCGCCTTTCGCTGCGGCACCATTCTCGACCGGTTCTCGCAGATTGACATGCTCCATTTGGACGTCTGGTGGCGCGGCCAAAACATGCTGATCGATCCCGGGAGCTATCGTTACAACGGCGCTCCGCTGTGGCACAACCACTTCCTGCGCACCGAGAGTCACAATACTCTCATGGTGGACGGTCGGGATCAGATGCTCCACTTCCGCCAGTTCAAAACACTGTATTGGACGGAGGCAAAGCTGCTCTGCTTTGAGGCCTCAGTGAACTGGACACTTGCCGAGGGCGAGCACTACGGCTACAAGCGGAACCGCGACTGTACCCACCGCCGTGCCGTGCTGATGGCGAACGATGGCATCTGGATTGTGGTGGACACTGTGATTGGCGAAGGTGACCATTCCGCTCGCCTCCATTGGCTGGCCGGTGCTTATCCATACGAATTCGTTCCGTTCGACGCGCGCGTGACCCTGCAGACTCCGAACGGGCCTTTTTCTGTTTCCATCCTCGATATGGCAGGCCAGCCCTGTGCCGCAATGGATGTCGTCAGTGGGTCCAGCACTCCACCACGGGGCTGGCAGTCCCGCTTCTATGGCGTGAAATCGCCGTCGCCGTCCATCGCAGGGGTCATGGCCGGCCCCGCGCCGATTACAATGGTCACGGTCTTGTGCGGAGGAACTCCGGAGATTTCGGTCTCGGGCGGGCAATGGAGCGTCGGAAGCGAGGGCACGCGTGTCGGCTTCCGCATTCAGGATGGCCGTTTTGCCGGTATTGAAGTCCTCACCGGGGGGATTCCGTCTTGAAAATCCTCGTTGTCCACCAGTACTACCTGATGCCCGGCATGTTCGGCGGCTCGCGCTTCAACGAGATGACCCGGATGTGGTCCGAGCGTGGCCACCAAGTCACCGTCATCGCCGGGACCGTGGACCACGGCACCGGGCAATCGCCGGAGCGCTACCGGGGCAAGTGGGTGACAAAGGAAATGGACGGTCCGGTGACCGTCCTTCGGAGCCACGTCCCGGATACCTACGGCAAGAGCTACGCCGGCCGGATGTGGGCCTTCTTCGGCTTCACCTTATCCGCTGCTTCCGCCGCTTTCAAGGCGGAGCGACCGGATGTTGTGGTGGCCACCTCGCCGCCCCTGATTGCCGTCATCCCGGGCTGGGTTGCCGCTCGGCTGGCGCATCGGGGTGTACCGTGGATCTTCGAAATGCGCGACCTGTGGCCGGAAAGCGCGGTCACAACCGGCGTACTCCGCGCCACGGCCCCGCTGACCAGGATCCTTTATGCGCTGGAAAAGATGGCGTGCAGGAGCGCGGACATGGTCAACGTCCTGACCCCTGCGTTCCAAGAGGACATCGAGCGTCGGGGCCTCGCAACTGCCGACAAGATCTGCTTCGTGCCCAACGGGGCCGATTTGGAAATGTTCGTGCCCGGACCGCGCAACAACTCCATCCGCGCCGAATTCGGCTGGGGCGATCGTTTCGTCGCCATGTACGCCGGTGCACACAGCCTCGCCAACGCCGTTTCCCAACTTTTGGATACGGCGGAGCTTCTCCGCGACCGTCCCGATATCTTGATCGCCTGTGTCGGCGACGGACCCCTGAGGGCATCCCTGGCGGCGGACGCCGAAAAGCGCGGCCTCACCAACATCGTCTTCCACGGCCCCCAGCCGAAGACCCGCATGCCGGAAATCGTCAATGCCTGCGATCTCGGCTTGGCCGTCCTCCAGAACAACCCGACGTTCCGCACCGTCTACCCCAACAAGGTTTTCGACTACATGGCCTGCGCGAAACCAGCGCTGCTGGCCATCGACGGCGTAGCCCGAAAGCTAGTCTGCGACGAGGCCAAGGCCGGTATTTTCGCCGAGCCGGAAAATCCCGCAGCCATCGCGGCCGCCATCCTCGCCATGGCCGACGATCCTGCAAAGTGCGCGGAAATGGGTCGGAGCGGTCGCGCATGGGTAGTAGCCAACGCCGGACGCGATGCCTTGGCAGACCGGTACCTGGACATCATGCGGAAGCTAGTCGACCGCAAATCCGCCAAACGCTGACCATGTTCTACCGGAATCTTCTCAAGCCCGTGATCGACGCGGTTCTGGCTGGAGTCGGCCTTTTGATTCTCTCTCCGGTTCTGCTCGTCCTCGTCTTTATGATCCGGTCCCGGATGGGGACGCCCGTGATCTTCCGCCAAGTCCGGGCTGGTCTGAACGGCCAACTATTCGGCTTCCGCAAGTTCCGCAGTATGACGCAGGAACGCGGGCCGGACGGCGAACTGCTGCCGGACGAGGTCCGTCTTACGGCTTTCGGCAAGTTCCTGCGCTCCACCAGCTTGGACGAGCTGCCGCAGCTGTTGAACGTGCTTACCGGCGACATGAGCCTGGTGGGTCCACGGCCGCTCCTGCCCGAGTACCTGCCGCGATACTCGGCGTTCCAGCGGCGCCGGCATGAGGTTCGGCCGGGAATCACTGGTTGGGCGCAGGTGAAAGGTCGCAACTCCCTCACATGGGAGGAAAAATTCCAACTCGACGTCTGGTACGTCGATAACCAGAGCCTGTGGCTGGACCTCAAGATTCTCGTCCTTACCGTGGTTGCAGTCTTCGGTCGGCGCGACATCAGCCGGGCGGGCCATGCCACGGCGCCAGTGTTCATGGGTAGTGGCGCTATTGAAAGCAGCAACAAGGAATCCTCATGAAGAAATGTTTGATCGTCGGTGCCGGGGGACTGGGCCGCGAAGTTTTGAGCTGGGCGCTCCACGCCGTCGGGGCCGATTGGCGGGTCGAGGGATTTCTCGACGGCAATCCCAAGGCGTTGGAAGGAAAGAACGTGCCCTATCCGGTGCTCGGTGCGCCCGATTCCTGGGTTCCAGCCGAAGATGAGGTCTTCCTCGCCGCCATCGGCGATCCGAAGGCCCGTTTGCGCGTCTGTGGCGGATTGTCCGACCGAGGGGCCCGGTTCCTGACTCTGGTCCATCCCACCGCCGTGCTCGGGATGAACGTGGATCTGGGCGAGGGCACCATCGTCGCCCCCATGGCTGTGATTACCGCGAATTCCAAAATCGAGCGTTTTGTGCTGGTGAACGTGGGTGTATGCATTGGCCACGATACCTTCATCGGCGAAGGCACCACTGTTAGCCCCCACGCCGATATTTTGGGGAACGCCTCCATCGGGCGGGCGTGCTACCTCGGGAGCCACGCCTGTATTCTGCCTTCCATGCAGGTGGGCGACAACGCCGTCGTTGGTGCGGGCTCCGCTGTTCTGCGCGCCGTCGCCCCGTCGACAACGGTACTCGGAGTTCCCGCGCAGGTGTTGATCCCCCGGAAGCAGGTCTGATTTGAAACTGGACAAGACCAGCGTCAACGCGATTCCGAGTGCTTGCGAGATTCTGGAATCCGGTTTTGCCCGTCTGCCGGACTTTGATCCGGCGATTTCCGGGGCTGATCGCATGGCCGCCGTACTTGCGGAAGCCGCGCTCCGGTTGCAGGACAACTTTCCTTACTTCCATCCCCTCTACGCGGGCCAGATGTTGAAACCGCCACATCCCGTGGCACATGCCGCCTATTCTTTGGCGATGTGGATCAACCCGAACAACCACGCACTGGACGGTGGCCGCGCCAGTTCCGCCATGGAGAAGGAGGCCGTGACCGAAATTGCCGCGATGTTCGGATGGAGCGAGTATTTGGCCCATCTCACCGGTGGTGGCACCATGGCGAACTTGGAGGCCCTCTGGGTTGCATCCCGCTTGCATCCAGGGCGCAAAGTGCTTGCTTCGGCCCAAGCCCACTACACGCACGAACGCATTTCCGGGGTCCTGGGGATTCCGTTTGAAAAGGTTTCTGTCGATTCCCAAGGGCGGATGGACATGGCGGCCTTGGAATCCAATCTGGCCGGGGGCGATGTTGGAACCGTTGTAGCGACCTTGGGAACAACCGGGTTGGGTGCCGTGGATCCGCTTCCCCCCATCCTCGCCCTGCGGGAAAAATACGGCTTCCGCGTGCATGTCGATGCAGCCTACGGCGGATATTTCCGGCTTGCCTCCAACCTCGCGGCCCCCGCGACCGCCGCTTTTGCACGAATCACCGAAGCGGATTCCATTGTGGTCGACCCCCACAAACACGGACTCCAGCCCTACGGCTGCGGGTGCATCCTGTTCCGCGACCCGGGGACCGGAGTCCTCTACAAACACGATTCCCCGTACACGTACTTTTCGTCCAAGGTACTGCATTTGGGCGAGATCAGCCTCGAATGCTCCCGCCCCGGTGCCGCGGCCGTCGCGCTCTGGGCGACACAACGTTTGTTGCCTTTGGAGCGGGGCGGGGAATTCGCCTCGGGACTGGAAGCGTCGCGCCGAGCTGCCTTGCGGTTGGCCGACCTCCTCAGCACCGATGACCGCTTTGTGGTTCCAACCGTCCCCGAACTGGACATTGTCGTCTGGGCCGTCCGTGCTGGGAGCGCCTCGGAAGCGTCCGTGAAATCCCAGCAGATTTTCGACCGCGCCGCGAAGGAGGATCTTCACCTTGCCCTGATCCAGCTGCCCGTCGAATTCTTCACGGACTGTTGGCCGGAGTTGGTGAAGGACCGCCCCACGGTGCTCTGTCTCCGTTCCGTTCTGATGAAGCCGGAACATCTCGCATGGCTGGACCGGATTTACGCCGGAATTTCGGCGGCGTACTCCGATTAATCCGTCTGGGCTAGCCGCCCATCGATTCATCGGCGGATGGGCCGTACATCCCCGGAATCGCCACGTCCAGCATCCGCAGATAGACGCCCAGCTGCGCCCGGTGGTGGACCAGGTGGTTCATGATCGTGCCCCGCATCACCGCCTCGCGCGGCATTGAAAAGACCGTTTCGCCAGCCCACTTGAACGTCCAAGTTTTGGCCCAGTCCTCGTCCGTGGCCGCTTCGATCTTGGGCCGCGCACCTGCGGCGGATTCGTCCAGCAGTTTGATCAGCTCCTCCCGCGAGCCCGCGAACTTCGGCTTGAAGTCCGGGGTCAGGTCCAAAACCTCCAAGTCCAGTGTGTAGTTGGTCCATGAGGGCAACTCGGCAACGTGTGTCGCCAACCGTCCAAGCTTCATGGATTTCGGATGCGGTTGGTACTCCAGTTGGTCGTCCGGAATGCATGCCAGGAGCTTCCGGGTGTTCTTCACTTCTTCGTCGAATTCGGGCAGTAGTCTTTCGCTGAATGTCATAGTCTTCCTCCGGGGCGGTCCGCAAGTTGCTGTTGTGCCGCCCACAGATGGAGAATACCGGCTATTGCGGACATCTTCTGTCCGCAATGAATGCCAAACTGGTATGGAATGTTGGACACCTCGGCCCGGTTGCTCCAGTTGCTGGCACTGCTTCAATCGCAGCGTTACTGGTCGGGCTGCGACCTTTCCCAACGGCTGGACGTGACGCCCCGCACCTTGCGCCGCGATATCGACCGTCTGCGCAGCCTCGGGTATCCTGTCAACGCCACTTCGGGTGCGGGAGGCGGCTACCAACTGGGGGCAGGTGCCAATCTGCCACCGCTTCTGCTGGATGACGATGAGGCCGTTGCGGTTGCCGTGGGACTCCGTACCGCCGCCAGCGGCACCGTCAACGGCATTGAGGAAGCCTCCGTCCGGGCGCTAGCCAAAGTCCAACAGGTTCTCCCTGTGCGGTTGCGCCAGCGCGTTGCAGCTCTGCAATCGTTCATACTCCCTCTTGGAAGCAGTGGTCCGAACATCGATTCGGAACTGCTTTCGACCCTGGCCGCCACCTGCCGTGATCACATCACGCTCCAGTTCGACTACTTGGACCGGGACAAGGTGTCCAGTTCGCGCAACGTGGAACCGCATCGCCTGGTCCACACGGGTCGGCGCTGGTACTTGGTGGCGTGGGATTCGGACCGCGCGGATTGGCGCACCTTCCGGTTGGACCGGATTCAGACCGGAATTGTGCAGGGCCGCTCGTTTCCGGTGCGCCAACCGCCCGAAGGGGGTTTTGTTGCCTATGCCACTAGGAGCGTGGCCTATTCGCCGCAGGATTTCCGCGCCCGCGTCGTGCTTCTGGGGTCGGCCGCGGAGGTTGCCGAGCGTTTGCCGCCGGAGTTCGGCACTCTCGAAGCCATTGACGCAACGTCCTGCATTTTGGAGACTGGTGCCAGCTCTCTTGACTCCCTATCCGTGTACTTGGCCTTGCTGGGGATGGAATTTCAGGTCCTGGAGCCGCCGGAGCTGATTGAACGGATCCGTTGGTTGGGCGAACGTTTTGTGCGGGCGACTCGTACCAATCCTTAGACACATGACTCCGATTGCAGCCCCATCCCAGGTTCGCCAATTTGTGGGCGAGTGGGCCGTCACGCTGGTGATGCTCCTGTTCGGGACCACGACGCTGGTTCAAGCTTTCGTCATCCCCACCGGGTCGATGGCAAGCTCCCTGCTGGTGGGTGACCACCTTCTGGTCGACAAGTTGATCTATGCCCCTGCCGGCCCGGTAACCAAGCACCTGCTCCCCTATCGCGATGTGCGCCGGGGCGACGTCATCGTCTTTCGCTATCCCCTCGACTTGAAGCAGACATACGTCAAGCGCGCCATCGGTTTGCCGGGTGACCGGGTTCGTTTGGAAAACAAGCGACTGGTTCTCAACGGCGTTGCCATGGACGAGCCTTACACGCAGCATGCCCAAGGCGACCCGGTGCCTTATCGCGATACGTTTCCGTCGAACGCGGCGATGCTCCGATTGCGCCCCGAAGCGGTCGGCATGCTGGAAAAGTACGTGGTGAACGGAGAACTTGTGGTCCCGCCGGGATCCGTCTTCGCAATGGGCGACAACCGGGAAAACTCGGACGACAGCCGCTTCTGGGGCTTGGTGTCGCGGGAGAACATCGTGGGGACGCCGGTGCTTGTCTATTGGTCCTACGATGCCTCCACCGAGGAGCTAAGTGCACCCGGACTCGGCTTGGAGCACGTCTTCGACATCACGATGCACTTTTTCACGAAAACGCGCTGGTCAAGGTCCCTACAGCTGGTGCACAGCTACCCGCTGCAGCGCTGAAAAATCGTCGTCTGACTGGCGAACACGCGCTGGCCTGCCCAGCGAGGTGCGGGGTGTTTGGGCCTTCCCCGCATAGTGCTGCTCGGCCAAATTGCCCAACGAAATGATAAACACGACCGCAACGATTGAATTGGCCACTTGGCCGATCACCGGCATGGCGTGAAGGAAACTGGCAAGTCCCTTGAGGAATGCACTGATCGTCAGCAGTGGAACTAACAAGCCGAGGAAGGTCATTAGGTCGAACGCGTTGTGGTTGTCCATGATTTTGTAGAGCATGAACATTTCCATAGGTATCAGCAGGAACGTGCCGCCTGGAATGAAACCAATCAGGGCACCTATCACAGCGCAAATCGTGATCAAAAGCCATCTCTCCTTTTTATTTGGCGATTACCCCAAATCCGCACCACCCATATTATCCAGGCTGCGCCACAAATACCAGCAGGCCACCGTCCGGTGCGGGGCCCAGGGGGCCGCGATCCTCTCCATCTCGTCCGGTTTCGGAAGGTCGGTCAGATCATATGCCCGCTTCATCGCCGTTCGGATTCCCAGATCCGCAGTGGGCAGTACATCGGGACGCTTCAACGCAAACATCAGGAACATTTGGACGGTCCAGACGCCGATTCCCTTCACTGCGGTCAAATGCTTGATGACCGAGTCGTCGTCCATGTCCGGCAAGGTTTCGAAGACCACTGAACCGTCATGCGTCTTTACCGCGAGGTCCCGGACATAGGACGACTTCTGCCCCGAAAGGCCGATTTCCCGCAATTTCTCAGGTGTCAGCGCCAAAATTCCGCCCGGTGTCATGTTCTCCTCCCCCGCAGCGGCCTGCAAACGTCCGAAGATGGTCGACGACGCCTTTCCGTTCAACTGCTGCGAAACAATCGATCGGACCAGCGTCTCGAACGTCGGCGCGCGGTAGCGGATGCCGTAGTCGCCCCAATGTTCAATAATGGCTGCAAGGGCCGGGTCTTTTTTGAGATGCTGGAGTGGAGTGGACATGAGTCTGTCGAAACACTTTGGTGCAGGCACGCGTCCCAGAAGCGGAACAGCTGTTCCTTCCATGTTATGAGAAAATCCGTCCGTCTGCCCGCCATCTTGACCGCGATTGCGCTGCCGCTTCTGGCCGCCTACGCGGTCGCCCAGCAAAATCCACCCCAGAAGCCGGAAGAGGACTTGGGCGATGCGATCAAGGTGGATGTCGATGTCGTCAATCTGTACTGCTCAGTCCGCAGCAAGCAGGGCGGGTTGGTCAACACGCTCAACAAGGAGGATTTCGACCTCTCCGAGGACGCCAAGCACCAGACCATCAAATATTTCTCCCGCGAAACCGATATCCCGCTGACGCTCGGCCTTCTGGTGGACGTCTCGGGGAGCCAGCAGAATCTGATCGAGGTGGAGCGCCGGGCCGCCAGTTCATTCTTCGACTCTGTACTGAAGAAGAAGGACGTTGCATTTCTGATCAGCTTCGGGGCCGATTCGGAACTCCTCCAGGACCTGACCGGCTCACCGCGCCTGCTCCAGGATGGACTCAAGCGGCTGAAGCTGAACGCGGGTTTCTCCGGGCTCAACTCCGGTCCGGTGCCCACTATGAACCACCAACGCGGCACGGTTCTCTACGATGCCGTCTACGTGGCTGCCAATGACATGCTGGCCCACGAAGTAGGCCGGAAAGCCATCGTCATAATCACCGACGGCGATGACCAGGGCAGCAAACTGCGCGAACGCGATGCGATCGAGGCCGCCCAGAAGGCCGATGCCATCATCTACGGCATCCTCTACGTCGACCGCCAATTCTACGGCGGTTTCAACATGAGCTCGGGCGGTGCGGGCGTGCTCAAACACATGGCCGAGGAGACCGGCGGACACATGTTCGAGGTGGACCGCAAGAACTCGCTCGAACGGATCTTTGAGCAAATCCAGCAGGAAATGCGGACCCAGTACCTGATCGGCTACACGCCGACCAACAGCCAGAAGGACGGCTCCTTCCGCAAAATCGACCTCAAGGCGAATAACAAGGATTTGAAAGTGCAGGTCCGCAAGGGCTACTACGCACTGCCGAACGCGCGATGACAAAACAAACCCAGACCGTCGTCCGGGCGACAGCCGACGACGTTTCCGTGATTTTGCAAATGATCCGGGGCTTGGCCGACTATGAAAAGCTGAGCCACTTGGTGGAGGCCACCGAGGAAAAACTTCGGGAGACGCTTTTCGGCGACCGGCCCGGTGCCGAGGTGCTTCTAGGCTTTCTGGACGGCAATTGCGAGGGCTTCGCGCTTTTCTTCCCCAACTACTCCACGTTCCTGGCCAAGCCGGGCATCTACTTGGAGGATCTGTATGTCAATCCCGGCGCGCGCGGCAAGGGGTTGGGCCTGGCACTGCTGCGGGAGCTCGCCCGGCTGGCAGTCGAACGCGGGTCCGGACGGGTGGAATGGTCGGTCCTCGACTGGAACGAGCCATCGATAGGCTTCTACAAGAAGCTGGGTGCGGTGCCGATGGACGAATGGACCGTGTTCCGTCTGACTGGCGAGGCACTTACCAAGCTCGGATCGAAATAAGTTCACCACCTTGTCAAAAACTTCGGGTTCGTTTTCGCCCTGCCGGTTGGAATCATTCCATCGGAGGAAATCATGCGAAGCTTGTCCCGTCTTTTGCCCCTCGTCTTGGCCGCCACCTGCGCCCGCCAACTTGATGCGGGATGGATTGAAGTTTACGGCGACGTCGTTCCAAGCCCCAGTTACCTTCAAGAACTGGCTGGAGACTACATTTGGACCGGGTTCCCAACCGGCTTGGAGGCCGTTGGAGCCTTCTCGATCGTAGGGTAGCGCGAAGCGTCACAAACAACCCGACCGGATACATCCACGCCCACGCCGGGCTTCCACTATGAATTCTCGGAGCATTTCTACTTGTATGGCGGGTACTACCAGTTGCAGTCGTCCAGCCCGATTCAGTTTGAAGGGGACGGCGGCGACGGCTATCTGACATCCAGTCTCCTGACCTCCCAGATTTTCGATGCCTCCGGCAGCGATCCCGTGTCTACTCCCGTGACGGCGGGCGGCTTGGGTTTTGCTCCCGGCTTCTGCCCGGTCGCCGATTGCGCAATCCGGAGTTTCGCCCGGCGACACCTTGGATGTTGGGTTCAACTACGGAAACTCCAGTCTGATCCAGACTCCGGAGTCGGGGGCCAACAGCCTGTTCCTTTTGACCTTGTTTCTGTTGGTGCTGGCGCTCGCTGAAGTGCGTCTCCGGCCGATTTCTTCGCTTCGCCGAGCCAAGTCGGAACCCTGTTGTGATCCGGGGCCGCGAGCATCTCTGTCGACACCCCCTATACTCGAAACGTATGCCCGGCATCCTCTACGTTGTTTCCACTCCGATTGGCAATTTGGAGGACATCACCTACCGAGCGGTCCGATTGCTGAAGGAAGTCGACTGGATCGCGTGTGAGGATACCCGAAACACCGGCCACCTGTTGCACCACTACGGAATCCGCACCAAGATGGTGAGCTATCACGAGCACAATGAAGCCGAACGGGCGCAAGAGTTGTTCTCCCGCCTTCGCGGAGGCGAAAAAGGTGCGCTGGTGTCCGACGCCGGCACTCCCTTGATCTCCGACCCCGGCTTCCGGATCGTGCGCGGCGCGCTGGAGGCCGGCATCAAAGTGGAGCCGGTGCCGGGTGCGTCGGCAATTTTGGCCGGGCTGGCGGTCTCCGGCCTCCCCACCGACCAATTCCATTTCGCGGGCTTCCTGCCGCCGAAACAGGGTGCGCGCACCCGTGTCCTCGAATCGTTGCGCGGCGAGGAGGCGACGCTCGTGTTCTACGAAACGCCGCACCGGATTCTGGAAGCTCTTTCGGACGTCGGCGCAGTGATGGGGGTGCGCGAAATCGTGGTGGCGCGCGAGTTGACGAAACTGCACGAGGAGGTCCTGCGCGGGCCGGCCGAAGAGATCCGTGCGATTTTAGCAGGCCGAGATTCCGTCCGAGGGGAGTTCGTGGTGCTTATTTCAAAAGCCACCGAGGCCGACAACGGCGGACTGACCCCCGAGGAGGCCATCTTCCGTCTGGTGCAGGCCGGTGTTCCGAAGATGGACGCGATCAAGACCGTGGCCAAGGAACGTGGGCTGAACAAACGGGATGTCTACAGGTTGGTCAGCGGGGACTGATTCAGTTTGACCGCATCCAGCCCCGCCCCAACCGGTAGCGCAGCAGCGTCCACAGAGCTTCAAAACCGTCGCGTGCGCGGATTTTCTTGCCATCCGCGATGCCACGGCCGTTGTAGCTCACCGGCACCTCATGGATGCGGTACCCCAGTCGGCGCGCCTTGGCCGTGACCTCCGGGCAGAATTCGAATCGGCGGCATTGCAGCTTCATCCGGCGCAGGACCTCGACCCGGAACGCTTTGTACGCTGTCGCCTCGTCCGTGAGGCTGGCTCCGTACAGGACGTTCGCAGCCAGTGTCAGGAACTTGTTGGCGAAAAGGTTCAGAGCCTTCATGCCAGCGGGTTTGCCTAGGAAGCGCGAGCCGTAGACCACATCCGCCTGTCCGTCCAGAATTGGTTGGACGATGGCGGCGTAGTCGTTCGGGTCGTACTCCAGGTCGCCGTCCTGGATCAGGATCACGTCACCGGTGGCCTTGGCCAGGCCGATGCGGATGGCCGTTCCTTTGCCGAAATTGAGCACGGAGTGGTGGACGACCAGCATCGGTTCTTTATATTCGGACACCAGCGCCGTGGTGCCATCAGTCGAGCCGTCATCCACAATCACGATTTCCTTCGAGCAACCCTCCGGCAACTGGGCGGCCCGGACCCGTTCGAAGACTTGGTGCAGGGTTCGAAACTCGTTGTAGACGGGAATGATGATGGAGACCTTCATTGGACCCGGCCCCTGTACAGAAGTGCCAGGCACAGAAGCGGAATCGCCAAAGTGGCGGCGATCCATGCGATTCCCCCTGCCGCCGGAAGTTCCACGCGTGCCATTGCCGCGAAGAACACACCCCCGTCGGCATGGTTCCGCTCCACTAGTCCCGCATAGTAGGGAAGGAGCAGGGCCATGGCCCCGTAGAGATCGAGGGTCGCCAAGAGTGCCACCAATGCGGCCAACCAACGCCTCAAACCTGATGCAAGAATAGTGGCCAGCAAGGGCGAAATCGCCCACAGGTACCAGCCCGGTACGTTGTCCAAATGGTGGACAACGTGGTCGACCATCACCCCGTAGGCCAGCGCCAGCGAAAACCAAACCAGGACGAGCAAAGCGATCCCGGGATTCCGGCGTTGCCGGTATGCCGCAATGCAGAAGCCGGCTAGGGCCGTCAAATTCGTCACGACATACAGCCATGATTTCAGGGTCAGGAAGCTCCAAGCGCCGAACCACGTGAACGATTTTGCGATGACATAGGCCGCACTGAACCAGTGGACGTGAACCAGCGCTTGGGCAAGCTCGGCGGGCGACGCGTGCTCCAGCCAGCCGCTCAGGGTGTAGCCCATCGCCAAGTTGCGGGCATACCACCAACAGGACAAAACGATTGCAAGGGCGAGGGCGCGGGCAGTGGGCTTCCAGTCGGATCGCCTTTGCAGGACGGCATGGGAAACAAGGGCTGGAATCAGTATCAGAAGGTAGGCTTTCGCCAGCAGGCATGCCCCCAGCGTTGTGCCGACCAGAGCCCAATGCGAACGCCGCAGCAGCAACAGGAAGAGTAGGGCCACCAAAGGAATCGCGACAGCGTCGTTGGCTACACGGCTGGTATCGATGGCAAATCCGGGTGCCACTGCGATCAGCGCCGAACAAAACAAAGACAGTGGTTCCGGCAGCAGGAGCCGGGCGGCTAGCCAAGTTAGCGGGATGGCAGTGGAAGCCAGCAGCATGCTCAGGAGCCGGGCCATCAGAACGCGGTCGGCAATGTTCCAATCGCTTGCGAGTCGGATTGCAGGGGCGATCAACCAGTAGTAGAGCGGCGGCTGTTGGGCCTCGTAGGAGGCTTGGGGGCGTCGCGACGGGAGTGCTGCGAGCGATGGGGGTAGGGAATCCAGCTTCCGAATCCGCTCCGCCCGCACGGCTTCGGGCAGAGCCCACCATTCGGAGTGCGTCAGGTACGGGGGCCCGATCCAGTCGAGTTCCTTCGGCAACGGGGCCAAACGCATCGATTCGTCAATTTCGCGGGAGATTGAATCGGTCTGGGTGGGGAGCCTGCCGGTGTTGTTCCAGTGCTGGATCCACGCGAAGTGGGCGTATTCGTCCCAGCCCTCCCACAGGGGCAGCATCTGGCAGTAGAACGCCCCCCGGACGAGGAACAGCGCCCACAGGGCGCACAGGACCCACGTGTGGAACCGGCGTGATTCCGCGGAGGTGTGGATTTTGGACTCGCCCGGCAAGCCTCTCCATTATTGCCTGTCGCGTCGGGCGGCACTGTTCGCGTGCGCCTGCGGGCCCACCGCCCGACTGTAACTCGATTGACACCATTTGTGGCAAGATCCAAGCTAGAATAAGCCAGTTGTCTAGTTGATATCGGGGATGGTCCCATGAAAATCGGCGATAGGGTCTACGGTTACGAACTGATTGGCCAGATTCCAGGTGGCGGCATGGCCGAGGTTTGGAAAGCACGTCACCACGGTGGCAACATCTATGCCTTGAAGTTCCTCAAAGAGGAAAACCGGGGAAACCCGGAGCTGAAGAAGCGTCTCCAGCGGGAGCACGACATTCAATGCCGTCGGCTGCACCCAAACATCGTGGAGGCAATCAGCGACTTTCCGTCCCCTCCAGGTCTGGCAATGGTGTTCGTACCCGGCCGCGACTTGGCGCAGCTGATTCGCGACGACCGCAGCTCACTGACACCCGACCGGATCATATCAATATCGCGGGACGTTTTGGGGGCGCTTGGGGCAGCGCATGAGGCAGGAATCTACCACCGCGACGTGAAGCCCTCCAACATCCTGATCGAGGAATGTACTGGAAGAGCACTGCTCACAGATTTCGGAATCGCGGCGGTGGAGGGTGGGGAGGGACTAACCCAAGGGGCTCCGTGGGGTAGCCCGGCTTATATGAGCCCCGAACAGACGCGCGGCTTGAAAGTGGATGGACGTACCGACATCTACTCCTTCGGTTGCGTCCTGTACGAAATGCTCACCGGGGTGACGCCCTTCCACGGTTCGACGGATCTTGCCCTCGCACACCAGAATGATCACGCTCAAGTGCCTAGCAGACGAGTCGCAGGCGCACCCCGGGCGTTCAACGAAGTGGTCATGGCATGCCTGAACAAGGACCCGGAAGCAAGGCCGGAGAGCTGCGCCGCACTTGCCGCTCGCCTTGCTTCACTAGGAGGCCAGCCACAGCCTCCCCAGCCGCCTGATACTCCGCCTATTCGGCGGCCTGATCCGCCACAGCCTCCCCAGCCGCCTGATACTCCGCCTACTTGGAGGCTGGATCCGCCAAAGCCACCGCCACCCCGGCCTTGGATAAAGATTGCCCTATTGGTAATTCTCTTCCTCGTGACTTCCGGATACCTCTGGTCGATGTCCCAGCCCATCCGGATCCGCATGTTCGGTTCTTCATCGGTCGGCGACGAACTAGGACCGGGCCTAGCCAAAGCCTATCTGAATTCGCCCAAAATAGGTGGCTCGAACGCGGTCTGCAAGGATGTGAAGCTCCCCTACAAGGGCCAGTCCGTCGATATGAAGGAGTGCACGGCGGAATATCCCATCTACCAACGTTTCTACCGCCGCCCGCGAACGGTTGAAATTTACAGCCACGAAACCGCGATCGCGTTCGAATGCCTTGCTGCCAGGACGTGCGACATCGGCATGGCCTCGCGAAGGATGACAATGGGTGATCGTCAGAACAATGCCGGGCTCGAGGACCTGTTTGCCCGGACCAGCGAACACGTCATCGGCTTGGACGGCGTCGCCATTGTCTTGCCCATGGGAGTACTACCGCCAAACATGACCATCGACGACGCAAGACGGGTATTTTGCCAAGTGGCATGGCCGATTTCCTCATGGTCGGAATTTCCCGGCCTCTACGGGCCGATCATTCGTGTCATCCGCAACGAGGGCTCCGGCACCAGGGACTTCTTCGACCAACGTGTCTGCGGTGGGTCGAAGAAGAACCCCAAGCTTGTGCGGCTTTCAGCGTCCTACGAACTGAAGAGTTCTGAATTGGTCGCCAAGGTCAAGGAAGTTCGCGGCTCCGTCGGTTTCGTCAGCTCTTCATTGGCCGCGGGCGTTGCCGCAGTCGCTTTGGCTGCAAACCCGGGCGCACCGTATTGGGAGCCCACTGCCGAGAACATCAAACTCGAACGGTACCCGTTGACCCGCCGCCTCTACCTGTACAACAATTCCGAGACCCTTGCCGCTGCCCGCGACCTGATCGAGTTTGCGTCGTCGGAGGCCGGTCAGGATGCCGCAAAGGCCAATCATTTTGTGCCCTTAACTGCCGAGGCTGGGGAAATCAGGATCTCGCCGTATGAACCAGCCGATTTGCGGGAACTTGCATCCGGTGCACGCGAGTTGGATCTCAGTTTCCGCTTTGAGAGCGGTCGTTCGTCGCCAACACTCGACTCCTTCGCCCGCGACAACATCGACCGCGTAAAAGATTACGCGCTCAAACATCCAAAGAGCCAGTTCATCGTGCTGGGCTTTACGGACAACCAGCCTTCGCGCAGGGCGGGCATGGATGATTCGACGCTTTCCCAGCAACGGGCCGACGCCGTGGCGGAGGAAATGCGTTCACGTGCCGGAATAGAGCCGATCTTGGTCAAGGGGTACGGTGCCCACATGCCAGTCAACCCGGCGAACACACCCGAGGCCCGCCAGGAAAATCGGCGTGCGGTCGTCTGGGTGCGCTAGCTGGTAGCCTGACGGGATGAAGCTCCTTCTCCCTCTTCTGATGGCCGCCATGGCCTGGGCGCAAGCCCCCGTCAGCACCAAAACCGCCGAACATTACACCTGGGGTGGTTGCTGCGACGGCTGGTATCTGGTCAAGAACGACAAATTGAACGTCATCCAGGAGCGCATGCCGCCGGGGACCAGCGAAACGCTCCACCGCCACCTCAAGGCGCAACAGTTCTTCTTCGTCCTGAAAGGCGAGGCGACGGTCGAAGTCAACGGCAAGGCCGTCAAACTTGGGCCCGGCCAAGGCCTGTTGGTTCCGCCCGGCACCGCGCATCGGATGCGCAATACATCCGGCGAGCCATTGGAGTTCACCGTCACCTCCGAGCCACCCAGCCATGACGACCGCGAGGAAATTCCGCAATCCAAATGAAGTTGGATGTAAAGTATGGGTAGCGCCATGCGAAGAGCCTCTCTAGTTTTGTTCGTCGGAACCATGCTGTCGGCAATCGCCACCTTCGCCCAGCCGATCCCGCAGCCGCCCGGAGCCCCTCCGCAGAAGCCCCTCCGCGAACGGCTACTTGAACGCGCGCTCAAAGGAGATTCCGAGGCCCAGTTCGATCTTGGAAAGAACTACGAGGCTGGTCGCATTGGCCTTCCCAAGGATTTTGCCCAAGCCGAGCATTGGTACCGGCTGGCCGCCGAGCAGGGCGACCCGTTCGCCCAAGCGAGCCTCGGCATTCTACTCGGATTCGGCAAAGGCATTCCGAAGAACGAGGTCCAGGCTCTGATGTGGTACGAAGTCGCCGTCGCCCGCTCCAAAGGCGGCGACAGGGATACTATTGTCGAGATGCGCGACGACCTCGCCGCACGCATGTCTCCCAAGGCCGTGGCCGAGGCACGTCAAATGGCTCAAATCTGGGTCCCCAAAAAGTAGCGGGTCAAAAAGATTCGGGAACTTCCGAACGAATCCGCCGCGAATAGCGTCAGATTCAGAAGATGACATACCGGCTAGTTTTGTTTTCCCTGCTGGCCGCATCCGGCCTTTTCGCTGCAGCCCAGAAGGGCACCGTGCGATTTGGCGGGCTCCCCGTCCCCGGCGCGACCGTCACCGCCTCCAAAGACGACAAGAAAATCTCCACCGTGACCGGCGTGGACGGCACCTACAACTTCCCCGATCTTGCCGACGGCGAATGGGCGATCCGCGTGGAGATGCTTGGTTTCGAGCCCGGCGAGAAGAAGTTTTCCGTTACCGGGGAAACGCAGCCGCAGGATATCGACATGAAAGTCATGTCGTTCGACGCCATCAAGGCGACCACGACGATGCTGCCTCCTCCGCCCCCGCCTGTTGCTGCACCTCCCCTGCCAACCTCCCTGAACGCCGCGAATGCCAAGAAAAAAGGAAAACCGGCACCCGCGGCCAACGCGGCGAATCCCGGCTTCCAGCGCACCGAGGCCAACGCGGTTCCCGGCGGCGACCGCAACGCGGACAACGGCCCCACCGAAGCATCCAACCAATCCGCAGCCGACTCCTTCGCCATCAACGGCAGTTCGAACAACGCGGCGGCATCGAATTTCGGAACCTCCGCCGCTTTCGGGAACAGCCGTCGCGGACCGGGCTCGCTCTACACAGGCAACTTCGGCTTCAACCTCGGCAATTCGGCGCTGGACGCCCGCTCCTACTCGCTCACCGGGCAGGACACCCCAAAACCCGCCTACAACCACCTGCAGGGCTCGGCCTCGTTTGGCGGACCGCTGCGCATCCCGCATCTGATCAACAACAAGCAACCGGCGCAGTTTTTCATCACGTACCAATTGCAGCGCAACCGCAACGCGAATGTGACGACGACCCGCGTCCCCACCGCCGCCGAGCGCGCCGGACAGCTTGCATCCGGCACGATTCCGGCCAGTCTGCTCAGTCCCCAGGCACTGGCGCTGCTGAAGTTCTACCCGATGCCGAATTTCGATGCCAACGCCCGTTACAACTACCAGGCCGGGCTGACCAGCTACCAGGACGCGGACATCGTTTCGGGACGCCTCTCCAAGACCGTCTCGAAGCGCGACCAAGTCTTCGGCACGTTCAGCTACCAGAACATCCGCACCTCCAACACCAACATCTTCGCCTTCCACGACCAAATCGAAATCCACAATTTCGACGTGACCGCCAGCATCTCCCACCGTTTCAACAACCGGATCTTCGGCAGCGGCAAGGCGCAGTACAACACTTCATCGACCCGCGTGACTCCGAATTTCGCCAACAAGCAGAACGTTTCGGGCGACATCGGCATCACGGGCAACCTGCAGGATCCGCTCAACTACGGCCCGCCGTCCCTGAATTTCTCCAGTGGCATCGCGTCACTCTACGATGCGCAGGCGTCCTTCAACCGTTCGCCCACGCTGGCGCTCTCGGGCAACATCTACTGGAACCACACCCCGCACAATTTCACGTTCGGCGGCGACTACAAGCACCAACAGTTCAATAGCCTGGGCCAGCAGAACCCGCGCGGCAGCTTCACGTTCACCGGCGCGGCGGCGGGCTCGGACTTGGCGGATTTCCTCACCGGCGTGCCCGATACCAGTTCCATTGCCTACGGCAACGCTGACAAATACTTCCGGTCCTCTGTGTACGATCTCTATTTCACCGATGATTGGCGCGTGGCCCCCGGCCTCACCCTCAATCTCGGGGCGCGGTGGGAGTACAATTCGCCCATCACGGAACTGAGGGGGCGCTTGGTGAATCTCGACATCGCGTCCGGTTTCAAGGCCGTGGCACCGGTGATCGGCAACCAGCCGACGGGCTCGCTCACGGGCAACAAATTCGCGTCGTCCCTGGTCAGCCCGGACAAGAGCGGGCTGCAGCCGAGGCTTGCGGCATCGTGGCGTCCGATTGCGGGTTCTTCGCTGGTGGTTCGGGCCGGGTACGGCATGAACTACAACACGTCGATCTACCAGGCGATTGCCACCCAGATGGCGCAACAATCGCCGCTATCGCGCAGTTTCAGCGTGCAAAACACCACCGGCAACCCGCTGACCTTGGCCAACGGGTTCCGCCAGTCCTCGGCGATTACGGCCAACACGTTCGCCATCGACCCGAATTTCAAGGTTGGCTACGTGCACACCTGGTCCCTCTCGGTGCAACGCGACCTGCCGGGAGCACTGGTGGCCACGGTGAATTACCTTGGCATCCTGGGCCGGAAGGCGCAACAGGCGTCGCTACCCAATACCTATCCGACAGGTGCCACGAATCCGTGCCCGAGCTGCCCCTCCGGTTTCACCTACCTGAGTTCCGACGGCAGTTCGTCGCGCGAGTCGCTCCAAATGCAGCTGCGGCGCCGGTTGCGGAGCGGTTTGACCTCCACCCTGCAATACACTTACGCCAAAGCGATTGACAATGCCTCATTGGGCGGTCGGAATGGCGGTGGCGGCGCCTATGGGCTGATTGCGCAGAACTGGCTGAACTTGGCGGCGGAACGCGGCCTTTCGAATTTCGACCAGCGGCATGTGATGTCACTCTCCACGCAGTACACCACCGGAATGGGCGTGGCTGGCGGGACGCTTTTGGCTGGCTGGCGAGGCACGGCATTCAAGGATTGGACCGTCTCCACCAACATCAGCGCCGGGACCGGCACCCCGCAGACTCCTGTCTACATTTCAGCGGTGGCGGGCACCGGCGTCACGGGGACCCTCCGGCCCGACTACACCGGGGCGTCCATCTACAGCGCGCCGTCCGGCCTCTTCCTGAATCCCGCTGCCTTCCGCGCACCTGCCGCCGGACAGTGGGGGAATACGGGACGCAACACCATCACCGGGCCGGGCCAGTTCTCCATGGGTGCCTCGATGACCCGGACCTTCCGCGTACGGGACCGGATCAATATGGATGTCCGGCTCGATTCCAACAACGTTCTGAACCACGTGAATTATTCGTCGTGGGTCACTACTCTATCCAGCCCCCAGTTCGGCCTGCCGTCCTCGGCCAGCCAGATGCGCACGGCGCAAGCTTCCGTAAGGTTGAGGTTCTAATCGAATGCGTAGATTTGTCGCCACCGTTCTCACTTGCAGCCTGTTGCTGACGGCCCAGCAGCCCGCGCCGAAACCTGCCCAACCGCCTGTCCAGGCTCCGGCGGAAGAAGGTCTGGTCACCTTCAAGACCAACACCCAGCTGGTGGTGGAAACAGTCATCGTCAAGGACAAGAATGGCAAGGCGATAGAAAACCTGACTGCGAAAGATTTTACGGTCACCGAGGACGGCGTGGTCCAAACGCTCCAGTTCTGCGATTTCCAGAAGCTGGACGACCTGGCCCCTCCCACCCCAGTGCCTGCCGATGCGCCGGTCGCGCCCGTGGTTCGCGGCCAGATCACGCCCGAGCCCGCCGGACAGGTCCGCTACCAGGACCGTCGTCTGGTGGCCATGTACTTCGACATGTCCGCCATGCCGGTGCCGGACCAGATCCGGTCCCTCGCCGCCGCCATCAAGTTCGTCAACCAGCAGATCAAGCCCGCTGATCTGGTCGCCATCATGGCCTATACCGGTGCCGGCGTCAAGGTTTTGAACGACTTCACGGCCAACAAGGTGGAACTGTTGAAATCCATCCAGACTCTGACCCCCGGCGAGGGACAGGGTTTTGATGAGAATTCCAACGATGATTCCAGCGCCGACGCCGGGACCGCATTCGGCCAGGACGATTCCGAATTCAACATCTTCAACACCGACCGCCAGTTGGCCGCCCTCCAGACCGCCGTCAAGATGCTCGGTGTGCTGAACGAAAAGAAATCGCTCGTCTATTTCGCCAGCGGGTTGCGCCTCAACGGCACCAACAATGGCGCGCAATTGCAGGCGACAACGAACGCCGCGGTTCGGGCCAACGTTTCCTTCTTCCCCATCGATGCGCGCGGCTTGGTCGCGATGGCCCCGCTGGGCGATGCGACGGTGGGCTCCCCCGGCGGCGTCGGGATGTACTCGGGTGCCTCCGCTGGAGCCATGTCGGCCAATTTCCAGCGTTCGCAGGACACGCTCTACGCACTCGCCGCCGATACCGGGGGGAAAGCGATGCTGGATAGCAACGACCTCGCTGCGGGCGTCGTGCAGGCCGAACAGGCCATCTCCAGCTATTACATCCTCGGGTACTACACCACCAAGCCCGCACTCGACGGCAAATTCCGTCGCGTGAAAATCACCTACAACGGCGATCCCTCAGCCA
>CAIYDY010000036.1 GCA_903925015.1 uncultured Acidobacteriia bacterium
AGCTGTTGGGGCTGCCGGAGCCGGGGTCTGGGCGAAGGTCATGGCGGCGACTGCGATGGTGAGAATGATGGTCTTCATGGTCGTATCTCCTGTTGTCGGTTCTTAGAACTCTGGAATCTGGACTACTTGACTGCGGGCTTGACAGCTTCGGCGGGTTTGGCCGCTTCCATCTTTGTTTCAGCCTTCTTGACCTTCTTGGCCGCCTTCTTGGCGGTCTTGGCCGGAGCGGCGGTAGCTGTTGGGGCTGCCGGAGCCGGGGTCTGGGCGAAGGTCATGGCGGCAACTGCGATGGTGAGAATGATGGTCTTCATGGTCGTATCTCCTGTTTCGGTTCTTTGTGGGTGTAACTTGGCTCTTGGTAGCGGTTATTACTTGGAGGCCCGATGCGCCTTGTGCTTGTGCACCCGATGGGCGGCGGGCTTTACAACAACAGTCTTCTTGACCTTCTTCGCGTGCTTCGCGGTTTGGTGGGCTGGCGCGGAATGGGGTGTTGCGGGGGCCGTCACGGGCTTGGCGGGGACGCTTTGTGCGAACGTCAGTGTGGCGGCGGCGAGGGCGAGGATGATAGCTTTCATGGTGTTTCTCCTTCTTTTTCTTGAGGCCGTTTCTCTTTCCGCCTCTGTACATAGAGACGAGGGGGATTATTAACCGAGTCTGAACGCGTTGTTAAATGACGTTCATCCTGTTTTGTGCGAAAATACTCGTAACGGTCCCTGCTGGACCGTCCCGCACTCTTGGTTGAGCTCTAGGTTTCGAAGGGAGTTCACGATGGCAAACGTAGTTATGGTCGGCTTGGACGAGGCCGCCGCCAACAGGATTGGTGTCGCCCTGGGTCGAGGTCGGCATCGTATTGAACGCATTCCGGCAATAGCCCATCCAGAGGATCTTGATCAGGCGGACGTCGTCTTCGCCGGGTCCGACCCCACCCAGTATCTGCCGCTGCTGCGCGGTTTTCGCTCCTCCCACCCCGCGACGCCGTTCGTGGTTGTGGCCCGCGTGCCGGAAACCTCGGCGTGGATTGAAGCCATGGAGGCGGGCGCTACCGATTACTGTTCGGAAATGGACGGCACCCGTCAACTTGGCTGGCTGATGGATTCGCTTTTGCCTCTGGCGAAGGCGGTCTCGGCCTTATAATTCTTGGATACCCGTTACAGGACAAGATCATGAAGCTCTCGCGCGGCCTCGCGGCCCTATCGCTATTGGTGTGTGCGGCGGCCAATGCCGCCGTCCCAACACCCGAATCGCACTTTGGACACAAAATCGGCGTTGACAGGGTTCTTCTGGACTGGGCCAAGGTGGTCTCCTACTTCCAGGAACTGCCCAAGTACAGTGACCGCATTCGCGTGGAGGAGTACGGTCGCTCCGCCGATGGCCGGTCCATGATCGCCGCCACGATCGCCGATCCCGCCACCATCCGCAACCTGGACCGCTATAAGGAAATCCAACGCCGCTTGGCCGACCCGCGGCTAACGACCCCCGCACAAGCCGAGCCTCTTTTCCGCGAAGGCAAGAACGTGGTCCTGATGACCTGTTCCGTCCACGCGACCGAGGTGGCCTCGACCCATTCGGCAGTCGAATTCGCGTACCGGCTTCTGACCGAGTCCAATCCGCGCTTCGACGCGATCCTGAAGAACACCATCTTGATCCTGGTGCCCAGCATCAACCCCGACGGCGTCGATATCGTGACCCAGTGGTACAGGAAGACCCTGAACACCAAGTGGGAGGGGACGAGTCCGCCGGAACTGTATCAGAAGTACACCGGGCACGACAACAACCGCGACTGGTACATCTTCTCCCAGCCCGAAACCCGGGCCACCATCTCGAAACTGCACAACGGGTGGCATCCGGAAATCGTTTACGATGTCCACCAGCAGGGCTCGGGAGCCTCGCGGATCTTTATTCCGCCATGGTTGGACCCGATCGAGCCCAATATCGACCCGATTCTTTCGCAGGAAATGAACATGATCGGGACATCCATGGCGTCGGATCTGACCTCCGCCGGCAAGACTGGTGTGGCGATCCACGCAATCTACGATTTTTGGACCCCCTCGCGCCACTATCAGGCCTTCCACGGGGGGCTGCGGATTCTTACCGAATCGGCGAGCGTGAAGTTGGCCACGCCCATTACAGTGAGTCCGTCGGAGATCGACCAGTCGGCTCTTGGATATGACCCGCGCGCCCGCAGTTGGAACTATTTGGAGCCTTGGAAGGGCGGAACTTGGCGTTTGCGGGATATCATCGACTACCAGCAGGTTGCCTTCGAATCATTGCTCTACAACGCAGCGATTCACCGGGAGGAGATGCTGCGCAGCTTCTACAAGGTGGCCCAGCACCAATTGGAGCGGACCAAGCCCTGGGGCGCGGTGATTTCGGCCAACCAAGCCGATCCGGGCGCGACGCGCAAAATGTTGGAAACACTCGCTTTCGGCATGGTCGAGATTTCCAAGGCACCGAATGGCGATTACGTCATCCCGTTCCAGCAGCCGTACTCGGGGTGGGCGAAGTCTTTGTTGGAGAAGCAGGATTATCCAGTGGACCTGCTGTATCCCGGCGGCCCCCCGAAGCGCCCGTATGACGTGACTGCGCATACGTTGCCGATGTTGTTCGGAGTGGAATCGAAATTTGTGGAGCAGCCGGTGGCCGGACTGTCCAAGGTGTCGATTGCGGCACCGGCTCCGGCGACCGTTTACAAGGCTTCCGATTCCGATGGGTGGAAGGCCGCGAACGCGGCTTGGAAGACGGGGAAGCCGGTCTGGCGAAACCAAGCTGGTGATTTTGCGGTATCAACCATGCCTTCCGGCGCTGGTTGGGAATCGATGAAGCAACCCCGGGTCGGGCTCTACCGTAGCTTCCGGGCCAATATGGACGAAGGCTGGACCCGTTGGATGATCGAGGAATTCGGGTTTGCCTATTCGACGCTCCGCAACGCGGATATCCGGGGAGGGGGATTGCGGTCCAAGTTCGATACCATCGTGTTTGCCGACGAAATGCCGAATGTGATCGCCGACGGAGCCCGCGAGGATGCCGTACCAGCCGAGTTCGCGGGTGGTTTGGGCTCAGAGGGTGCCGATGAACTGAGGAAGTTTGCCGCTGAAGGCGGGACAATCGTGTTTCTGAACCGCGCGTCCGGGTATGCGATCCAAAACCTTGGCGTGCGGGCTCGGAATGTATTGGCTGGAGTCGCTCCGAAGGATTTCTATTGTCCGGGGTCGCTGCTCAACGCAAAGCTGGATCGGACGAGCCCTCTGGCCAAGGGCTTGCCGGATAGCCTGCCTATATGGATGGAAACGAGTCCGGTGTGGGAAACCGAGGAGCCTGCTGTCATGAAATACACGGATACGAAGGTTCTGGCCTCCGGTTGGCTACTGGGGGAAAGCCGCATCACCGGTAGGACAGCCCTGATCGATGCCAAGTCCGGCAATGGGCACATCATCCTTTTCGGGATGCGGCCCCAGTACCGGGCCCAGAGCTATCTGACTCTGAAACTGTTCTTCAATGCGCTGGTGAGGGGGCTTTAGCCCCCGTGCCCCGCGGGCATGATTCAGACGTGGGTTCCACTGATTACGTGTTTTGTCTCGGAGTGTGACGCCCACGCTCCCAGTGCCAGCAGGAATCCGAAATCGTACCAAAGACCCTTGTTCTTGGTCTCGTAGATCCGGATATTGGGCGCGAAAAGACTGATCCAGAAGACTAGCGGAGCAGTCATTCCGTGCCAGAATCCAGCCCAAAAACCTGCTGCTGGAGCGTCGGGCTGCTTGTACTTTGAGTCGGGTCCACCGAGCGAGAGTATGTTAGCCATCTCAAGATACTAACGCAAGATTTCTGAGGATGTTCCAAACGCTATGCCGGTTTTTTGTCCTCCGCCTTTTTCTCCTCGCGCTTTTCCTCGCGGCGCGGCACTGGGCGGGTGCCGCGCTCGGGTGCCGTCGGCCTTGCTTCAGGAGTTGGCCTTGGTTCGATTTGGCGCTGTTCCTGGCGGGGAGTCGGCCTTAGCTCGGGAACTGGGCGCGTTTCCGGAACCGGGCGTGATTCCGGAGCTGGCCGAACCGGAACCGGGCGGTACTCGGGTGCCGGAGTGCGCTGGATTTCCGGTATTGTCCGGTTGAAATCGGGTCTGGGTGCCCGCTCCACCGGCGGCTGAGGCCTTGGGTTTTCCTGGGGACGCACTTCCTGTGGACGCGAGTCCGGCTGACCTTGCACGGGGCGTTCGAATGTTGATGGCCGGTCCTGCTGCTGGGCGGGCTGCCGTGGGACCAGCGCCGGGCGCGGCGCACTGTCGGGAAGGGATCTGCGAATCGGAGTGCGATCCAGCACGGTACTTGGTTGGCGGCCCCGCAGGTCGTTGACTTCGGAGGTGGACAAGGGGCGTCCCGGATTCCGGGATAGCGCTTCCTGCCGGGCACCAAATTCCACCGGTGCGGCCGGGGGTGCGCTGCGGACAACGACGGGCCGAGACATTGACCTTTGCGAAGGAGCTGCAACGCTCCGATTCGTTGTGGGGCCCGTAATGCTCTCCCGCGTGGGTGCGACCGGCGCGGCGTAGCCGATCACCCCGTTGTACTGACCCGGACGGATGCCCTGCAACGAGCTGTGAACGGGACGCGAACGGATGAATGCTTCGCGGTCCACCACGCTCAGCGCCCCGGGTACCCGTTGGTTGACATAGACGGTATTCGAAATATTGGTGATGTTGGTCACGTGCGTTATATTCACCTGCCGGACATAGGCAGCCGACACGCGGTAGCCGGGGTAGTACGGCTCGCGGGGGCCGAGCGGGAACCAGCCGACTCCGGGACCTCCAGCGAACACGACCAGCGCCGGAGCATAGACGGGCCTATGGACCATCGAGCCTGGCACCCAGACCCATACACCGGAAATTACCGCCCAGCGTCCATAGTGGAATGGCGCAAAACCCCAGGAAGCGTTGTCGATCCAAGTCCAGCCCCACGGTTCCACCCAAGCCCAGTGCCCGTATTGGTACGGGACCCAGCCCGTTTCTACGCGGGGTCGCCACACCCAACCATAGTCCACGGTTTCGTTCCAAACGCCGTTGGCGTCCAAGTCCTCGTAGCCGACCATGGTTTCTGGCACGTGGGTCGGAGCGGGCATGCGGTCGTCCCGCTGGTTGCGGTCGCCCACGAAGTAGTCGAAGTCATCCATCGGGTTGGCATCCTGGATTTCGCCCTGAAAGCCTTCCTGGAAGTAGCCGGTTTGCCGGGCACGTACAGTTTGATTGATTCCGTTTCCGGTGACTTGCGCGGTGCCCGAGCGAACCGTAATCATCATCGCGTTGCGCGCCGCGTCTGTCTCGATACGGTAGTCGCCGGTGCGCAGGAGCGTGACGGCACCTTGGGGGGTATCAATTTCCCACGTATCGTCGTCGTCCAACTGGCGCAACCGGATTTCGATGGCTCCTTCGGTTACGCGGACTTGTACGGTGCGGTCATCGAGATTCAGGAAACCGAAATTGGTCTCCCAGTTCAACCGGATGGCATTGGGCCCGGTGCGGATCTCGGCACGGGAGCCGGAATCGCTGAAAATGTGGTCGCCGGTTGTGAGTGGGTAGTTCAGTGCAGCGGGCGACCATGTGTCCAACGTTGCCGGTTGCAGCGACACGTTGCCGTTGAACCAGTTCAATCTGGCAACGCGCGCGGGAGGGTCGACCATACCACCTGGGGACAGAGGTTCCTGGGCATTCAACGGAATGCCAATAGCCAGGATCAGGGTGGCGATTGCAGCGGCGCGGTGTATTGTCATCGGGTCCTCACACAGATACTTCACCATAAATCACGGATGGGAGTTCGAGTTCGTTTACATGTGTGAACGGAAAATAATGTTCGGCCTCCACCGCTATCCCGACAAGCAGTTGGAATGCCAAATTGCGGTGATATGGTAGCCAAGTGCGGATTCAGGATAAAGTTGTCGTGGTCACTGGCGGAGCCAACGGGATTGGCCGGGCGTTGTGCGAGAGATTCCATGCAGAAGGCGCTCGGGTGGTGGCGGTGGTTGATCTGGACTTGGCTGCTGGCAGGCGGGTCGCGGAGGCGGTTGGAGGCGGATTCTATTGCGTGGATGTGTCGGATGAGGCCCAAATGCACCGTTTGGTGGAGGAAGTCGAGGCCGGTCTGGGACCCATCGACCTGTTTTGTTCCAATGCCGGGATCTTGATCGAGGGCGGGGCGGAGTTGCCGGAGGCCGAATTCGACCGCGTCTGGAGCGTGAATGTGAGGTCCCACATCCACGCCGCCAAGGCCGTTTTGCCGAGAATGATTGCCCGTGGTTCGGGGTACCTGCTGCAGACGTGTTCCGCTGCGGGACTTTTGTCCCAAATTGGATCGGCACCTTATGCCATTACGAAACACGCGGCGTTGGCGTTTGCGGAGTGGCTCTCGATTGAGCACCACCACCAAGGGATTCGGGTGTCGGCGCTGTGCCCGCAGGGCGTTCGGACGGCTATGTTGGGCCAGCCTTCGGGCGGGATTGCCGCTGTGTTGGCGGAAACAGCGCTGACGGCGGAACAGGTGGCTGAAGCGGTGGTGGACGGGTTGGCGGAGGAGCGCTTTTTGATCTTGCCGCATCCGGAGGTGGCGGAGTACTTTCTGCGGAAGGCAACCGACTACGAACGGTGGCTTCGGGGAATGCGGCGGCTGCGGGAACGGACCGTCGGGTAGTCGTTGGGCCGGGTAATGCGCAATCCGGGATGGAGAAGCGCGTAAGGGCGCAGTTGGAACCCGAATCGACCCTTTTTTCTGGCATTCCGCGTGCGGGCTGTGCCCGCATGAAGGAAACACTGTTTCAAAGGATTGGTGGATCCGAGGGTGTCGCCCGTTTGGTGGTGGATTTCTACAAACGGGTCCTGGACGATCCGGAGTTGGCTCCATTCTTCGATGGAGTCCCGCTCGACAAGCTGCAGAGCATGCAGCGCGCTCTTTTTTCAGCGGCCCTCGACGGCCCGGTGGCGTATGCGGGGCAACCGCTGGGCTACGCGCACGACGGGCGCGGAATCACTCCCCACCATTTGCAGCTGTTTCTGGAACACCTCTTCCTGACGGTTCGGGAACTCGATCTTACGCAAGGGGAGATTATCGAGATCATCGACCGAATCAATCTTTACGCGGACGAGGTGACCAACGCGCCGGGATTTGCGGGATAGGGCTACCCCAAAATCTCATGCACCACGTTGCCCGCAACGTCCGTCAGGCGGAAATCGCGACCGCTGTACCGGTAGGTGAGCTTGGTGTGGTCGAGGCCCATCAAATGGAGCAGCGTCGCGTGCAGATCGTGAATGTGGACCGGTTTCTCCACGGCCTTGAAACCGAAATCGTCGGTTGCGCCGTGGATGTGCCCCCGTTTGATGCCGCCGCCCGCCAACACTGTGGAAAATCCGTGGCTGTTGTGGTCGCGGCCGTTTTGCACCTTCACCAGCCCGCTTACTTCCACGGCGGGGGTGCGTCCGAACTCGCCCGAAATGATCACCAGCGTTTCGTCCAACACCCCACGCGATTTCAGATCTTCGAGGAGTGAACCGATTGCCGGATCGGCGGCCCGGGCCAGCCGCTTGTGGCTCTGGATATCGTCGTGGCTGTCCCATGGCTGGCCGTTGCCGTGGTAGACCTGCACCATGCGCACGCCCTTTTCCACCAAACGCAACGCCATCAGGCAGCCGCGGCCGAATTCGGTATCGCCGTAGCGTTCGCGGGTCTTGACGGATTCCTTGGAGATATCGAAAACTTCAGGGGCCTCGGTCTGCATCCGGTACGCGATTTCGGCGGATTGGACGGCGGCTTCCAACTCGCGGTCCTCTCCGGCGCGACGCAGATGCATTTCGTTCAACTTGCCGAGCAGGTCCAATTGTTTGCGCTGGTCGGCCAGGGAGAGGTCGGGATTCTTGATGTACTGGACCAGCTTGTCCGTGGTCTTCTCGTTGTTCGGAATGTAGGTGCCCTGGTAGACGGCTGGTAGGAATGTGGAGGCCCAGAGCTGGGGGCCGATGACGGGCAATCCCGGGCAGAGGACCACGTATCCGGGTAGATTTTGATTCTCCGAACCCAGGCCATAGGTCAGCCAGGAGCCCATCGACGGGCGACCGACGAACTTGTCGCCGGTATTCATCAGCAGCAGGGACGGCTCGTGGTTGGGCCGGTCCGTGTACATGGACCGGATCACGCAGAGTTCGTCGGCCTGTTCGCCCAGCTTCGGGAAAATCTCGCTGATCTCGATGCCGCTCTGGCCGTGCTTTTTGAACTCGAAGGGCGATTTGAGGAGATTGCCGGTTTTGCGCTCGGTGGCCAGGTTGCCCGTGGGGACTGGCTTTCCGTTGTACTTGTCCAGCATCGGCTTGGGGTCGAAGGTATCCACCTGCGATGGACCGCCGTTCAGGAACAGGAATATGACGTGCTTGGCCTTGGCCGGGAAGTGCGGGGCCTTGGGGACGAGGGGGTTGGTGGAGATTCCGCCGCCAACCGGGCCCGCCCCGGCCGCCAGACGCGCAAAAGCCGTCATTCCGAAGCCGGTTCCGCAAGCTTTGAGCAAATCGCGCCGTGTGGTCATATTCCTACTCGATGAATTGAAATTCGTTGGATGTCATTAGGACCTGCGCATAGCGGGTCCATGCGTCGGGTCCGGCGGTGCGCAAGTATTCGAGCGCGACCTTGGTTTCAGCAGCCGACGGGCCGCGCTGCAAAACCAAGCCGTATAGATCCGTAACACGTTTTGTGTCAGCACCTTGCGCCCGTTCCGCTGCGGCCTTCGCCTGCGCGATGACCCAGGCGTTGTTCATGAAGTAAAGGCGCTGCAGGGGGGTGTTGGTGGAAGTGCGCTGCTCGGAGGACGCGTTTGGATTGGGGAAGTCGAAGAGTGCGAACTCCGAATCCAGCTTGCGGCGGCTGACGAACGTGTAGACGGTCCGCCGGACGTTGTCCTTGCCGAGGCGCTCGGCCTTGCCGCCTTCCTTCAGATCCAGCTTGCCCGCGATGTCGAGGATGTCGTCGCGAAGGGCTTCGGCATCCACGCGCCGCCGGTTGTAGCGCCAGACGAGGCGGTTTTCGGGGTCGGCGGTCATGTTTTTCGCCAAGGGCTCGGTCCCCAGCTGGTAGGCCGAGGACAGCATGATAGATCGGTGGAGCTTCTTGACGGACCAGCCGCCTTGGACGAACTGGGTGGCGAGGTAGTCCAGAAGTTCGGGGTGGCTGGGGCGGTCGCCCTGCATCCCGAAATCGCTGGGAGTGCGCACCAAGCCCTGGCCGAAGTGGTGCTGCCAGACCCTGTTGACGAAAACACGCGCTGCGAGGGGATTGGCGGGATCGGCGATGGCTTCGGCGAGTTCCAACCGGCCCGCGCCGTTGCTGAACGGCTTGGGGTCGGCGGGTGACAGAATGGTCATGAAGTGCGGCGGGGCAGGGTCGCCGGGGTTGTCCCGGCTACCGCGCAGCCAGATCTTCTGTACGCCCAGCTTTTTCTTGTCCTGAATGGTCTGCAGATACGGGTATTCGGGCGGCAGGGCGGCCTTGAGGGCTTCGTGCTCGGCCTGCAGGGTGGCGAGCCTTTCCTTCCACGGCCCGTTCAGGAATCGGTCGACTTTGCCCGCACCATACTTGAACTGGCCGCCAAATGTCTCATTCCAGAGGACAAACTTGTCGCGGTCGATGGAATCGAGACTGGCTTGGCTTAGATCGTTGCGGCTTGGGTCGAGGCCCAGCTTGATCTTGTTCTTCTCGTCGACCAGCTTCTTTTCGGCGTTGACCGCCATCAGGAGGTCCTGGAAATCCTGGGCAGCCTTCTTGCGCTCGTCGGGTGTTTTGGCCGCGAACCATGCCTTCAGGTAGGGGTGGTCCTTCTCCGGCTTCGCCAGATACTTCTGCATGCGCTCGAAGGTTTCGGCGTCCAGATAGCCGCCGGGGACATCGCCGGAAACCGCCAGCATGTACCGGGCCACCTGTGAGCCCAGGACCTCGGCTAGACTATCGGCATGCTCCTTGACATAATCGTCGAGCTCTTTTTTCTTGTCGTCCAGCTTCTTTTTCGCGGCCTTGTAGCGCTCAACCGTGTCTGGTGGGGCGAGTGGCGCCTGGGAAAGCTCCGTGTTGTTGAAAACGCCAAGGAGTGAGTAGTAGTCGGATTGCGGAATGGGGTCGAACTTGTGGTTGTGGCATTGGGCGCAGGCGACGGTCATGCCGAGGAAGCCGCGGGTGAGCGCATCGACGCGGTCGTCCTGCATTTCCGGGCTGAGCGAGAAGAAGCCGAGTCCTGGCTGGTAGGTTTCCTTGCCGTCCATGAGGTCCCCTGCGATTTGGGCCTTGGCGAACTGGTTCCAAGGCATGTCCCGGTTGAAGGCTGAAATCACCCAGTCGCGGTACCGGAAGGAATTGGTGTAGGGCTCGTCGTCTGTGGAATTGAGTTTGTCATCCGAATAACGGGCCACGTCGAGCCAGTAGCGGCCCCAACGTTCGCCGTAGCGGGGGGACGCAAGCAGCTTGTCGACCACTTTGGCGAAGGCGTCGGGCGACTTGTCGTTCACGAATGCGGTGACTTCGTCGAAAGTTGGGGGAAGGCCGGTTAGATCGATGTACGCTCGCCGGATGAGCGTCCGGCGGTCTGCGGCGGGTGCCGGGGCGAGGCCTTTTTCCTCCAATTTGGAGAGGATGAAGCGGTCGATGCCGTTACGGGCCCATTTGGCATCCTTTACGGGCGGCAAGGGAGGATTCGCGATTGGCCGGAAAGACCAGAAGTCGCGCTGGTCCGACGTGATCACATAAGGTGCGGCTTTCACTGGACCGGCTGGCCAGACGGCACCGGCCTTGACCCAACCGGCGACGGCGGAAATCTGTTCGTCCTTCAGTTTGCCGCCTGGGGGCATTTTGAGCTTCTCGTGGGTCTGGCGGATCGCCTGGACCAGGAGCGAACTGTCGGGATCCCCAACCTTGATTGCCGGGCCCGATTTGCCACCCGTGAGCAGTGCTTCGCGGGAATCGAGGCGGAGTCCGCCGGATTTCGCGTCGCCGTGGCATCCGAGGCACTTTTCGGCCAGCAGCGGTCGCACCGACATTTCGAATTGCCGTGCGGGGTCGTCGCCCGCTGCGCCGAGTGCGGTTGCCGCAACCACGAACTGGAGTATTAGCGTTCTCGCCACAATAGGGCCATTCTATACCGTTTACTTTGCATCGGCGGCGTGCCCCACCGGGGGACTTGACAAGGGCATGGCCTGCGTTCCACCATTTTCCAATGAAGCCCACACCGAAGGGATGGCCGAGATTGTCGTCATCCATCTTCTACAACGATGCAGCAAAGGCGATCGACTGGCTGTGCGAAGCCTTCGCGTTCGAAGTCCGCTTGCGAGTGGAGGGCGAGGACGTGGATGGCGGGGGTGCGGTCATCCACCACAGCGAGCTCGTCTTTGGCGAGGCGCTGGTGATGGTTGGGCAGGCCGGACGCACCACGCCGGGCCGCGAAAAGTGGCCGCAATTTGCGAGTCCCGCGTCCGTTGGGGGGATGAACACCCAGTGCCTGCTCGTGTTTGTGGACGATGTGGACTCCCACTGCGAGCGTGCCCGCGCCGCCGGGGCGGTCATCGTCGACGAGCCCAAGGTTCACGACTACGGCGAGGCGTACTGGGCAGACCGCAGCTATGGGGCGTCGGACATCGAGGGCCACCTTTGGTGGTTCACACAACGACTGCGCGACCCGGCTGGCTCCTGACGCGGTTGTATTCGGTTCCCACAATGCGGCGCATCGCCCCGCATGCCTCGTCGGCGGCGCTTGGCACGCCACGTGCTCGTGATCGGGCATGGGCACAATCGCTATTCCCGTACCGGTGATCGCTGCCGGGCATCCGGAACGTACCGGACACGGCAACAAAATCTGGCGATGGCTGATTGCAATTGGGGCTCTTGCTGCCGTGGGGGGCGGAATTTTCTATTTCGCCACGCGGGCTCCAGCCGTATCGCCCTACGCCACCGCAAAGGTGGATAGGGGCGACATCGACGCCATCGCGAATACCACTGGCAGCTTGAATGCCGTCGTGACCGTCCAGGTGGGTAGCCAGGTGTCGGGCAACATCATTGCGCTCTACGCCGATTTCAATACCAAGGTGAAGAAGGGGCAGTTGGTGGCCGCCATTGATCCGGCACCCTTCCAAGCGTCGGTCGACCAGGCCACGGGCACCTTGAATGCCGCCATTGCGGCGGCGCGCACTTCCGAAGCCAATGTTGGCAAGACCCGCGCGGACTTGGCCGCCGCCCAGGCCAATGTGCTGAACCAGCAGGGCAATCTCGCCAAGGCCCGCAGTGCGCTGGAACTGGCACAGGTGGACAACACCCGCAAGGCGACGATGCTTCGGGAGGGTATCGGCACCCATGTGGACGCCGATGCTGCGGAATCTGTACTCCAGCAGGCCGTTGCAGGGGTTGATTCGGCATTGGCGGGTGTATCGGCGGCACAGGCGGCAGTCGATTCCAGTCGCAAGGCGATTGATGTTGCCCGGTCCCAGATGGACCAAGCCGGGGCGGTGGTCAAACAGGATGCGGCGGTGCTGTCCCAGGAGAAGTTGAACTTGAGCCATACGAAGATCCTCGCGCCCGTGGACGGGACGGTGCAAGCGAGGAACATGGACGTGGGGCAAACGGTCGCGGCGTCGTTTTCGGCTCCGGTGATCTTCCTGATCGCTCAGGACATGACGAAGATGCAGGTGGATACGAATGTGGACGAGTCCGACATGGGGGCGATCCAAGAAGGCCAGCCCGCCAAGTTCACGGTGGATGCCTATCCGGGCCAGACCTTCAACGGCACGGTGGGGCAAGTGCGGCATGCGCCGATTAATGTGCAAAATGTGATCACGTACGACGTGGTGGTCAATGTCTCGAATCCTGAACTGAAGCTGTTTCCGGGTATGACTGCGAACGTTACGATCCTAACCGGCCACCGGGCGAATGTTCTCCGGCTGCCGAAGACGGCACTCCGGTTTCGGCCGCGCAGTGCTTCAGGTCGACCCCAGGCGGTCGCGGGTGGTCCCGGGGCCGTCGTTTATGTCTTGAACGCGAAGGGGGAGCCCGAGGCTGTGCGCGTGACGACCGGGCTGTCGGACGCAAACCGGGTGGAACTGGTGGGTGGCGGCGTGGTGGAGGGGCAGCTGCTGGTGACTGGATCAGCCGTCAAGCCCGGCACCGCACCGGCTCCCTCCGGCGGCGGCGGCAGACGGCTGGGTTTTTGACATGAGCTCACGAAAGGTTTGGGCCAGCGTCAGGATCGCCCTGCGCGCCCTCCAGATCAACCGGATGCGCTCGGCGTTGACCATGCTGGGGATCATTATCGGCGTTGCGGCCGTGATCGCCATGGTCGCGGTGGGTTCGGGGGCGGAATCCCGGATAAAGGAGCAAATTGCGTCGATCGGCAGCAACCTCATCATCGTCCTGTCGGGGTCGGTCTCCACATCGGGAATGCACATGGGAACTGGAAACGCCCAAACGCTGACGGTGGACGACGCTCTTGCTATCGGCCTCGAATGCGACGCCGCCGCACTGGCGGCACCCGCCGTCCGGGGTGGGGCCCAGACCGTGTTTGGCAACAACAACTGGGGCACCCAGGTTCTGGGCACCACGCCCGACTACCTGCCGATCCGGGATCTGGCGATCGACCAGGGCGCAACGTTCACCGATAGCGACGTCGAGGGGTCGACGAGGGTGGCGCTGCTCGGCAAGACCGTGGTGGACAACCTTTTCAACGGTGAAAATCCGGTTGGCCAGATTATTCGCATCAAGAAGGTTCCCTTCACCGTGGTGGGGACGCTGGTGCCGAAGGGGCAATCGCCGACCGGCCAGGACCAGGACGATGTGATTCTGATGCCGGTGAGCACCGCGAAGAAGAAGGTAATTGGGGGCAGCCAGGCCAATGCGGGATCGGTGGGGCAGATTCTGATCCAGGCGCAGGATGGGCGTACCCCCGAACTTCAGGAGCAGATGAAGGCTTTGCTGCGGCAGAGGCACCACCTTCAGGCGACCGAGGACGATGATTTCAACATCCGCAACATGGAGGAGGTCTTCCAAGCGCAGGAGAGTTCCGCGCACGTGATGTCGATCCTGCTGGCGGCGATCGCCTCGGTCTCGCTGATTGTGGGCGGGATCGGGATCATGAACATCATGCTGGTCTCGGTAAGCGAGCGCACCAAGGAAATTGGTCTGCGGCAGGCCGTCGGGGCGAAAACGAGGGACATCCTGAGCCAGTTTCTGGTGGAGGCGGTGACGCTCTCGTTGGTTGGAGGTGCCATCGGGATTGCGCTGGGAGTTGGGGCAAGCCTGCTGATTTCTTATTTCGCGGGCTGGTCGACGGTCGTCAGTCCCGTGTCGGTGCTGGCGGCCTTCCTGTTCTCAGCCATCGTGGGCGTGTCATTCGGGTTCTACCCGGCGCGCAAGGCCGCCTACATGGATCCCATCGAGGCCCTCCATTATGAATAGTTTGAACATGATCGAGGTGGCCGGTCTTTCACGAACGTTCACGATAGGCGACATGTCGGTTTTGGCCTTGCAGGATGTGACGCTCCAAGTCGCCCGGGGGGATTTCGTGGCGATCATGGGGCCGTCGGGCTCGGGGAAATCGACCTTCATGAATATTCTGGGATGTCTCGACAAACCGACGTCGGGTGTCTACCGGCTGGACGGGGTGGCGGTGGAAGGCATGGGGCGCGACCAGTTGGCGGAGATTCGCAACGGCAAGATCGGTTTTGTCTTCCAGCAGTTCAATCTTCTGGCCCGGACCAGCGCCATCGAAAATGTGGAGCTACCGCTGTTGTACTCGGCGGACGACCCGCCGGATCGGAAGGAGCGGGCGATGCATGCCTTGGAATCGGTGGGGCTGGCGGACCGGGCCCACCACCATCCAAATCAGCTTTCGGGTGGGCAGCAGCAGCGCGTCGCCATCGCGCG
>CAIYDY010000037.1 GCA_903925015.1 uncultured Acidobacteriia bacterium
GGGCGGGTGGAATTGTCCATCTGGACCTTGAGATGGACTTGGGTTTCGCCCTTGCCGAAGTGGTAAGTGAAGGGCAGCGACCCGCGCCAGGCTTCCGGAACGACCGAGCCTCCGAGGCTGGCGAGCAAGGGCTGGGCGTCAGCAGCTGAAATCGGGATCACGGGGATCTTCATTAGGGTGGTGGCCTCGGAGATCGGTAGGCGCTTGGAGCCTGGCTCGGAGGCCCAGCCGGGGGAGAGCGGATCACCGGGATAAAGCACCATGTCGAGCACGCTGCCGCGCTGGACACCGTTCGATGGACGGTACGGGCCCTTGGGATAGACATCGCCCTGGTAGAAGCCGTCCTCGTGGGGATCGGAATAGATCAGGCAGCCGACGGCTCCGCGTTCCTGTGCGACTTTGGGCTTGATGCCGCGCCAACTGCCGCCGTAACGGGCGATGACGATCTTACCTTTGACGTCGATGCCCTTCTCCTTGAGCAGTTCGTAGTCGGCTGGAACGCCGTAGTTGACGTAGACGAGGGCTGCCTTGACGTCGCCGTCGCCGGAGAAGGCGTTGAAACTGGCGACCATGCCGGGGTCGGCGGAATTCTTGTCCTCTGGAACGACCGGTTCGTCGAGTTTGGCCTTGAATGCCGTGGGTGCCGTCATTTCCAGCGAACGGGAGCGTGGTTGGGGCAGCATCGATTCGTACTGTTCGATATGGGCGTCCAGCCCGTACTCCTGCAACTGGCTGAGGATGTATTCGGCTACGGCCTTGGACTGGGGCGTGCCAGCCAGGTGGGGCTGGTTTGAAAGGCGCTCCATCGCGGCGCGAACGCGAGCGGGCTGGGGAATAGCGCGGGCCTGTTGCTCCCACTTGATTTCGGTGGCTTGGGATTCGGCGTCGAAGCCGCGGATCGCGTCACCGGCGGCCGAGTGGAGGAGGAAGGCGGAGGACACCGCCAGAGCGGCGGCGGAAAAAGCAGTGCAAATGGCGCGAAGGGTCATCCTAACCCATTCTAAACACTGGCTGGAGCCGGTTTCCGCTTGTCCATGAACCAGCGGACGCCGCGCCACGTGTAGTCGAGGCCGCTGATGATGGCCAGAATCGCCAGGCCCCAGATCATGAAATCGCAGATGCGGAGGAGGATGGCGTCCTTGTAGCCGTAGGCCCCCATCAGGGCGATGGCGGTCATGATCTGGAGGAAGGTGGAGGCCTTGCCCCAGACGCTGGGGGTCAGGTTGCGGTAGGTGGTGAATTTGAGCGCGATGGCGGACATGAGGACGATCCAGAGGTCGCGGCCGAAGATCAGCGCGACTGTCCAGACTGGAATGGCGTGACCGGCGGCGAAGCCGAGGTACATGCTGACGAGGAGGGTTTTGTCCGCGATAGGGTCAAGGTACTGGCCGAATTTGGTTTCCCCGCCGAACTTGCGGGCGACGGCACCATCGAGCATGTCCGTAAACGCCGCACCCCCGAAAAGCCAGCCTCCCAGGAGGAAATGCTCATGGGCGAGGGCCCAGAGGATGAACGGCGTCATGAATATCCTCAGTGCCGTGAACAGGTTGGGGATTGTGAACAAGCTCCATTCTACGATGGGCCGGATTCCGTTGGACCTATGGCTGCGGGTGCCGTTACAGTAGGTGAATGGACCCCAACATCCACATCCGCCCGTTCGTGCCGGGCGACGGCAAAGCCTTCCGCGAATTGAACGAACTTTGGATCACGCGGTACTTTGTGCTCGAACCGGCCGACGTGGAGGCGTTGTCGCATCCCTACGAGCACTACATCGAGCCCGGCGGCGAGATTCTGATGGTTCTGGATGGGGCGACTGCGATCGGGTGCTGTGCCTTGATCAACGAGGGACACGGGGTTTACGAGGTTTCGAAGATGACGATGAGGGAGGATTACCGGGGGCTGGGACTTGGCCGAAGGCTGCTCCAGTCGGTGATTGACGCGGCCAAGGACAAGGGATCGTCGAAGGTGTTTCTGGTAACCAATAGTTCGTTGGGGAGCGCCGTACACTTGTACGAATCGGTGGGTTTTCAACACGTGCCGAGGGAGTCATTGCCCCAGTCGCCTTATCAGCGCGGGAATGTCTTCATGGCAATGGAGTTTTAGAGCGGAGAGTGCGAGGTTCAGGCGCGTGCGAGGCGCAACTCGTCTTCGATTTCGTAAACTTTGTCTTCCAAGTTCCGGGTGGGCTTTCCGGCGGCTTTGGCGGCATCCACTTTGGCCTTGGCGGTTGCCAACTTCTTCTCCAAGCCTGGAATCTTCGGATTCGGCACTGCGGGGGTTGGGAGTTCGACCGGTTCGGGTGCGGCTTTCACGGCGGGCTTTCTTGCGGCCCCGGCCCCGGACTTGAATCGGAATTCCGTCACGTCGGCCTGAGGCTTGAGCGCGGTGCCGAAATCGGCCTGGTAGTCGCGGGCTAGGCGGACAGCCTCGCCCAGCAGCTCATGGAACCGGGCCTCCATGGCCTGCTTGGCCTGAGTCCGCAAGGCCTCGCCTTGCTGCTTCCACTTCTGGTATTCGGAGAGGATGTTTTCCACGTTCTGGTCCCATCCGTATTCTAAGCCTGGGGGAGCAGTTCCCCGCCCCGCAAGGCGCGCGAGAGTTCCTGCTGGGCGGCGAGCGCGGCCTCGCGCACCCTCCACGCCGACCGGTCGCGGTTACCCACCGGGTTACTGATGCCCCGGACTTCACCCGCCGGAATGCCGTACAAACAGGCGACGTGGGCGATTGCGGCCCCCTCCATGCTTTCGACCGCACCGCCGGTCCGCGCGGCCAAGGCCCGGGCGGATACGTCATCCCCGGTGCAGGTGTTGACTGTGACGAAGGGAACTCCCGCCATTTCCCTGGGTCTCAAGGGGACGGGAAGTGTGTTGAAGACCGGCTCCGGGCCCGCGATAACGGGAAATCCCAGCGCGGCCATGTCAAGAAACCCGTCGGCGGAAGCTGCGCCGAGGTCCCCGTAACACTCGCTGGAGGCCCATGCCACCGACGAGCCCACTTGCAGGCCGGAACCGGGATAGGCACCGCCGATCCCGCAGACCACGACTGCGAGTGCCCCTTGTCGTTCCAGAAATCGGGTGAGGGCGATGGCGGCGTTCACGGCACCGACGCCTGTGATGAGAAGGGGAATCGCTGGTGGAAGGTTTTCGCGCAGGTAGGCGCCTTCGAGTGGGGTTGCAACGCATATTACAAGGTCGGCGGGCATTTTGTTCAGGGTAGCCAATGGCATCATGCACCACAACGCCCGTGCTGCTAGCTTGGTTATTTGATCACGTTTTCCAACATCTCCAAGCAATACGGCAAGCAGCTCGTTTTCGTCGACGCCTCGTTCCAGCTCAACCCCGGTGAAAAATGCGGCCTGGTGGGCCCCAACGGTGCCGGCAAGACCACGTTGTTCCGCATGATCGTGGGAGAGGAGGGTCCCGACGACGGCAACGTCACCGTTCCCAAAAAGACCACCATCGGCTACTTCCGGCAGGATGTGGAGGAAATGGCGGGCCGTCCTGTTTTGGACGAGGCCATCGCGGGCAGCGGAAGGGTGGGCGACCTGCACCACGAACTCGACGGGCTGCAGAAGGCACTGGAGGACCCCGAACGGTTCGACGAGATGGACCAGATTCTGGAGCGCTTCGGCGAAGTTCAGGAAGAGTACGAGCACCTGGGTGGCTACCAAATCGAGGCCCAGGCTCGTGAAGTGCTGGCCGGACTCGGATTCACGGATGCGCAGGTGGATGGCGATGTCGGCGCACTTTCGGGTGGTTGGAAGATGCGTGTGGCCTTGGCCCGGGTGTTGCTGGGACGGCCCGACGTCCTTCTGATGGACGAACCGACGAACCACCTCGACATCGAATCCATTATCTGGCTGGAGAACTTCCTGCGCGGCTACCAAGGCGCGCTGTTGATGACGTCGCACGACCGGGACTTCATGAACCGAATCATCTCGAAACTGGCCGAGATCGACGCGGGCGAAATCATCACGTATTCGGGCAATTACGATTTCTACGAACGCGAGCGCACCATTCGCGAGGCCAACCAGCAGGCGGCGTTCGCACGCCAGCAGGCGATGCTGGCCAAGGAACAGCGGTTCATCGAGCGGTTCAAGACCCACGCCGCCAAAGCTGCGCAGGTGCAGAGCCGGATCAAGGCGCTGGACAAGATCGAAAAAATCGAGCTGCCGAAGAAGCGCGTGGTGGTGAAGTTCGATTTCAAGATCCCGGCGCGCTCCGGCGACCAAGTGGCGATGATCGAGGACGTCTACAAGGCGTATGGCAGCCGGGTGATTTACGACGGTTTCACGCTGACTATTCGCCGGGGCGAGCGCTGGGCCGTGATGGGACGCAACGGCGCGGGTAAGAGCACGCTGCTGAAGATGATCGCGGGCGCGACGTCACCGGACCAGGGCGAGGTGCGGCTGGGCGCGAGCTTGAGCATGGGGTATTTTGCCCAGCAGTCATTGGATGTGCTGAATCCGGAACTGACGGTGATCGACCAGTTGCAGAATGATTTTCCGCAGGACGGCATCGGGTCGTTGAGGAGCTTGGCGGGTGCCTTCCAGTTTTCGGGCGACGATGTGGACAAAAAGGTGCGGTCGCTTTCGGGCGGCGAGCGGTCGCGGCTGGCGATGGCGCGGATGCTGTACAACCCGCCGAATTTCCTAGTGCTGGACGAGCCGACAAACCACCTCGATTTGGCGACGAAGGAAATGCTGGTGGAGCAATTGAAGAATTTCGAGGGGACGATGGTGTTCGTGTCGCACGACCGGACGTTCCTGAGAGGGTTGGGGACGCGGGTGCTGGAGTTGAGCGGCGGGGACAGCGAACCGAATATTTATTTGGGACCGTACACGGAATATGTCGCGGCTCGGGGGCAGGAAGCGCCGGGAATCCACGCGTAGCGTACTGGAGCGACACGCTAGAATTGGATCATGCTGAAGCGCGTCTACATTGACAACTATCGGTGCTTTGTCAATTTCGAGCTCGAATTGGGTAGCTACCAATTGGTTATGGGGCTGAACGGCACCGGCAAGTCAACGTTGCTCGGGGTTTTGGAATCGCTTCGTTCACTCCTCATTGAGGGTGCGCCGCTATCTGAGGTGTTTCCCCAGAACACGCGGACACGCTGGCAGACGCTGCCGACGCAAACATTTGAACTTGGGGTGGAGCTGGATGGGGATCGGTACGACTTGCTCCTTCAGATGGACATCTGGGGATCACCCGGCCGGACAAGGATCATTCGGGAAGATGTTTCCTGCAACGGTCACCCAGTGTTTTCATTTGTGTCGGGGGAAGTGAACTTGTTCAATGAAAGGTTCGAGCGCAAGGTCCAGTACCCCTTCGACTGGTTCCGGTCGGCCCTGTCGACCCAGGAGTCAAGGCCCGAGAACAAAAAGCTGATGCGGTTCAAAGGGTGGTTGGCTTCTGTATACTGTCTCCGGATTGACCCCAAGGGGATGGTTGGCAGAACCGAAAAGGAGACATCCCGGCCGTCTTCCGACATGGATGATTTTGCTTCGTGGTATCGCCACCTTACTCAGGAAAATGGCGGTGCCGCCGGTGAACTCCAGTCATTGTTGCGTTCCGTACTCCCTGGGTTCGAATCTCTGGATTCCCGGCTAGTGGGCGGGGAAGTTCGGATGCTCTCAGCGAGGTTCGAGCCTGTCCCCAGTGTGCCCAAGAGCGGATTTTCGGTAGGATTTGAAGAACTCTCCGACGGTCAGCGGGCCTTGATCTGCATGTACGCCCTCTTGATCTTCCTTGTCGAGGGTTCCACCTGCCTATTCATTGACGAGCCCGAGAACTTCGTTGCCTTGCCGGAATTGCAGCCATGGCTACAGCGGCTAGGAGACAGGATAGAAGACCGTGGCGGTCAGGTAACGCTGTTCTCGCACCATCCCGAGATGATTGACTACCTTGCTGCCGAGCGGGGCATCTTCTTCGAGCGGGTTGGATCGGGTCCAATACGTGCCCACAGATACCGTCACGACGACGAACAGTCCCTTCGGCTTTCGGAACTGATCGCGCGCGGCTGGGTTGGACCAACGATGGAAGTCCGTGACTGAGCGCGTGAACGCGGTGCTTCTGGTTGAGGACCAGCGGCACGAAAGTCTTGTACGGCGATACTTGGAACGGTTGCGGCCTGGCAAGTATGTGTTCCGGTCCCGGAAGGCCGGTCCCGGCAAGGGGTCGGGTGAACAGCATGTCCGTCAACAATATGCCAACGAAGTTAGAGCGTGCCGTCGCAGCCATACGGACACCTGCCTGATCGTGGTCATGGATGCCGATACGGGAACCTGCGTGCAGCGCGAGCAACAACTCGCGGAGCAGTTACGGGAAATGGAAGAACGTCCCAGGCTCGCCGGTGAGGCCATCCTTCATTTGATTCCGAAACGCAATGTCGAAACTTGGCTGCTGTGCCTTGCCGGACATGAGGTGGATGAGGTAGGTGATTACCGGTATGATCCCCGGCTTGGACCGAAAGCTGCGACGGTCGCGGCGGCCACCCTGTACGAATGGACCAGGGCGAATGTTTCCGTACCAATCCATTGCGTTGAGTCGCTCGGCAGGGCGCTTCCGGAGTTCGGGCGTCTCCCCTGAACTTAATGGGGGGCGACGTTTTCGCGCAGCCAAGGGACCAGATTGTCGAATTGGAACTGGTGGGTGGCGTAAAGGTCGAGGACGAAGTCGCAGGCCTCATGCACGTCCACTTTCAGATGGAGGCCGTTGACGGTGAGAAAAGTCTGCATAGCGTCGAAGGCTGTGCGTTTGTTGCCATCGAAGAACGGGTGGTTTTGCGAGAGGCTCTCCCATAGAGCAGCCGATTCCTCAACGAGGTCCGCGTAATAGCCGCTTTGGGGCCGGAATACGGCTGCTTCCAGGAGACCATAGTCCCGGACACCCCCGGCTCCGCCGTACCAATCGATCTGGTCCTGGTGTATCGCAAGGACGTCGGCCACCGTGAGGTACTTGGTCATTGGGCTAGCTTTTTGTAGAGCTCGTCGAACTTCGCCCGACCCGCCCTATGAGCATCCATCACTGCTGGGTCCGGTGCTTGGACGTTGCGTTTGGCGATGAGGTCGGCAACCGCCTCTTCCAGCACGGCGTCGAGGGAGCGCTGGTCCATGGTCGCGATTGCCCGGAGGGCGGAAAGCGATTCGGGGGTCACGAGGGCTTCGATGCGGACGGGTGGCTGAGTCACGTCTTTAGTTTAACCTTGGGGAGGTAAAACGTATAGTTGGAGATGTGAGCGCTCGCCGCACGATACCGTTTTTGCTGATGACCGCACTTGGATGGTCCCACGAACTCGGTTCACTGCGAAAGGCCTCATCCGACCTTCAAGTGCATCCTCCGCCAGAATCGGTTCGCGGAACATGTCAAGCACTTTGAGACAGCGCAAGCGGCTCCGGCAATTGCCTATGCCGTAATCCGCTCCGCACACAGGGACCACAACGCCTCGTGCAAACGCACCATCGCCATGGTATCCATCGCGCAGTATTCCAGCAGATCGCGCCGGGTTTGGGCCATGGCGTCCCCCGAAATTTCCCCGTGTGCCATCCGCGCGAAGAGCGCCACGGCAGTGCCGCCGTCCTGGATCGCCAACCCCTTGTACGAAAGGTCGGGCACCAGCGCCGGGAGCACGCGCTTCAAGGTTGTCCTGCCACGGAAGGCCGCATCGTAGACGTGCTTCTGTATGATCGGCAGCAGGTCGACCAGCCGGAACACAAGGTTCCGCAACGCCTCTGCGAGATCCGGGAATTGGGCTGCCAGCGCCTGGATGCTGTCCTGCTCGAAGACGCTGTAGACGAAAATCGACCCGGTGTCGCCCAAGGCCGCCAGCAGCGCCTCGGCGAATTCGCGGTCGCAGTCCCGCTGGGCGTCGGCCAGGTACTCGGCGTGGGTCGTCGGCGAGTCGAACCCTTCGCGCCGGTGGACGCTGAACTGGGTCAGGATGGGCCGGTAGCAGCCGTGTCCGGGATGGAGCGGCAGGGCGGTCATCACGGATTCAAAATCGAGGTAGTAGCAGGGCCACTGGATCGATTCCAGTTTGCCCTTCAGGTGCGGGCCGATGTAGCGGTTGCCAGTCTGCACGCAGTACTTGGCGCGCTCCTGGCGTTCGATGAGTGGAAAATCGTCGGGGACGGCATTGAAATCGACAATGCCCGCCTCCGACAAGATCTGCATTTCCTTGAACCTAAGGTGTGGAATCTCAAGTACTGAATGAGCTACGCCACGGCCGATGCAGTGGGTCGCGAAGTACTCGCACTTGCGGCAGTTGGCGTTCAGGGCTACAGCCGGGGGCTCTGCAGACAAGAGGGTTTCGGAGAGTTGAGGAAGCTGCGCTTCGAACTCCAGAACCCGTTCCTCCACCAATTCGGTCTTGTCGAAGATTTCGAACAGCTTTTCGACCGGGTCCCCGTACCTGTACTGGGGCGAAAGCAGCAGCACGGACGCACCCACGATCTCCAAGCCTGCCCGCCGCAGGACCATGACCGTAAAGGCGAGGTCCCCCAGAAGGTCGCGGGCATCGCCGGTACGTCGACTACTCGGCTTGCTGGCAAGACTGGAGCGGACCTCGAAGACGCGCCAACCGCCGGTCTCGACACGCTCTAGGATGTCGACCGTCACAGAAAGCGGCCTGGCCTGGTAGCGGGCGTTGAAAATGGCACCGGGGAAGAGTTCCCGCGCCTTGAGGGCGATTTCCCTGCCCTGGTCCACCAGAAAGTCAATCGCGGGGCCGGGTGGCGCTATGCCCACGTGGATGCCGAACCAGGCCTTGGCCGGGCAACGGCGGCCTTCCAACCAGTCTGTCTTGTGGATCGTCACCGACACTGCAACCATTCTCCCGTAGGGGGTAGAATGAGCCGATGAGCACCGATCGCCGATCTTTCCTGCGCCATGCCGGGAGCGCCGTCCTGACGGCCCCCTTCTTCGTGAAGGAGATGATGTCGAAGCCACCGTCGGGCACCCTGCGCTTGGCCAGTTTCGGCGGCGGCGGCATGGCTTGGTCGACGCTGGACGGCATCGCGTCGCACTCGAAAGTAAAACTCGCCTGCGTCGCGGACGTCGATTCCGCGCGGCTGGACAAGGTGAAGAAGAAGTACCCCGAAGCGCGGCTCTACCAGGACTGGCGCGAAATGCTGCACAAGGAGAAGGGTCAGGTGGACGCCGCTTGCGTGGGCACACCGGACTTCATGCACGCTCCGCAGGCCATCAGCTCCATGCGCATGGGCCTGCCGGTCTATGTGCAGAAGCCGTTGGCGCACGACATCCACGAGATCCGCACCATGATGGCGATGGCCAAGGCGAAGAACCTGCCAACCCAGATGGGCATCCAGATCCATTCGTGGAAGGAGTACAAGACGGCGGTCAAGATGATCCAGTCCGGCGTCATCGGCAAGATCAAGGAAGTGCACACCTGGAGCGAGAAGAAATGGGGCGACACGGCCAAGCTGCCGACTACGACCGACCCCGTGCCGGCGTCCTTGAACTGGGACATGTGGCTCGGCGTGGCCCCGGCGCGCCCATTCATCAAGGAGGTGTACCACCCCGGCAACTGGCGCAAGCGGCTGGATTTCGGCACGGCCACGTTCGGCGACATGGGCTGCCATATATTCGACCCCGTTTTCAGCGCGCTGCAGTTGGGCTCGCCGATATCGGTGCGGAGCGAGGGTGCGGCACCGAACGGGGAGAGCTGGGCGCTGGACACGCTGATCCGATACGTATTCCCGGCCACGCCATACACCGAAGGCAAGTCGATTCCGGTAACCTGGTACGATGGCGACCGGATTCCTCCAGCCGAGGTGCGCGCGCTGCTGGGTACGGTGAAGTTCCCGGGCCAGGGGTCGCTATTCATCGGGACGAAGGGGCAGATGCTGTTGCCGCACATCAAGATGCCAGTGCTGTTGCCGGAGAAGGACTTCGCGGGGTATGTGGTGCCGGCGTTCGAGCAGACGGACCACTATTTCGAGTTTGCCGACGCGGTGCTGGGCGTGGGGAAGACGTCGACGCCGTTTGAATATTCGGGGGCGCTGACGGAGTCGGTGTTGCTGGGGCCGCTGGCAACCCGGTTCCCGAATACGACGCTCCAGTGGAATGGGCCGAAGGCGAAGTTTACGAATTCGAAGGAGGCGAACGGGTTCCTGCGTCGGAAGTATCGGGCCGGTTGGGCTGTGAAGGGTTTGGGGTAAGGAGTCGGGGACGTCGTCACTAGTAGTTCGGTCGCCGTGGTTCGGCTGGTGGCTCAACTTGGCCACTTCACCTGAGGGAATTGATCCTCTCGGTAGCCAAGTAGACCTCCTGTCGAACCGGGTGCTATTCTGCGGTGCATTGGAAGGTTGCAACCGATGACACGCCGATTCGTCCTGTTCCTGATCGCCACCGGGGCTTTCGCCCAAACCGCTCCCGAGCTTGCCCGGTGGCAGCGCCACGCCGCCGCCACCACCATTACCCGCGACGACTGGGGTATCGCGCATATCCACGGCAAGACCGACGCCGACGCCGTCTTCGGGGCCATCTACGCCCAGGCCGAGGATGATTTCAACCGGATCGAGACCAACTATCTCGTCGCGCTTGGCAGGCAAGCGGAAGCGGAGGGGGAATCGAAGATTTACGACGATCTCCGCGCGCGTCTCTACGTGGATGAGGCCAAGCTGCGGAAGCTGCACAGCGAAAGTCCTGCATCGCTCCGTGTCCTGATGGCTGCCTGGGCCGACGGCCTGAATTTCTACCTCTCGACCCATCCCGGCACAAAGCCAAAGGTGATCACCCGTTTCGAGCCGTGGATGGCGCTCAGTTTCACTGAAGGCAGTATCGGCGGGGACATTGAACGGGTGAACCTGCGGCAGTTGGAGGCGTTCTATGGGAAACCCGTAGCCGGTTTGCTTATTACCACGGAGCCCGAATCGGCCGACCGTGAGCCGCGCGGGTCGAACGGCATCGCGATTGCGCCATCCAATACAACCAACAAACATGCCCTGCTGCTGATCAATCCGCACACTACGTTCTTCTTCCGGTCGGAGCTGCAGATGACAAGCGACGAGGGGCTAAATGCTTATGGAGCCAGTACTTGGGGACAATTCTTCATCTACCAGGGGTTCAACGAGAAGGCGGGATGGATGCACACGTCCTCGGGCGTGGACGCGGTGGATGAGTTCCTGGAAACCGTCGAAAAGCGTCCCGAGGGATACGCCTACAAATACGGCAACGAATGGCGGGCGTTCCAGACGTCGGAGGTGGTGGTGCGGTTCAAGACTGGCAGCGGGTTATCCGAAAGGAAGTTTACCGTGTACCGGTCCCAGCACGGCCCCATCGTGCGGGCCGAAGGCGGCAAATGGGTCGCGTTCAAGATGATGGACGAGCCCATCAAGGCGCTCACGCAATCTTACACGAGGACCAAGGCGAAGGACTACAGGAGGTTCCGTCAAACGATGGAACTGAAGGCGGATTCGTCCAACAACACGATCTTCGCGGATGCAGGCGGCGAAATCGCCTACTTCCACGGCAATTTCATCCCTAGGCGCGATGTGCGGTTTGACTACACCAAGCCTGTGGACGGGTCCGATCCAGCAACCGACTGGAAGGGGCTGCTGCGGGTGGAGGAAGCACCGAACCTGTTGAATCCAAAGAGTGGTTGGCTGTACAACGCGAACAATTGGCCGTGGTCGGCGGCGGGCGCAAGCAGTTTGAGGCGCGAGGACTATCCCCGCTATGTGGAAAATGGCCGGGAGTCGGCCCGCGGTCTGCATGCGATTCGGGTGCTGCAGGGCAAAAAGGATTTCACGCTGGAAGGACTTTTGGCTGCGGCGTACGACAGCTACCTGACGTGGTTCGACAAGCCACTGCCAGCACTTCTGAAGGCGTGGGATGCGCTACCGGCGGGCGATCCGTTGAAAGCCAAGCTAGCGGATCAAATTGGGCTCTTGAAAGCGTGGGATCAGCGATGGGCTGTTGGGTCCGTGGCCACTTCGTTGGGGGTCTTCTGGGCGGACCAGATGACGCGCACCGTGTCCGGCGAGGCCCGCCAAGCTGGATTGTCGAACGAAGAGTATTTGGCGGACAGGGCCTCAGGGGTCCAACTGCTGCAGGGATTGGCGTCGGCCTCCGACAAGCTGACTGCAGATTTTGGTACTTGGCGGACCCCTTGGGGCGATATCAACCGCTTCCAAAGATTGACCGGCGATATAGCACAGCCCTTCAATGACGGTGGCCCGAGTATTCCAGTGGGGTTCACGTCAGCCGTTTGGGGATCTCTCGCATCGTTCGGCGCGAGGGCATATCCGGGCACCAAGAAATGGTATGGAACCAGCGGAAATAGTTTCGTGGCCGTGGTGGAGTTTGGCGACAAGGTGCGGGCGGTGGCAGTATCGGCCGGTGGTGAGAGCGGCGATCCAAAGTCCAAGCATTTTAATGACCAGGCTGGGCGCTATGCGGGCGGCCAGTTACGAGAGGTATATTTCTATCCGTCCCAGTTGAATGGGCATGTCGAGCGGGAATACCATCCGGGAAAATAGGGCTCGTCACGGAGATTTCAGAACTCTATTTAACGTGGAATCAATGCCATAGCGTTATGGCTGTGTAATCCTCGCCGCGCGTCGTGCTAATTTTTCCCCGGAGGATATGGTGTGGCAAGACAAGGAATTGGGGCCGGCGCATCGTTCGGCTCAACAGTACGGACCTTTTTGGCGCTCGCAGATGCGCTGGCGGATGTGACCGCAAATGTCGAGTCAGGAAAGCGGAAGCCGACGATCGGCGATTTTCTGGTGCTGCAGAAGTTGAAAGCCGCAGTGGGAACCCGACCGCAGGCACCGACGGAATTGCGCGTGGACGACCCTTGGGACCCCGCCCGCGCACCGGAGACAAAGGCGGTGTAAGATCATCCGATATTTCAGCACCCAGGCCTCAAGTATTTTACCCATTCCGCCGATAGACCAGCAGACATGTTTGCCATCATCGGACTCGTAGTAGTTTTCGGCGCCATCATAGGCGGCTACCTCATGGAGAAGGGCCCACTGGAAGTTCTCGTCCAGCCGGCCGAGCTCGTCATCATCGGAGGTTCGGCAATGGGAACGCTCCTGATCGCAAATCCGCTTCCGCTCGTAATGAAGATTTTCAAGAGCCTCATCGGCATTCTTTCGGGCAATAAGTTCACCAAGGATTACTACTTGGAGAGCTTGAAGATGCTGAACGACATCTTCAGCTTTGCGCGCAAAGCGGGCATGGCGAAGCTGGAGGAGGACGTCGAGAATCCCGATAAGAGCGCAGTCTTCTCAAAGTACCCGAAGCTCATCAAGGATCACCATCTCCTGCATTTTGTATGCGACACATTGCGGACGGCAGTGTCCGGCGTGGTTCCTCCGCATGATCTGGACGCAATGCTGGAGAACGATATCGACGTCCACCACCACGAGGCGCTGGCCGTTGCGAAGGCGCTCTCAACCGTATCGGACGCGTTGCCCGGTTTGGGAATTGTGGCGGCGGTGCTGGGTGTGGTGATCACGATGGGAGCACTGGGAGGCCCACCGGAGGAAATCGGTCACAAGGTGGCTGCCGCGTTGGTGGGAACCTTCCTCGGCATCCTGCTTTCATACGGCGTGGTTTCGCCAATTGCAGCCAACATCGAAAAAACGATCGAGGCGGAGGGACAGTTTTACCAGATGCTGCGGGCAGGACTGATGGCTTTTGCCCGCGGGATGGCACCGATGATTTCGGTGGAATTCGCACGGCGAGCCACGCCCCATGAAATGCGCCCGAGCTTTAAGAACCTCGAAGCTGCATGCAAAGGTGCCAAGGCCGCATAGGCTCGCGGCGAACTGAATTCCGAAGGGAAAACCATGGCACAGCCTGTACAGCCAATCATCATCATCAAGCGTAAGAAGGGGGGACATGGCGGACACCACGGCGGAGCGTGGAAGGTCGCGTACGCCGACTTTGTCACCGCAATGATGGCCTTGTTTATCGTGCTGTGGCTCCTCAGCAGCAGTGAACAGGTCCAGAAGGCAGTCGGAGGGTACTTCACGGATCCTCAGGGCAAAGGCAAGGATATCGGCAACGGCCTACGCGGAGCCGGAAGCGAGAGTCTCCCGATCCACAAGGACGACATGAAGAAGCTCAAGGAAAAGCTGGAACAGGCGGTGAAGGACACCGGTTCGTTGGAGAAAATCAAGGACCACATCGTGATCACCGTTACCGGCGAAGGACTGCGGGTCGAATTGATCGAAGACGAAAAGGGGATGTTCTTCGATTCCGGCAGTCCCAACCCCACTGCTTACGGGAAGGATCTCCTGCTCACTCTGGCGGAGGAGATCGGCAAGCTCCCGAACAAGGTAACCATGGAGGGACACACCGATGCCCGGCCATTCGCCTCACGTACGGATTACTCCAACTGGGAACTATCCACCGACCGCGCGAACGCCGCCAGACGTTGGATGCAGGAACACGGAGTCAAGGCCGACCAAGTGACCCAAGTTCGTGGTTTCGCTGACCAGAGCCTTCGCGACCCCGCGAAGCCAGAGGATGCCTCCAACCGGAGGATTACCCTGATCATCCAGTACCAGAAACAGGAACCCAGGGCCGAAAGCAAAGATGCCGAAGCCAAAGATGCCGAAGCCAAAGATGCCGAAGCCAAAGAGGCCGAAGGCAAGAAGGGCAGAGAGCACAATTCCGAGCCGCAGAAGCCCGATTCGCAAAAAGCGGAGGCAAAGCCAGCCCAGACCCACGCCAAGGCCACGGTCGAGCCCCACACTAAGTAGCTGGAATAATAGAAAGTATGCCTCCTCTCAATATCCTCGTCATCGGCGCTCATCCGGATGACTGCGAGATCCGGTGCGGCGGAACCGCCGCGAGGTTCGCGGCCGCCGGCCACAACGTGAAGTTCGTTGCGGTGACCGAAGGCTCAGCCGGGCACCATATCCTTCCGGGCCCAGAAACAGCCAAACGGCGCCGCGCCGAAGCGCAGGAGGCTGGCCGACGATTGGGCATTGCGGAAGTCGAAGTACTTCCCTTGGCAGACGGCTTCCTGGAACCGACTATGGCCAATCGGCTCGAAATCATTAGACTGATCCGCCAGTGGCAGGCGGATATTGTAATTACGCACCGACCCAACGACTACCACGCCGACCATAGATACACCAGCACGCTCGTCCAGGATGCAGCCTATTTGGTCCTCGTACCTAGGGTGTGTCCGGAGGTTCCCGCGCTCAGGGCCAATCCCATGTTCCTCTATATGGAGGACGCCTTCCAGAGACCTTGGCAATTTACCCCATCCATCGTCGTGGACATTTCGACGGTTTGGGAAAAAAAGATCGCCGGGTTGGATGCCCACGCGTCACAGTTCTACGAATGGCTGCCTTGGGTGGGAGGCGGCTCCCCAAAACGTGGTGCTATTGACGGAAACATGGCCGGTGGCGTGCCAACGCTTGATGAGTCCGGTGTCCCGGAAACTCCAGAGGCCCGGTTCGCCTGGCTGAACGCGAAATTCCGCCAAGCAGGAGCACAAGACTCCGTCAGTGCCGCATTTTTCGTCCGATACCCAGACCATCAGCCGGATGCCCCGGTGCTGGCGGAGGCATTTGAACTCTGTGAATACGGGCGACAGCCAAGCCCGGCGGAACTGGATGAATTGTTCCCCAGGTAGTATTCTGTAGCCACCACATATCCTGTAGTCAGGAGCAATCTCGTTTGCGGATACCCGGCGTCAAACCAAAACATGCAGCGCTGGCCGTCGGATTGGCAGGGCTGATACTCGTCGATGTTCTTCTGCTGGTGACTGGAACCCTCCCGCTGCTGGCGATACTGATCGGCATTGGCTTGACGGGGTTCGCACTCAAGTCCGCCAGTGGCACCATGATCAGGAAATTCCGTTTGATCTGGCGATTGCGGAACCGCCTGATCGTCACGTATATGTTCATCGGTGTTGCGCCGGTGGTCCTTATCCTCGCCCTTTCATACGTAGGGGCTTGGGTAATGATCGGACAGGTCGCCACGTACCTCGTGGGTTCAGAGCTAAAGCGGCGGGCCGTCGCGATGGAAAATCCCGCGCGCTTTCTCAGCAGGGCCAAGCCGGTCGAGCGGGCCGCGATTGTCGAGCAGCTGATTCCCCTGTTGAGGGATCGCACACCAGGCGTGCGGATTGTGGTTTCGGGTCCTGTACCCTTCCAGTTCCCGCCTGAAAAGCCAGTCCCGCAGTTGCCCCCGCAATGGGACCAGTACACTGGCGTTCTGAGCATCCAAGGCCGTTACTATACCGGAGCGATCCTCCGTACCGGGGACACGACCGCCGCAGTATTTTCGCCTTTGAGTCCAGAAATTCTAGAGCGGCTCGTCCCCGGCATCGGGGAAATCAGTTTGACCGGCGCGGCTCAGTCCGATGGAAGCAGCGGCAAAATCGATCCCAAAGATAATGCCGGGGGAACGATTCCACTCCCGTACAACTTCCTCGATACGGAATTTCCCTGGGGAAATCCAATTGATGTGGCCAGCTGGGAAAGGCCCAACCGCACGGGCCACGCCCTGCTTTCAGTGACAACCCGGCTCTCGGCTGTGCTGATCACCGTTTTCTCGGACCGCTTCGATTTTGCGCAGGGAATCCTCGCAATTTTCATCGCGATTTCGGTGCTCCTTGCACTAGCCGAGCTCGCCTCGGTCGTCATCGGGATCTCCATGACAAGAGCGATCACCGGTGCAGTCCACAATCTCTACTTAGGAACCGCCAAGATCGGCCAAGGTGACTTTTCTCATCGAATCCCGGTTGGGGGCACGGACCAACTCGCCGATCTCGGCGCTTCGTTCAACCAAATGACCGAACACTTGGAGCGGCTCGTGGTTGTCGCCAAGGAAAAGGAACGTCTCCAATCCGAACTCGCCATCGCAACCGAAGTCCAGAACCAGTTGTTCCCCAGGTCGGCACCGCAGGCGAAAACGATCCAGATGGTAGGCACTTGCATGCCAGCCCGTTCGGTTTCCGGCGATTACTACGACTATCTTCGCCTCCCGAACGGCCATTTAGCCATCGCGCTCGGGGATGTGGCCGGAAAAGGAATTTCTGCGGCACTCCTGATGGCCTCTATCCAGTCCATCATGCGGACGCAGCTGTTGGCGGGAGGCGCAACCAACAGTGCGGCCGGAATCGTAGCGCAGCTCAACCGCCAGCTCTACGCGAATACGGCTCCGGAGAAGTACGCGACCTTCTTTCTCGGACTGTATGACGAGGCCACACGAATCCTCACGTACACGAACGCGGGACATCTCTCTCCCCTCATCGTCTCCGATTCCGGCGTGAAGGAACTGGAGGTCACAGGCACCGTGGTGGGCATGTTCCCCGCCTTCCCCTACCAGGAACGGAGTATCCCGTTTGAAGCGGGAGATATCTTTGTCGCATTTTCAGACGGGGTCACGGAACCCGAAAATGCCTACGGGGAGGAATTTGGCACCGAACGATTGGTTGACGCCGTGCGAAAGGCCCAAACAGGCTCTCCCCTCGACATCGCTTCCAAGGTGATGGAGGCGGTACAGCTCTGGAGCACCTCAGAGGAGCAGGCCGACGACATTACGGTATTGATCGCAAAGGGAATCGCGGGATGAAAGTACTCACGGCAGCCCAGATGCGGGCGGTTGACCAAGCCACAATCAATCTCGGAATTCCCGGCTTGATTCTGATGGAAACGGCAGCCCACAGGTGCGTCGAGCATATCGCCGAAAAGTTCTCCCCTGTCCAGTCCCAACGGATTGTGGTTGTCTGCGGCAAGGGCAACAACGGCGGCGATGGCTTGGCGATCGCAAGGCAGCTCCAAGTCCGCTTTAGGCCAGCCGAACTCCGCGTGATTCTCGCCTGTGACCCGGCGGAACTTTCCGGCGACGCTGCGCAAAACCTCGCGATGCTCCATGCGGTCGGGATCATCCCGGTTCGCCGTCCCACACCCGAAATGGCCACAACCACCTTGGTTGTCGATGCAATTCTTGGAACCGGTACGACCGGTGCCGCTCGTGGCGAGGCACTTGAGGCAATCCGGGCCATCAATTCGGGCTTCCCGATCGCCAAAGTACTCTCCGTAGACCTGCCGTCTGGACTGTGCTCCGACTCGGGCGCCATTCCGGGAGAGTACGTCAGCACTGATGCGACCGTCACATTCACCGCGCCCAAGCCCTGCCACGTTCTTCCGCCGACAGTCCATCTAATGGGCGACCTGATCAATGTGGATATCGGATCGCCCGCGCATCTTTACGAAGGGGACCCAGCCATTCAGCTCTCCCTTGTCACAAAACGTCACATTGGCCGATTGTTCGCCCCGCGCGCCAAGGATTCCAACAAGGGACGATTCGGCCACGTGCTGGTAGTGGCCGGTTCCCGGGGCAAGAGTGGTGCCGCGGCTATGGCTGGAATTGCGGCCTTGCGGGCGGGTGCTGGACTGGTGACCGTCGCGTGTCCGGAATCGGCGTTGCAATCCATCGCACAATACGCACCTGAGATTATGACCGAGACACTACAGGAAACTTCGGATGGAACGCTGGCGGCTAAGTCCATTTCCCGTATTTTGGAACTCTCGGCAACCCGCAACATTGTTGCTATCGGCCCTGGAATTGGCCTCTCCGAACAAACACGCGCACTCACACTTGAATTGTTCAAACGGCTGGAGAAGCCGCTCATCCTTGACGCCGATGCCTTGAACTGCATCGCTGGCCAAGACTGGCACGGCGGCACCCACCCCCGAATCCTAACGCCACACCCGGGAGAGATGAGCAGGTTGACGGGTCTGCCCATCCCCGAGATACAGGCAGACCGGCTCGAAGCGGCCCGCGCACTCGCGACTTCAAGAAACGCAACCGTTGTACTAAAGGGAGAACGAACCGTGACAGCCGGTCCGGATGGCCAAGTTTGGATCAACCCAACCGGCTGCCCGGCCATGGCCACGGGTGGAACGGGGGATATCCTAACGGGGATGATCTCGGGCCTCTTGGCGCAGTTCCCGCACCAACCAGATCTAGCCGTCACTGCCGCCGTGTACCTCCATGGCCTGTGCGGCGAATTGGCGTCCGACGAGTTCTCGGAGCAGTCCGTCGTTGCCACCGACCTACTTCACGCCATACATAAAGGAATCCGTGTTATCACGCATATTTGAAACGACTTCCGAGGAGGAGACGATTGCCCTCGGCCACGAATTGGCGCTGGAGCTAAACGGCTGCGTCCTGCTGATCGGCAATCTTGGAGCAGGCAAGACGACCTTCACCAAGGGCATCGTCGCGGGACTCGGTGTCGCTTCAGGGTCCGATGTCACTAGTCCGACTTTCACCCTGATCCACCAATACGCGCAAAACGTTTTCCACATCGACCTCTACCGTCTTGACGAACCCCACGAAATCGAGACGCTCGGCCTCGACGAACTTTTTGATTCCGGTGCGCTCGTGATCCTTGAATGGGCCGAGCGCTTCCCCGCCCTGCTGCCGACCATCCGAACCGAGATCCGGATTGAGTCACTTGGGGACGACTCGCGTCGCATCACAATTGAAACACTGGAAGCGCGTTAGTATCGGATCATGTCCATTATCGACCGTCTTGCCTCCACGCCCGAAATTCTCCGCCTCCTGATGGAGGACGTGCCGGAGGACGTGGCCATTGAAAAACCGGCCTTGGACCGCTGGTCGATTGCCGAGGTCCTGGAGCACCTTTCCCATGTGGAAGGCCACGTGTTCCGAGCCCGGCTGGATCTAATCCTCGAAGAGGCTGAGCCGGAGATCGAGCCCTACGACGAAAAGGAGTTCGAGGCGCGCGGGACATATTCCAGCCTTGACCCCGAGGAATCCTACGCACACTGGGAAGAACAGCGCGAGGACGCTCTCGAATTGCTCCGTGACCTACCCGAAGAAGCGTTCGACCGCGTCGGCATCCACCCGGAAATGGGTCCGTTCACGCTTTCGAATCTACTGCACGACTGGGCATGCCACGATTTGGGCCACATCCGGCAGATCGCGGAACTGGTCCGCGCCGGAGTCCTGGTCAACGAGACAGGTCCCTTGTCGCAGAAATACAAACTCCACCCCTAATTTTCGATAGGATCATAGAGTGATAAACAAACTGGTTTCCCGTCCAGCAATGCTTACCGCCTTGATGGCGGCCTTGTTGGCTACGTCCGCCTCCGCAGCTCCGCTCAACCAGTCCGACCGCGACCGGGCATTGAGCGAACTGTATGCCTCCCGCAAGCAGTTTCTTGACGCCGTGGCAAATCTCACCCCGGAGCAATGGCGATTCAAGGCCGGGCCGGACCGCTGGTCGATCGCTGAAGTCGCCGAACACATCATCGGGGCAGAGGACTACATCGGCGGCATGGTCACCAAGCAGATGATGGCTCTTCCCGCCGACGAGGCCAAGGCGGCGGCACGGGCTAAGACCAACCAGCAAATGGACGAGGGCTTCCTGGCCGGCCTCCGCGACCGCAGCAAGAAGGCAAACGCACCGGGCGAAATTGTTCCGAAGGGCATTTACAATACCCCTGCGGACGCGATCTCAGCCTTCAAAGCCAAGCGCGACAAGACCTTGGACTACGTGCGGAGCACCAACGACGCGCTCCGCGACCACTTCCTCACCCCATTTCCGGGCTTCGAAATGGATGGCGTGCAGGGTCTGCTCATGATCGCGGGCCACAACGAGCGCCACGTTCTGCAGATGGAAGAAGTGAAACAGTCTGCGAACTATCCCAAGAAATAGCACCTCAGGTCCGGTATAGTGGGAGCGATGCGCGTCTGCTCAATGCTCCTCCTCGCTTCCACATATGTGTTGGCCCAGCCCAAGTACGACCTCCTGCTCAAGGGCGGGCATTTGGTGGACGCCCGGAACGGCATTAGCGCCGTCCGCGATGTTGCCATTGCGGACGGCAAAATCGCGGCAGTCAACGCCAAGATAGATCCCGCCACCGCCCTCAAGGCCATCGACGCATCCGGACTGTACGTCACACCGGGACTGATCGACATCCATGTCCATGTGTACACCGGCACGGGAGAAAAGAATTCCTACGCGGGAGATCTAAGTGTCGCTCCGGACGGCCTTACATTCCGTTCCGGCGTCACGACCGTGGCAGATGCCGGGTGTTCGGGTTGGCGGAACTTCGAGGATTTCAAAGATCGAATTATCGACCGGTCGAAGACACGCGTGCTGGCTTTCCTCAACATCGTTGGAAACGGGATGCGAGGGGGCCGTTTCGAGAACAATTTGGACGACATGGAGGCGAAACCGACCGCTGAGATGGCGCTCAAATACAGGGATACCGTGGTCGGTATCAA
>CAIYDY010000038.1 GCA_903925015.1 uncultured Acidobacteriia bacterium
GCGCGAGCCGGGTCCCAGCAGTTGAAGACCCACAGCATCACAAAAAATGTGGTGTAGTCGAATACGGAACTGATGGGGCCGATACAAAGGATGAATCGTTGCAATTCGCGGATATTCCAAGGCCGGGGCCGTGCCACCTGTTCCTCATCCACGTCGTCGACAGGGATGGGTACCTGGGAGAAATCGTAAAGCAGATTGTTGGTCAGCACTTGGATCGGGGCCATCGGGATGAACGGCAGGAAGGCGCTTGCACCCAGGACGCTGAACATGTTGCCGAAGTTTGAGCTGGCACCCATGCGCACGTATTTCAAGATGTTTGCGAAGACCTTGCGGCCTTCCGTTACGCCGTGGTCCAGCACCATCAGGTCCTTTTCCAGAAGGATCAGGTCCGCAGACTCCTTCGCGATGTCGGTAGCCGTATCCACGGAGATTCCAATGTCGGCGGCCCTGAGCGCGGGGGCGTCGTTGATGCCGTCCCCCATGAATCCGACGACGTGGCTCGCCCCCCGTAGCAGCCGGATGACGCGCTGTTTGTGGGCGGGCGTCAGGCGTGCAAAGAGGGTCGTGTTCGACGCCGCTTCGGTCAACTCGGGGTCCGACATCTTCTCCAAGTCGGTGCCGAGCAGCATTGGCTCCTCCGACAATCCCACGTCCCGGCAGATTTTCCGGCTGATCAGGGGGTTGTCGCCGGTCAGAACCTTGACTGCGACCCTGTGCTTCTTCAAGGCTTCGATGGCGGCGGTGGCGCTCTTCTTGGGCGGATCCAGAAACGCCACGTAGCCCTTGAGGACCAGGTCTTTTTCATCGTCTTTGGTGCAAAGGCGCTTCCCCGGCAGTTCCTTGCGGGCCACGGCAAGAACGCGGAAGCCGTCGTTGCTCAGGCTGTCGTATTCAGCCTTCAGGCCGACCATCAGCGCCGGGTCCATCGGCGAAAGCTTGCCATCGAGTTCGAAATGCGAGCACTGGTGGAAAACCTCCTCGGGCGCGCCCTTGGTGAGCAGAATGGCGCGTCCATGTGGGTCCTCCATCAGGACCGACATCATCCGGCGCGTGAAGTCGAACGGGATTTCATCCAGTTTCTTGCAGCTGGCAACAATGTCCTGCTGGTGGAAATCGGTACTGTCGAGGATCGCCCGGTCGAGCAGATTCTTGAGGCCAGTTTGAAAAGTACTAATGATGAAGCCGTCTAGAAGCACCTCGTCGGACTCCTTGCCCGAAACGTCGCAGTGCCGCTGCAGCACCACACGGTCCTCGGTCAGGGTGCCGGTCTTGTCCGTGCAGAGCACGTCCATGCCGCCGAAATTCTGGATAGCGTTCAGGCGTTTCACGATTACCTTTTTGCGGCTCATTGCCAGCGCACCCTTGGAGAGGCAAACGGAGACGATCATGGGCAGCATTTCCGGCGTCAGCCCGACCGCCACGGCCATGGCGAAGAAGAACGCCTCCTTCCAGTCGTGCTTGGTAAGCCCGTTGATGATGAAAACCAGCGGCACCATGATCGCCATCAGCCGGATCATGAGCCAGGTGAACTTGTTCAGGCCTTGGTCGAAACTGGTGTCGGTGCGGTTTTCGGCCAGGGAGTCGGCCATTCCACCGAGATAGGTCTCTGAACCGGTGACCACCACCACGGCCGTGGCGGAACCGCTCTCCACGCTGGTCCCCATGAAGCAGATGTTGTCGAGATTTGTGGGTTCGGAATCGCTGCCGGTTTCGCGATCCTGCGATTTTGCCATCGGCATGGATTCGCCGGTGAGGCTGCCCTGGCTCACGAAGAGGTCCTTCGCCGCCAGGATGCGAACATCGCCTGGGATCATGTCCCCGGCTGCCAGATGAACAATGTCCCCGGGTACAAGCCCGCTGAGCGGCACCTCCGCCGCAACGCCGTCCCGCACCACGGTGGCGGTGACGTGGATCATCGCCTTGAGCTTGGCCGAGGCTTCGTCGGCACGCGCTTCCTGGAAAAACCGGAGGCTGACGCTCAACAGCACCATCACCACCATCACGGTTCCGGCACGGGAGTCGCCTGTCGCGAACGAGATGCCCCCCAGGACCGAAAGTAGAATCACGAGGGGGTTGCGAACGATTTTCAGAAGGCGCAGGGCACTGCTGTCGGCCAGTTGCCGCGCGACCTCATTGCGACCGAATTTCCTCGTCCGGGCTGCGGCTTCCGCTTGGGGAAGGCCGTTGGGTGTGGTTTCGAGCTTGCGCAGGACCGAATCCGCGTCCGTGGCCGAGGCTTCGATGATTGCGGGGGAAACGCGGATGCCGGAATGGGGCGGGGCACCGGAGGAACGACTCTGGCCAGCGGTCTGGGGTGTCGCCATGGCCCCAGTATATGCACTTCTGGTGCCAATCGGTCTGTCACCGCTCGTTCCGGTCGTCAGCCGGAACGCGTTATCCTGAAGATTGGCCCTAGGGCCCTGACTTGGAGAGAAGAGCTGTCGATGTTTGAAGTGTCGGTGGAACATACATTTGCGGCGGGGCATGCCCTTCGCAACTACCGCGGTAAGTGCGAGAATGTGCACGGCCACAACTACCGTGTGCAGATCACGCTGCGGGGGGAGAAACTGGATTCCATTGGGATGCTGGTTGATTTCACCGAACTGAAGCGGGTCCTGCGCGGCATCTCAGAGCAACTGGACCACGTTTTCATCAACGACGTGGAGCCTTTCACCGTGTTGAATCCCACGGCCGAGAACATGGCGTGGTTCTTCCACGAAGAACTGGTGAAGACGCTAAGACTCGATAATCCGGTGGAAGTTGCCGAAGTGAAGGTCTGGGAGACGGACATCCAGTCCGCCACCTACCGTCCGTCCTAATCATCCCTAACTTTGGCGCGCCATCCAGACCAGCGCGGCCACGCCGCATGCGACTGGAACCGCGTGGGGCAGGCGGAGCGCCTCAGTTGACCGGACATCCAATTCCGGACTCGCCCTGTGCGGTGCCCTGCCGTGTCCCAGCTCATGCAGGATCCAGCCGACGTTGAAAAGCGTCTGGCGCAGGCGTCCTTTTGCCGCCACGAGCCCCAGCGCGACCACGCCCCCGGCTAGGGAAACCAGAACAAACAGCCAGAGGCAATTCATGGGTCCGATCATTGCCCCGGCGGCTGCCAGGAGCTTCACGTCGCCCGCCCCGCGCGCCCGGACCAGATACAGCGGCAGGTACAGCGCGAAGCCGGCGGCCAAGCCTTCCACGGAGGACAGTGGGCCGCCCCCAGCCGGTGACACGGTGTTCCAAGCCAATCCCACCGCAACGCCGCAGAGACAAAGCCAATTCGGAATTCTTCGCTCACGCAGATCCCAAACAACGGCCAAGACCGAGAGCGCGCCGACAAGGCCCTGTGCGGCAACCGGAAGCTGGAGATTGGGAATCGCAGCCAAATCCGACTATCGCACGGACTCGGACAACGCGCGCGCCGCGTTCACCGCCGAGCCTACAATGGCAATCTCAATCCCCGATGTGACCACTTCGAACACGCTGCCCTGCAACGGCGACATCGTCACCATTTCGTGCAGGTACTGGTTCAGCAGGCCGATCTTCACGTACCGCGCGTTGGGGCCGGAAAGGAAAAAGCGGCCAGGCCCGTCCAGGTGGATGCTGGTGGCCGACGCCGCCGCGATTGCGCGGTGCCAGAGCTTCTCGAAATCCACACAGCGGGCTTCCCCGTAGTCGGCGCGCTCGAAGATCTCTTCCGGCTCCAGATCCAGGAAGCGCAACCGCATGGCCCGGTTGCCCACGATGCCTTCCAGATGGCCCTTGCCACCGCACCCGCAGAAGGTCTCCTTCGGGTCGAGCGAGACCACAGTATGCCCGCCCTCCCAAATGCCGTCCACGATGGGATACCGGCCGAATCCGACGCCATTGCCGAGAGTCCAGACACGGGTCAAGCGCTCCGTCCGACCGCGCATGGTTGCTAGCCCCGCCGCGACCGCGGAGGCATCGTTGAAGACCTGCACGGGAATCCTCAAGCCGACCCCGGCCAGCGCCAGCGCGACCGAGTCGGCAATCCGAGCCCCTTTGACCTGTTTCAGATTGGGGGAATCCTCCACCACCCCGTCGCGGATCACGCCCGGAAATCCCAAGCCGAGCGCAACAGGGTCACGTCCGGTGTCGATACAGAGTCCGGCCACCATTTCCGCAATCATGTCGGCGATTGCCTCCATCGGCATACTGGCGAGAACCGACTGGTGTTGCTGCTCGACCGGCAGTTCCGATTCCTCCTCCGGCGGAGGAAAGAGCCGCACGGGGGATACCAGCCGACCGTCGTGCACTATCCCTGCGGAGAGATTCCCTGCCGCGACCACACCGACAATATCTTGAGTCATTGAGTCCTACTCCCGGAACCGCGCACTTGGCGGTCCTTAAAAACGGCTGAGC
>CAIYDY010000039.1 GCA_903925015.1 uncultured Acidobacteriia bacterium
TTCAGTAGACTTTCAGCCTGATCGAAGTGGCCGAGCGCGCCGTGCGCCTGACCTGCGTTGACCAGCGCCTGGGGTAGGTCCGGCTTCAGCAAAAGCGCCTTTTCGAAACGTTCGAGTGCCCGGCGGATATCGCTTTCGCCCACATCCGCAGCTCCCAGCGCATTCCAGCCTTCAGCCGAATCCGGGGCCAGCTCGACGGAACGTTGCAGGACATTCCGGGCATTCCGCCATCTTCCAGCCCCGAGATGGATCTTCCCAATCGCCAGTAGGACGGCAGCGTTGTCCTGAGGGGCCAGTTCCAAGTATCGGAGCGCGTGTTCGGGAAGCCCTGCGGCATGGAAGGCGGCCCCGAATGCAGCGAAGTTGCGCGAGGGTTTCGTGATGTATCTGCCGGGGAACGGAAACGGGGCGGCGGCCTTGGCCACTTCCGCCGGGTCCGGTTCACGGAAGCAGATCTTGCGCGCGCGACCTTGACTATCGAGGATAAACCAAACGGGCAGCGGGAGATCCGAGCGAAGATCGAATATGTACCGGAAGAAGACGCCGTAAAGCGCGGCGCGCTGGCCGGTCAGGGTGGCGGGCAGATGGAGCACGCCTGGGCCTTTTTGGACTTCCGGCAGCAGCAGGGGTTCCATCAGCCAGGTATCGGTGAAGGTAGCGAAGTTGTTGCCCTGGACGGGGGGTGCGGGTACGTCCTGGCGCGTTCGGAATGGGGTGGGACGCGGTTTTTCGTCGCCCTCGGTGATGTCGTAGCGGAATCCGGCTGGTAGGTGCCGGAATTCCTGCTCGAGGCCGGATGGCCACTGGATGCGAATCATTTCCGCCGTGCCTTTGTCGCCGAGGCCGAAATTCAGTACCTTGGTGTGCTGCGAAATGTACCCCGAGCCAGCCTCGACCCACTGCGCCCGCCCGTCGACGGTTACTTTCGCGCCAATGGCATCGCGGTTTGATCTTACGCCGGTGAGACGGATTGCCAACGAAGTACGACTTTCGGCGCAGTTGTTGCGGAATACCCGTACTTGGGGCCCCAGACGGCTCTTCAGGACGAGATCAACCCGCCCGTCGCCATCGATATCGGTTGCGGCGAAGGCCCTGCTGTCCTCGGCCACATCCAAGCCGCTGACGCCGGAGTAGTCTTGGTATCGCCCGTCCTTGCGGACATGGAACACGTTGGGCTGCCGGCCAGCCTCGCTGTAGGCCCCGTGTGCCGCTTGACTGAGGGCGTTCCAGCCGTTTTCGTAGTCCGGGCCCGAGCGCTTGGCCGCAACCTTGCGCCAGAAGAAGCTCTCCAGGTCGGTGGTGGAATCATTTGTGAGCATCCCGCAGGTGACGAAGATTTCCGGTGTGCCGTCGTTGTCGAAATCAATACCGGCCGACGACCAAGCCCAGCGCCCCATCTCGACGCCTTCGCGTACGCCAGTTTCCTCAAATTTGCCGTTGCCGAGATTCCGGTAGAGCGAATTGCCCTTTGCGTGCCTCCGCCATAGGTCGCGCGGCTCCAGTTTGGCGGCTTCGATGACCCGTTGCCCGGCGTCGCTCCACATGTTGGAGACGTAGAGATCGGGCTGGCCGTCGCCATCGTAGTCGAACCAGGATGCAGCCATGCCTGCGCCGACATCCTCCACTCCGGCCTCCGCGGCAACGTCGCGGAATCGCCCGTTTTCGTAGAGGTAGAAATTGTTGCGGCCAAAGTCGTTGGCGACGTAGAGGTTGCCTTCGCACCATGCGCAGGCGAGGCTGAAACGGTCGTTGTTTTCGTTCAGTCCGGCGACCGCCGTCGCGTCAATGAACGAGCCGCTGCCGTCGGGTTGCATTTCATTGCGGAAGAGGAAATTCGGTGGACCGTTGCGGGCGTCCTCATAAGGCGACGGATAGCGGTACTGGCTGCCATCGCGGAAAAAGGTGTAGGAGCAGAGATAGAGGTCGAGTTTGCCGTCGCGGTCGTAATCGGCGGCGGCCATGCTGGTGAAACTGCCCTGTGGGACGGTGCGGAAGCGGAAGGCCCCGGGCTTGAGGGTGAATGTGAGTTCGCCGTTGTTTAGGAAGTAGAGCGGGCCGTCGGGGCGGAGGACAACGAGGTCCTGGCGACCGACGTTGCGGAAATCGGCGAAGAGCGCCGAGGACGTGTTGTCGAGGATGCCTGTGGAGGACTGTTCGGTGATGTCCTCGAACATGCCGTCGCCCCGGTTGCGGTAGAGGCGGTTGGGGAGTCCGCCGGGCTGGCAGATGTAGAGGGCGTCGAACCCGCTGCCGTCGATGTCGCCGACCGCGATGCCGTTGTGGCCGTGGACGTCGATGCCGGTGGCCGCGTCGAGGTGCGTGCGCCAGTGGGGGATGCCGGGGAGTAGTTGGCGTTGGAAGGAATCGAGATGACCGACGGCTGCCGAGGTGACGTCGAGGAAGAGCGGCGCTGCAGAGGTTGCGATGGATTCGCCGAGCTGTTCCAGACCGGAGAGCTCGGTGCCGGTCCACCGGTATCGCCAGTGGCCCACGCGGTAAGTGTTGGGCGAGGCGATTTCGTAGCGTATGCGGTTGTCGGGGAGGACGAAGAAACGCCCGGCAGGGTACTTCCGCTTCAAGTGCGCGACGATTTCGGCGACGGTTTTTTCGAACGGGAATTCGTCGTGGCCGGGCTCGATATCGCGGAAGAGCCCTTCGTATGGGTTGCGGGGGCGCGCAAACTCGACGGCGATTTGGGCGTTCAGGCGCAGCGGCAGGGCGATGGCGAGGATGCCGAAGAAGTCGCGTCTGCGGAGGCGGGCCATGGAGGGTCGTTCCCACTTTATTGCTTTCGCGGCTCGTGGGCAAGTGACAAAATAGGGGAGGATGCACATTCGACGGATCATGATCGAGAACGTGCGGGCGATCAAGCACTTGCATTGGGAGATCCCGATGGATTCCGCAGCAGGTTGGCACGTGATCCTAGGGGACAACAGTTCGGGAAAGTCTTCGTTTCTTCGTGCCGTATCGCTTGGGTTGCTCGGTGTTGCCGATGCGGCTCCGCTCTGGGAAAGTTGGAGTGAGTGGGTGCGCGCCGGTGCCACCGAAGGACACGTCGTTATCTCGGGAGATCGCGTGGAACGTACTGTTTTCTTTCATGGCGAGACTACCCCGCATCTAAGTGAGACAGTTGCTCCGGGCTCGATCCATGATTTCTCAGCCGCCTATGGGCCTTTTCGCCGGTTTCGGGGCGGTGGCCAGGACGGTGAGCGCGCCTTTAAGGCCGGTGACCGTCTGAGTGCCCATATTTCCGTCTTCAGCGAGGGCGTGGCTCTGACTGAGGCCCTTCCTTGGCTCAGGGAGCTCGATTACGAGCGATTGAAGGCACGCGACCCAGAAGGAGGACTCCTCGCTCGGATCATCGAGTTCGTGAATCAGGACGGATTTTTGCCCCAAGGTGTTCGCTTGCGGGGCCTGTCCACCGATAGAATCAATTTCGTCGATGCAGACAATTCCGTCGTCGGTGTCGAGCAACTCGGGGATGGTTTTCGGTCTGTCCTAAGCATGATGTTTGAGTTGATGAGGCAACTGAGCCAGTTCTTCGCCCCGAGTCAAATTTTCAGCTCCAACAATCAACAGATCACCTCTGGCGGCGTGGTCCTCATCGACGAGGTCGATGCCCACCTCCACCCCACTTGGCAGAAGCAAATCGGGTTTTCGCTCACCAAGCATTTCCCCAACATTCAGTTCATAGTGACGACCCACAGCCCCCTCGTCTGCCATGCCGCTGTCCGTGGATCGATCTTCCGTCTGCGCACCCCCGGCTCCGACGAGGAAAGTCGGATGCTGACCGGAGTCGAGCGCGACCGGTTGATTTATGGCGATATCCTCGACGCCTACAGCACCGAGGCTTTCGGTACCGGCGAGACCCGCTCGGACGAGGCCTACGTGAAGCTGGACCGCCTTGGTGCTTTGAACGTGAAGGAAGTCACACGGGGTCTAACCGACGAAGAACGTCAGGAGCAGTCCGTTCTGCGGGCGGTCTTCCCCGGCCTGATGCCAGGAATGGGCGGAGCTTGAGGCAATGATCCGGGTGGAAGAGCGCCCGCTGCCCGCCGAGGCAGAGAGGGGCTTGCAGGCTTGGCAGGCCGAAATTGATGGCGTCGTCGATTTCGCGCGGCGGGTCGAGACAGGCAAACAGCGATTCAGCGGCAAGAACCGCCGCGACAACGCCGTTTTCGCAGTCGTGCGCCAAGTCTTGGCAGAGATGTGCCGCGGGGTTGTCCGCTGCATGTACTGCGAAGACTCCTTGGCCGACGAGATCGAGCACCACAAGCCGAAACACTTTTTCCCAAGTCAGGTCTTCCAATGGAAGAATTATCTCTTCTCCTGTGGTCCCTGCAATGGGACGAAAAGAAACCAGTTCTCAGTTTTCACGGATTCAGGCGAGATGATCGTCGATGGTGAATTGGTCGGACGGTTGGCGGAACCCGTCGGAGATAGCGTCTTGTTGAACCCGCGAGTAGACGACCCGCTGGAGTTCATGAAACTCGATCTCGTCGGGCACACCTACAACTTCTTCCCCACGGCTGACGACGGGACGGTTTCGCGAAGGCGGGCCGAGTACACAATTGAAATTCTACGGTCGAAGCGCCGCGACATTGGCCCAGCAACTAGGCGCAAGGCGTATGAGGGTTATCGTGCCCGCCTGACCGAGTACATTTTCCACCGAGACCGGGGTGGCGATGCAGTCCATTTGGATCAACTCAAAAAGGCATTGCTCGGTGAGAGCCATCCAACGGTTTGGCACGAAATGCTCCGTCAGCAGAAAGACATCCCTGAACTGAAAGCACTGTTCGATCAAGCACGGGAAGCATTGGTTTGGAGATAGCGGATGGCTGTCCAACCGTACAGCCATCCGCGAAGCTACACCTTAGAACGTAATCCGTGCCACCAACTGCCCGTTCCTCGGCGGCGTCTGCGGGGAATTCGGGTTCACGAAACCGAATCCGGAACTGGCCGTGCCAGCCGAGCAGCGCCCGTCCGACCCGACCGTGCCGCCCGCAGTGCACGAACGCGCGCCCTGCGGCCCGCCGGTGCTGGGATTGGCAAAGTAGAGATGGTTCATGAAGTTGAAGAACTCGGCGCGAATTTCAAACGCCCTCTTCTCCCCCAACGCGAACCTCCGCCCGAAACTAATCTGCTGGCCAGGCCGCCGTGCGAAACGGAAGTCGTTGTAATACGGTGCCGCCGTGCCCCATTGGCCACTTGCCGGATTCGCCCAAGCGGCCGGATTCAGGATGAAATCCTTCGTCGGGTCGAAGCATTTGCAGTTGGGGTCCTTCAGGAACAGCGGGACACCTGCGACACGGTTTTCCAGCGTGCCTTGGAAGTACCAGCTGTTTTGGTTGTTCGACGACGTCGGACTCGCGATCGGCAAGCCGCTCGAAAGCGCGAACAGGCTGGCAATCGTCCAGCCGGAGGTCAGGTGGTTCACCAGCTTGTTCTTCGAGTACTTCTGGGTCTCGTATTCGGCCGCGAAGTTCAGCACCAGCGGTTGGTCGAACGCGGCAATCGACTTGTTCACCTTGCGGTTGAACACATTGTTGATGGTGCCGCCGGGCGTGATCAGGGACTTGCTCCAAGTGAACGCACCCTGGCCGCTGAAGCCGTGTGAGGAGCGCTTGGTCACCTTGGCCTGCAGCGAGTTGTACCAGCTGTCGCCAATCGGTGCCCAAGTGGTGGTGACGTTGCCGTTCACCTGCGGATACGGGCGGATGGCCTGCGCCACCGTCTGCGCCACGGGGAAGGTCGAGTACGGCATGGGGATTCCTGCCGTCTTGGCTGCCGCGCTGTCGATTCGTGAGGTCAGCAAGCTCTGCCCGGCGCTTGTTGTCGGGTCAATCTTGTACTTGTCAAACGTCGATTGCGGGATCGCGTTGATGTTGTTCAAGCTGGCAGCGCTCTCGTAGGCACCGCGGTTGCCAACGTAGGAGGCTTCCACGACCAAGCCCCTCAGGACCTCCCGCTGTGCGCCGATGCTGTATTGCAGGATGCGGGCCGGGCGGGCGTTCTTGTCGAGAAGGTAGTTGAACGTGCCCAATTGGTTGTTCGTGGTTGGGACGAGGCCGGGATTCAGCGAGGCGTCGTACAGATCCGCTTGATTGTAGATCAGACCGTTCTTCATGGTGACCGCTGCCGTGCCGAAGCCGGTATTGGTGTTGGTGAAGTTCAGCTGGTTGAAGCCGACGCCCAGGAGCGCAGAATTGGTGATGTAGCTGAAAGTCGGCGGCGCGCCATAGTTCACGCCGAAGCCGCCACGGATCACAGTCTTGCTGTCCAACGAATACGCGACGCCCAGCCGTGGCCCTACATTGTAGGGGTAAGTGTTGACGAAGTTGCAGTTGCAGCGGCCTTTGCCGAAGCCCTCGTACACGAGTCCGCCGGGGATGTTGCCGACGGTTGGATTCGGGATGGACGGTCCGAACATGCTGGTCCGGTAGTGGATTTCGTGCCCTTGGCCTTCCAAATCGTACCGGAGGCCGTAGTCAAGAGTCAGTTTGCGGGTGATCTTCCACGTGTCCTGCAGGTACATGCCCCAAGCCTGCTTCCGAAGTTGCGGATCCTGCACCGCGTTTACCGAGGCGCTGTCGACCGCGCCCAGCAGGAAGCTGGCATAGCCGAAGCCGATCACACCCGCCCCGAATGCCGAAGTTTGTGCGTAGGGCATGGCTGTCTGGTTGGTGCTGAAGTTGAGAATGCCCTGGGAACCGCGCGTGTTGCGGTCGGTCCAGCTGTTGAGCCGCCATTCGCCGCCCAGTTTGTAGGTGTGGTTGCCGCGGATGTAGGTCGCGGTCGCGGTGGTGGTGAGGGCACCATCGTAGTACTTGTTGGCGTTGCTCGGTCCAGGTGCTTGGCTCATGCCCGCGCTCAGCGCACCGGAGAGGCCATTGATGCGCGGGAAGCCGCCGGGGTTGGTGGCGCTGCCCTTGAATCCGAGTTGGCCCACGGCGTCATAGTTCAACGACTCCGCCGGGGAACTGTCCGGGTTGTGGAAGCGCTGGTATCCGATGCCGGCATGCATCAATAGCGTTGGAGTGATGGACTTGTCGTAGTTCAGCCGGGCGGTATTGCCATAAATTTCCTGGACGCGAACGGCTGAGATCGGGAAGGGCAGGCCGTCGGCGTTGGTGAGCTGGCTGGTGTCCTGCTTGGAAAAGTAGAACGAGAGATGCGAGCTATCGGGCAGAACTTGGTCCAACTTGCCGGCCGGGATCTTCTGGCGTCGGTAGTTGGGGTTGTTCTGGGCCCAGTTCTGGGTGATCAAGTTGTTGGTTGGGAGCGGAATCAGTGCCTGGATCTTGAGCGAGACGGGATCCATCAGGCTCTGCGGGATGACGTTTCCGACGAACGGATCGGTGATGGTTTGTCCGTTGAACAGGCGTGCCGTGGTGGGGTTGTAGATTGTGTTTTCGAGAATGGCCCTGCCCGCGATGTCGGTGCCAAGGTTCTTGCCTGTCAGCAGCTGGCTGAAGTCGCCGGCGCGCATCTGAGTGGTGGGGACTGTGAGGAAGCTGCCAGCCGCGATCACGTTGTTCCGGTAGGTTTCCCAGTTGAAGAAGAAAAATGTCTTGTTGCGCCCGTTGTAGATTTTGGGAATCCAGACGGGGCCGCCGACGGTACCGCCGAAATCGTTCTTCCGGCTGCGCGGACGGACGTAGGTGTAGGCGCGGCGGGCATCCAGCGCCTCGTTGGTGAAGTACTCGTAGACCGACCCGTGCACATTGTTCGTGCCGGACTTGGTTGTGAAGTTGTAGAACCCGCCACCGGCCTGGCCGAATTCGGCGGCGTAGTTGCTGGTCTGCAGGGAGAATTCCTGAACCATGTCGACCGACGGAGCGGCCACGGTGGAGGTCCACGCCGTATCGTTCTGGCTGGTGGCGTCCTGGCCGTCCACCTGCACCCGGAACGTGCTTGCGGGAAGGCCGTTCACATTCGCGGTGTCGCCTTGGCCAAGCGCGTTATCCGCGACACCCGGCGAAAGCACGTTGAACAGGTACGGGCTGCGGATATTGCCGGTACCGCCGCCGCCGCCGCCGAAGTTCAGCGGAAGCTCGTTGATCTTCTGGCCGGTGATGATGGTGCTTTGCTCGGCCGTTTCGGTCTTCAGGACCGAGGCCTCGTCGGAAACTGTAACCGTGTCCGATGTCGCGCCGACCTGCATCTGAACGTCAACTCGGTTGGTGGTCGCCACCTGCACTTCCACGTTCTTCTCGGTGAACTTCTTGAAGCCCGTGACTTCCACGGTCACGCTGTACTTGCCGACAACGAGCGACGGGATCGTGTAATTGCCCGTTCCAGTCGTGTTGGTTTTGAATTCGGCACCGGTTTCGGCGTTGAATACGGTGATGCTGGCGTTTGGAATTACGGCACCAGCTGGATCGGTAACCGACCCGGTGATGGTGCCTCTATCGTTTTGCGCGAACAACGCGCCCGCAAACAGTGCGGACACAACTATGCCGGTGACTAGCCGCATATGAAAACCCTCCCAATGTTTTGGACCAATTCGGGATACAGCTTTTGGATACAGACCCCTGGACCCTGCATGGAACACTATCACTTCCATGGATCAGGGGCAACTGGCCTAAGGTAGGGTTGGGCTATTTTATTGTTGCGAGCCTCCGATTCACAGCGTTGCCAAGCGCCGGGTCGGGAGTTTTTGAGGCTGCCTGCAGGTGCTGCTGTGCTTCGCCGGTTGCGCCTCGCGCCAAAAGAATATTGGCCAGCTCGAAATGTGCCGCGTAGTAGTTTGGTGCCCGGTGCAACGCCTCGCGGAGCTGGGATTCAGCGGCAACCGCGTCCATCGCCACGACCTCCAATGCGAAATTGTACCGGGCTACGGCGAATTCGGGCTGAAGTCGAATCGCTTCCTCGAACTCCGACCGGGCCCCCGCGCGGTCCCCAAGTTTCTTGAGTACCGTGCCCAGATTGTTGTGGGTGTTGGATAGTGTCGGGTCAATTCGTAGGGCGGCCTCGAAGCGGCTCTTGGCTGCCGGTAGTTCGCCGTGGGTGAACAACGCGGTTCCGTAGCTCGAAAGTACCGATGCCGAGGTCGGGTCCAGGCGCAGCGCCCATTCGAACTCGAATTTGGCTTCCGGCCACTTTCCGTTTCGAGACAGCACTTCTGCCAGATTCACCCGGATGTTCGGCAATTCCGGACGCAATCGAACTGCCTCGCGAAGTTCGGCCTCCGCACTCGCCGAGTCTCCGAGGCGCACTAGAGACGTTCCCAAATTGTTATGCAGGTCGGGTGAATCCGGCATTTTTCGAATGCCTTCCCGCAAGACGCCGACTGCGTCCCGGATCCTTCCCTGTGCTGTCAAATTCCCAGCCAGGGATTCGTAAACAATCGGCTCGGACGAGGCCAGCTCCTTCGCAGTCCGGAGTGCGTCTTCGCCCGGCTTCAGCCTCCCTTGGGCCGACAGCGTTAGACCCAAGCCATGGACGGGACGCCAGTCCCCGCCAAGCTCGACCGCTCTCCTGTATGCCGCCTCGGCCTTCTGCAGGTTCCCGGCGTGCCGGTATGCGTCGGCCAAATCAATGAACAGGCCGGGTTCTATCGGCTGCAACCGCGTGATCGCGGCCTCAAGGTCCGGGATCCCCCCCACCAAGTTTGCTTGGTTGCGTACTTGGGCGACCGCCAGATAGAGTTCGTCGGCTTGGGGCGGGTAATACTGCACAACCTTTCCCCGATAAGGGGGCGTACTCGCCGAATTTTGTTCCACGGTCACACTCTGCCCCGCTTTGGACGGTGTCCGGCTGATCTTGTGGTCCGCGATAACAACCTCGACCGCGTCCGAAGGACGACGGCGTCCCATGTGGCACGCCACGCAATCCCCATCCCCCGGATGGCGTCGCGCAGCAACCATGCTGTCGATCGCCGACGCATGGCAGCTCCGGCACGCGTCGGCGTAAGAGTTCCTTCCCGGGGCCCCCCCGTGGGGCCGATGGCAGGTGGTGCAGGTCAGCTTTCCGGCACTCTTCAGGAAGCACTGCGATTGGAACAGGCGGTATGGCGCGCTGGCGAATTCAAGTTTGTCTTCATGCCCGGTTCCGGGGGCGTGGTCAAAGTATTGGGCGTAGTTGCCCAATGGCTCGCCGGGCACGTAGGAAAATACATCTCTTCCATATCGCAGAATGGATCCCGGCAGGCTCAGGTTGGTTGTCTCCAGGTGGCATTGGAGGCAGACTTCCATACTGCGGTCCGGTGCGAGGCGGGCGGGGTTGACGATTCCACCGGTTTTCCCTTGGCGTGACAGCTCCACGTGCTGTGAACCGGGTCCGTGGCACCGCTCGCAATCCATTGGGTCAGGCAGGGCACCCGCCTGCGGATAGGCCGTGTGGCAAAACAGGCACTGGTCTGTGATGCGCCTGCTGAATCCGGAGTGCCGGGCGGAATTGTATCCCGGACTCATTGCCCAGTGGCCGCGGTCGGGGTCCCCGGTGCGGTCCGCGTACCAGCTGATGGGTAGCTCCACCATGTTGCCGGCCGAGTCCAATCCGAAATAGCTGCGCGCATGGTTGCCGGAGCCAAACTGGTACTCCACTTTTTTCTCCAGGATATTTACGGAGCTTCCCCCGAACCCATCCTGTTCGCGCCTGAGCTGTGTCTTCCCGATCTGACTAATCCAGGTGAAACGCTCGCCGGATAAGTCGTGGCGGTAGGTCCCATTGATAGGACTTTTTGCCTTGGAGAATGACCGGGCCATGGGCGTGGCACTCCACCCTGCGGCGATTTCGGCATGGCAGCCAGCGCACACGCGTCCCCCGGTGTAGCTGCCCGCTGCGAAAAGAATCCACGGGAAAAGCAATCCGCTGGTGACGCGGCGAACCAATATTTTCATATCTCCATACCCAATCTACAGCAGTCCACGGAGCTCAGTCAAAACTATTTTTGCTCTATTTTTCTTTTATTTTCAACGGCTTGCAAAAACGATGGTTCGGAATTGACCACCTCGTTCGCTAGTTTGGACTCACAATCCGGCAGAAACCGGAGGGAAGAAAGAGAGCATAACATGTCAAACGATCCGATCATCATCATTGGCCAGTTCTTCGATTTCATCTGCGACTGGTTCTAAAACGGCCGCAACCGGCCACTCCGGGATCCAGCTCGGCATGACGGGTTCCTGGGTGGCTGGTTGTTGGTAATTTCACCAGTACCTCGATTGTCCTTTGTAGTCTCGAGAAATATCCGCTGGGGTTGTAGACTGTTTTGATAGTCAGTTCCGAAAAGGGATTCCGGCGGAGGATACTTGAAGCCTGTCCGGTCAGGGAAAAACACTAAGACTATTGCGGTTCTTGTCGCGTTGTCGGCATTTGCATTGGTGCTGGCGGGCTCGCGGGAGGCGGCGGCGGGGCCGGGTCACGGGATTGTTTCCAAAGACTTGGCCGAAGTGCGCCACTTGGGTGACGCTGCGGTCCAGCTTTACAAGTCTGGTCGCTACATTGAGGCTCGGGACGCCTTCCGTGCCGTGGCACAGCTTGCGGAGAAACGTCGCTTGAAACGCGAGGCAGCTTGGCATTGGAACAATGTCGCGGCCTGTTCCCTTGTGCTGCTCCAGTATCGTGCGGCTGTCGAGGACCTGCTGAAAGCCAAGTTCTTAGCCGAATCCGTTCGCCAGATGGAGCCCGCTCTGGCTGCTGCGAACAATTTGGCCAGCACTTACATCCACCTGAACCAGCCAGCCAATGCTGTACAGATTTCCACCCAGGCCCTGGCAAATCCTGAAATCGACCGTTACCCTTCCACCAGGGCCATTCTCCGGTGCCAATTGGCCGGCGCGCTCGAGCAGCAGCGCCAATTTGACGCCGCTGAGCTGGCATACAAGGTGGCGATCAATGACCTGATCGACCAATCCAATCTCCACCCCGCCATGCTGGCACTGGCGGCTCTCGGGTCCGACAGCATTGACGCCGGGCGGCTATCCACGGCCGAGTGGGCCCTGTGCGAGGCTCTGCGCCTGGCACGACAACATGGATTCCAAGACATTGCGAACGTGCTCGACAATCTGGGTCAGTTGAGGGGCCGGCAGGGGGATGTTCGCGCAGCCACCGACCTGTTTGATGCCGCCTTGTCCGCCCCACCCGGTGGCAAGCCCCGCTGGGGGCTCTACATGGATCGCGGTCGGTTTCGCTCCGTGAAGGGCGATGCGGTTGGTGCCCTCGCCGACTTCCGTGAGGCGCGACGCATTGCGGCCCAAATGCGGGCCGATATGGTTCCGGCCGACCAGGATCGGATCGCCTTCGAATCCGGTCGCCTCAACTGGGTGTTCGAGGGTTTTGTGGATTCCGGGAACCGGGTTGCGCGACAAACTGGCAACGCCGCCCTGCTGCGCGAAACCTTCGACGTTGCCGAGCAAGACCGCCTGTGGAGCCTCCGAGCCCTCGTGCCGAGCCCAAACGACTGGCGGACCCGCCTGCCGCCAAACTACTGGACCCTGCTCGCCAAATACCAGTCCGTTCAGCGAACGGCGGTAAGCCAGCCCACGGCGAAATCTTCAGCGCAGGCCGAACTGCTCCAAAACCAGCTCCAGCAGATCGAGGCACAGGCAGCAGGGCCGACCACTGCCCTGGAACCGTCGTCGGCGATTTCCGTCCTCGACCACATCCAGCGCACCCTTTCCCCGGACTCCCTGCTCCTGAGCTTCCACGTGACTGGCACCAGCTCATGGGTTTGGGCGGTGGATCGTGGACATGTTGCCACTTGGCAGCTGCCGCCACTGTCCCAGCTCAGTTCCGAAATTGCCGAATTCCGGCGCCAACTAACTGCCAGTGTGCCGTCGGAAAAGCTGGGTGCGAAGCTCTACTCCGAGCTGTTTGGGCAAATTCCGTCCGCGCTTCTGGACAAGCCGCGCTGGCTTCTGGAGCTGGACGGACCCCTCCATGAACTGCCGTTTGCGGCCCTTGTGATTGGATCAACTGCCGGCCGAGGTCAGGACGCACCAACATACTTGGTGGACCGTGTCGCCCTTCAATCCATCCCGAGCGCGATGCTGCTGCAGCGCTCCGCCCTCCCCGGTGATGGTGCCCTCCTTGCCGTTGGCGATCCGGTCTACAACGTTGCAGATGTCCGTTACCATGGAAAAGCAGGTGTCGGTTACGCCTTGCCGCGACTACCGAACACCGCTGCCGAGGCGGAAGCGTCTGCTGCAAGCTGGAATCCATCCAAGTCCGAGGTACTCATCGGCAATGCGGCGACGTTGGAGGGTGTTCGAGTCGGACTCCGTCGCAATCCCGCCATCATCCACTTTGCCACCCACGTCGTGAGCGCCCCTGGTGATTTCAACTCCGGCATGATCGCATTGGGGCTCGACGCGTCTGGATCGATGGGCCTGCTGGGACCCAAGGAAATTGTCGCCAGACCTGTCACGGCCAGTCTTGTGGTGATGGATGGTTGCCACTCGGCCCAAGGAGAGTCGTTGCCCAGTTCGGGCCTCATGGGTCTGACGCGTGCTTGGATCGGCGCTGGAGCCGGAGGTGTACTGGCCACTCAGTGGGATATCCCCGACGAGGGGGCCCGCATCTTCATGGGGGATTTCTATGCTGCCCTGCGCCAGTCGCCCGAAAAAGGCCCCGCATTCGCCCTCCGGTACGCCCAGTTGAGCGCCAAAAGCAAGTCTGGCTCGTCCGTGGCCGGAAAATCCTCCGAGCCCTTGCAGTGGGCTGGGTACTTTCTTCTTAGCAGGCTCCAGTAATCCCGAACAGCGGACGTTGTGGGGTTGCTAGAATCGGTTGCAATGGTAGGCATGATGCCAATTTCGGAAGATGATCGGCCAGACCCGCTCAGGATTCCGGACTGGTCCGAGTTGGTTCTGCGCATCCGGAACGGCGACTCCGAGGCGATGGGTGAGCTGTACCACGTCTTCGGCCGCGGCGTACGCTTCTTCCTTCTCCGCAAGCTCGGCTCGGCGGACGTTGATGACCGGGTTCACGATGTGTTCCTGATTGTGGTCGAGGCGATCCGGAACGGGGAGCTTCGCGATCCGGACCGATTGATGGGGTTTGTCAAGACTGTGGTCAAACGCCAGATTGCAGCCATCATCTCCGAAGCTGTCATCCGCCGGCACACGGAGGTCGATTACGAGGACAACGTTTTTTCCCTGTCCGATGGCCGGGAGGACCCCGAGCGCGGCGTGCTCGACCGCCAGCGGGAGGAGATCGCGAGGAAAGTGCTTCAAAGCATCTCGCCAAAGGATCGGGAGATCCTCTTCCGCTTCTATGTGGACGAGCAGTCCATGGAAACAATCATGGAACAGATGCACCTTTCCTACAACCAATTCCGTCTTCTGAAATCACGGGCACTCACCCGGTTCGGGAAAATGGGACGGCGAATTGCCCAGGGTACAGTACTCGGTGTGAAAAAATATTTTGGCGATGAGTGAGAAAATTTTGCCGCCAACGCACTCCATATACAGGAGCAATTGACGTGGACCTATCGCTTCACCTTTCCGACGACCAACTGGAACTCTACGCATTGGACCGGTTGGCCGAGCCGGAGGAAGACCGGATCGAGTCGCACCTTCTGTTATGTGACCCTTGCCGTCACCGTTTGGATGAAGTCGGGGCCTTTGCATTCGCCATGACAAGCGCGTTGCGAAAGAATCCGCCCTATCTGGATGCGGTGGAACCCAAGTTTCCTTGGTCGCTGTTTGCTTGGCGCAGTTGGATGCTGCCCGGCATGGCGGTGGCTGGCGCGGCGGCGGTTCTGGTTGTCATGCTGTTTGTGCGCCAATCTGACAACCGTTCCTTGGTGCCCGTTGCGACCTTGGCTCTGGCAGCGACCCGGGGCGATGCCATCACCGCACCGCAGGCTCGTGAGTACGATTTGCTGCTGAGCGGATCGTTGCCCGCCAACGCCGTGGTGAAGGTGTATTCGGGCAGGGACGAAATGTGGAAAGGCCAGCCGGTTGAGTCGCCCGCCGGTGTCCAAGCCAAGGTGGATCGTGCCTTGACTCCCGGTGCCTACATTGTCCGTCTGGAGGACGCAGCTGGCAACACCATCCGCGAGTACGGTTTCGAGGTTGGGAAGTAGGCTACTTTTCCGGCACTAGGACCAAGGTGTCCTTGCCATCCACCTTGGTGAACTGCATCGGGAAGCTCCGCCCGGCGTAGTAGATTTCCCACTGGTCCTTGTAATGGGACGACGCCACGCTTCCAGACTGGCCGATGGGAATATTCATCAACGATTCATCCCAGTTGCCCACCGCCGCATCCATCCGTTCCGAGGGGCCCAGCCGCCGCGTTGTCTGCTTCACGGTTGTGGATGCTCCACTCATCGGTACCGGTCCAATATTGAAATATTTCCCCACATAAGGAACCTTGCCGCCTACCGGGTGTTGGATCTCCGCATACGTGTACTTGCCCCAGCGCCACCGGGACGGGGCCAGTCCCTGTAGTTTCTGGCCCTCCTCGATGCCCGCGGAGAGGCAGCGCAGCAGCAATTCGTTGTAGTCCGAGAACCAGCCCTCCGGTCGTTCCTTCAACAGCCGTTCCACCACAGCCGGACCCATCTGGTGTTCGTAGGAGGCTCCAGCGCCCGGTGCCACGCGGTCGGCCACAGCCTTCCTCAGATGCTGGAACGCCAAAGTAACGATCAGCGGCTGCGCCAAATCCTGGTCCATTTGGCCGTCCCACTTCCGCAGTGTTTCCACCGCCTCTGTCAACGGCTTATTGTTCGCGCCCCGTTTGTCGTAGACTTCCACCAGTTGCCGCGCCAAAAATTTGGCGAATCCGCTGTAGACATCGGTCTGGATGCGAAGGTTGTCGCTGGGTTTCAGTTTGTTCCCGGCCGACGCCAGCAGGTTTTGGATCTGCGTTGCCCGGTATGGCGGCGCAAATCCACCGGCAATTTTGTAGGCGTAATCATCGGGAAACGGGTTTTGATTTGCGGTGACAATGTAGCCTGTTTTCGGGTTGAACGCGTGGGGCAATTCCGCGAAAGGAATGTATCCATCCCATTCGAAATTCCCTGATGAGCCATCCACAGGCAGGTCCCCGGTGTAATTCCGTCGGATCGGCAGTTTTCCGGCTGCGTGGTATCCAATATTGCCGTCCACATCGGCATAGACGAAGTTTTGCGGGGGGCCGCCAAAATCCATAAGCGCCGTTTGGAACTCATCCCAGTTTCGTGCCCGGTTGATGTCCAGGAACACGTTGTGGAAGATGGATCCGTCGTATCCGGTCCACTTCAGAGCCGCGATCTTTCCTTCGGCAACGCTGATGGTGGGTCCGTGGCGGGTCACCCAATTGAGGCTTTCCTCTGGCGTGCGTCCCTTCACGGGAATGGATTCGCGCTCCTGCCTCGCCTGTTCCAGATGCTGCTGGAAGACGTATTGGCCAGTGCGGACATCCATGCGCTCCTCATACAGGTCCTGGGTGTCGAAACCGAGATTGGTCATTCCCCAAGCGATCCGGTCGTTGTGGCCGCCCACCACGCCAGGCAATCCGGGAAGTGACACACCGGAAACATTCAATCCCGGCGCTTTCAGATGGACCATGTACCAGACGCCGGGCAATCCGAATTCCAAGTGCATGTCATTGGAAAGCAACGGTTTGCCGCTTGCGGTATGGGCTCCGGAAACGGCCCACGCGTTGGATCCCGGATGGACCTCGGAGCCCATCCCCGGGGCAAATCCCCAAACAGTACGCGTCGGGAACAGAAACGCCACCTTCTCCGGTTCGCCGCCCCGCAGCATCTGCTGCTTCAGAACCTTGGTCTTCCAGTCGTTGGTCAAAGTGCGGAACATCTGCAGCGACGACAGGATTCCGTCAACGGCGCTCCATGGCCGCGGATCGTACCCCAGCACTGCAAATTCGAAACTGTACCGGCCCCGGTGCGATTCGATATACGAGTTGACGCCCCTCGCATAGGCCGCGAACGCCCGCCGGTCCTTTTCCGACAGCTTGGTGTAAATCTCCTCGGCCGTGCGGCGCAATCGCAAGCGCCTAGCCTCGCGATCAGCCTCCAAGCCCGCCAAGCCCACAATTTCCGCCAAGTCGCCGCCTGCAACCCGCCGCAATGTGTCCATTTGCCAGAGGCGGTCGGATGCAGTTACGTAGCCTTGGGCTGCCCAAGCATCCTCTTCCGATTGGGCGGTGATGTGCGGCACGCCAATGCTGTCGCGCACCACCTCCACGCGTTTTTGGACCGGTATGGCTGCTTCCCCGGAAGTTTCCGGCAGGGCACGAAGGAAGTACCAGTAGAAGACGCCCGCGGCGGCAACGGCGGCCGTCCCAAGCAAGACGTTCACCACAAAAAGGATACGGCGCACTAATGCGATTGTAGCGGACTGGAACCACATGCACTTCCAAGGCGGTATAATTCTGGTCGCATGACCCGCCGCCAATTTGCCACTGTGACCGGAACCGCCCTCGCCTCGCCATCTGTACTTTCCGGCGCGGACACAGCCGCGCTCGACGCCACCTTGCGCGATGGCATCGCCAAGCGTGGGATACCTGCAGTCGTCGCGATGCTCTCTGGGCTCGACAAGCCCCTCTATTCCGGAGCGTTCGGTGTCCGCGATTCATCCGGCACCCACGTCACCGTTGATTCCATCTTCAGCATCGCCTCCATGACCAAGGCCATTACAACCGTGGCCGCCCTTCAATTGGTGGAGCGGGATGAAATCGGGCTGGACGACCCGGTCGGCAAGGTCCTTCGGGAGTTGGCTCGGATACCGGTCGTCACCGGTTTCGATTCCATGGGAGAGCCAATTCTCCGCCCGTCCAAGACACCAATTACGCTCCGCCACCTGCTCATCCACACCTCGGGCCTTTGCTACTCCCGGTGGGACGCCAACGCGTTCCGGTATGCCGAGAAGGAAGGCCGCCCCGAAGCGCTCATGTTCGACCCCGGGACCCGGTGGCAATACGGCACCGGCATCGACTGGGCCGGACGCCTGGTGGAACGCCTTTCCGGTATGACGCTGGAGGAATACTTCCAAGTCAACATCCTGCGGCGGCTGGATATGGTCGATACCAGCTTCCTTGTTCCCGACTCGAAGTTTGACCGGCTGGTTACCGGTGCCACCCGCCAACCCGACGGCAGGCTCAAGGAACTGGAACGGAAGCCGCCGACTGTGCCAAAGTCCTTCAACGGAGGCGGGGGCCTGTACTCCACCGTGGCGGACTACACCAAGTTCATGCAAATGATCCTCGGCAACGGACGCGGAATCAACACCCAGCAGATCCTGCAGCCGAAGACTGTGGAGCTGCTGAAAACCAACCAGATTGGCTCCTTGACAGCCGGCAAGATGAAGAGCTTCGCGCCGGAAACGTCCGCCGACGTGGACATCCAGCCCGGCCACACCGAAAAGTGGAGCCTCGGTTTCCTCTTGAATACAGATGCCTACGACCACGGTCGTTCCGCCGGGAGCATGGCTTGGGCTGGTTTATTCAATACCTTCTATTGGATCGATCCGGTGAAGAACGTCTGCGGGGTGCTCATGATGCAGTTCCTGCCGTTTGTCGACAAGGAGGCGGTGGGGCTCCTCGGCGACTTCGAGCGCGCCGCATACGGTCTCATCCGACCCTTTTAGTACCCTAAGTAGTGGACTCCCGTTTGCGTTTCATCATCCTTCTCATGAGCGCTCTTCTTTTTGCGTCGGCCCAGACTCCGCCGTCGCCGGAGGAAGCCGTCTATGAAGTCGGCAATGGCGTCTCCGCCCCGCGTCTCACAAAGCAGGTCCAACCCCAGCACCCGTCGAAGGGCTTCAAGGTTACCGGTACCGTTCTTATTGGGTTGGTTGTGTCCCCGTCAGGCGAGCCGACGAAGGTCCATGTGGTCCTGTCCTTGGAAAAGGACATCGACCAAGCGGCCGTCGAAGCGGTCCAGAAATGGCAGTTCAACCCCGGCATGAAGGACGGCAAACCGGTTGCGGTTAAGGTTGCCGTGGAAATCCGCTTCCACGACATGTAACCGGTTACCGGTTATTCGAACACCGATGAGACACCCAGAAGTCCGCAGCCGAACGGCAGTGGAAGTTGGTCTCCGGGGCCATATTCGGCTTCTAGTCCGTCGCGGTCCCGCACTTGGATTGTGCCCCGTTTGGGATCAACGGTCCAGAACTGGATGCAGCCGTTCGCGAGACAAAGTTCCCCGGTCCGCCGAATTACCGCCAGTCTGTTCGAGGGCAAAATTGCTTCGATCACGATTTCCGGCGCACCCTCGATGTAGCCGTTCCTAGGGACCAGCCTCCAGCGGTCGGACGACATGACCGCAACGTCGGCTACCCTGTATTCGTGTTCACCCAGAGTGCGAAATCCAAGTTCGATCTCCACTTGAAACCGGCGTCCGAGTCCTCGCTCCAGAGTACGCTGGATAATCCGTTGTATCAGTCGATGTCCATGCAATGGCGGCGGCACCCGAACCAGTTCCCCCTCGTGGAGTTCCCAGCGGTCACCGGGCAGTTCCGGCATCTGTTCCAATTCGGCGAAGGTTACAAGGGTCGTAGCGGCACTGGCCATACAAACTCCTACCCGGAGTGTACCGCAATTACGCCAGTTTGGCTTCCAACTCCGCCCACCGGGCATACAGCTGGTCGACAACGTCCTGAGCCGCATCCATGTCGGCCACGGCCTTGGTCAACTTCGCGGGGTCGCTCACCACCTCGGGCAATTCCAACTGGGTGCGGGTCTTGTCCAGAGCTTCTTCGGCCAGTGTGACCAACTGCTCCATCTGCTCGTACTCCCGCGCTTCCTTGTACGTATGTTTTTTCTTCGGAGCAGCCGGAGCAGCAGATTCCTGGGCGCGCTTGGACTCCTTCGGCGGCGATTTCTTGGCCGAAACAGCCTGCTCCCACTGGGCTAGCTCAGCGAAAAACTCCGTGTTGCCCTGGCCATCCATTGCGAGAAGCACCGTGGACAACCTGTCCAGCAGGAACCGGTCGTGGGTTACCAGCGCGATCGCGCCAGGGAAATCGCCCAGATTCTGCTCCAGGACTTCGAGCGTCGGGATGTCGAGGTCGTTCGTCGGCTCGTCCAGCAGTAGGACGTCCGCCGGGCGCAGCATCAGCCGCGCGATGTACACCCGGGCCCGCTCGCCGCCCGAAAGGCGTCCGATGGGCAAATCCAATTGCTCCTGCCGGAATAGGAACCGCGCCGCCCAACCCGCCACGTGCTGCGGACGGTCCCGGAACATGACAGTGTCGCCTTCCGGTGCCAACGCCCGTCGCAGTGAGGTTTCAGGGTCCACCGTGTCGCGGCTCTGTTCGAAATACGCGATCTTCAGGCCTTCCGCACGCCGGGCCTCGCCCGAATCCGGTTCCAATTCCCCTGCCAGGATCTTCAGCAGGGTTGTCTTTCCACAACCGTTCGACCCCAGGATTCCCAGCCGCACGCCCGGCCCAAGCGTCAGGGTCAAGTTGGAGAACAGCTCGCCCTTGCCGCCCATGCCTTTCGAGATCCCCTCGACATGGATGAGCCGTTTTGTCATGCGCCCGGTCGCGCTGAAGTCCACCAGCGACGTGCCCTTTTGGTTGCGCTCCGTGACATCGGCCAGCTTTACCTGCAAGTCCATCGCGTCGTCGATGCGGGCCTTGGATTTCGACGTCCGGGCTTTCGCGCCCCGGCGCAGCCACTCGATCTCCCGCGTGACCAGATTTGCCAGCGCGTCCTGTTCCCGGCGCTGGGCTTTCAGGAACTCCGCCCGCTTTTCCAGGAACCGGCTATAGTTGCCCGTCGCCGTAAAAAGACCCAAGGGGTATGACCGGTTGATCTCCGCAACGCGCGTCGCCACGTTTTCGAGGAAGTACCGGTCGTGGGTGACGAAAACCGATGCTATCCCGGAATTGGTCAGCAGCTTTTCCAGCCAGAGGATGCCCTCCACGTCCAAGTGGTTCGTGGGCTCGTCGAGCAGCAGGATGTCGGGCTTCTTCGCCAACGCCTCCGCGATCGCCAAACGCTTCTTCCACCCACCCGAAAGTGTTGGGGCGGTGGCCGTCGAATCCGGGAATCCGACCCGGCTCAGGATGATGGAAACCTCCACCTCCGTCTGGTCGGAGACCGGCGCTGCGGCGGTTACGATCTCGCGGATGGTCGACGTGGAGTCGAACTCCGGATCCTGCTGCACCATCGCAAGGCGCACGCCCTTCCGGATCGAAACCGTGCCCGCATCGGAATCGAGCGTGCCCCCCAGGATCTGGAGGAAGGTGGATTTTCCGGCTCCATTCGGGCCGATGATGCCGAGGCGGTCGTCCGCATGGATGCTCAGGGCGATGCCGCTGAAGACGGTCCGGGACCCGAAGGACTTTTCAAGGGAATCGCAGGTTAGGAGTACGGACATTCTGTATGTTTAGGAAACGAGGTTTGCGGCTGCCGAGGAGCCTTCTAGGCCCCCGGCTACGATGCTGATTTGGGCCGGGCCCGGTTCGACGCCCGTCGGAAGCAGTGCATTCACTTGCCGCGGATTTTCCCCGACTACGGGTGCCAGCCAGATTGCCGGCAAGTCCGTGCCGTTCAGTCGGACCCGGACGTCAGTTGCCGCAGCGTCCGCCGGTAAGCCGACGACCCAGACCGACAAGCATGCGTCGGGTCCACAATGGATCCGGTCATCCTCGAAGGTGCGTCCATCGGTGACGCGCGTGATCCGCAGGTCTCCGGAATCGTCCGAAACCCAAGGCTGCGGCGTTTCCACGGCAATCTGGATGGGTGCGCAGTAGTCGCTGCCCGCGATCGCCAATCGGGCCGGGTACCATCCGGGGGCCAGCCCAGGGGGAATCTTGCAGGTGGCCTGCCAGCCGCCGCCGGTATCGGCCACGTGGATCGGCCGCGAGCCAAACGGACCCACCACCGGGCGGACATTCTCGCAATTGAGGTCGGTCCGCGGGTGTTTGAAATAGAACGTGATGTAGTCGTCGGCGTCCGCCGAGAACTGGTGGTCGTGCGTTGCCGCGTTGTCCACGCACAGGACTTCCGGTGCGGGCTCGGAAACTTCTTCAAGCGGCCATTGCCGCCACGCAGTCACATGCGCACGTTCCGCCAGCGCGCTTTCGAATTTCACCCGGGCAAAACCAGCGGTACGCGTGAACGCCAGTAGGCAGGCCGCATTCGGACCCACCCAGTTGTCCAACTGTCCTCGCAGTTCGCCCGTCTCGTAATACTCCATCACGGGAATCGCATCCGGGTCGGGATCGCTCACGAACGATTCGATGCACGCCATTTCCCGGGTCATGCCGCAGACGTTTTCGAGCGCCAACAGCGGATGCTTCACGTGGTACAGCACGCCGAAGAACAAGACGATGTCGAAAGTGCCCAAATCCCGCCACGTCAACCGGCAGATGTCGCCGATCCGGTACTCGATTTTCGAGCCCAGCAGCCGCCGTGCCTCCAACAGCCGCGTGTTCCGGGCCATGTCGAGCGCAACCACCTGCGCCCCTCGCCGCTCCATTTCGAAGCTGAACCAGCCGTCCCACGCGCCGACGTCCAGCACGCGCTTGCCGGTCAAATCGTCGGGAATCGGGAATTGGAGGATGCGGCGTCGTTGCTGCTCCAGCGATTGGTGGCCTTCGATCACCTGCCCGTCCGGCAATTCGATGGAGTGGTACCAGCCCAGTTTTTCGAGGCGTTCCACCTGGCGGCGGTTGTCCTCGATCACGAACGCGTCACGTGCCTCGCTCATGCGTTCACTAGGATGGGCAGCAGGGGGGAGCCCGTCACGATTGTTTCCGGTTCCTCAGGCTCGCCGTCCAGATCCAGATACCGCGTGTCCAACAACCGGCCGTGGTTGATGTTGCCCATCGCGGTCATGATGTTTTCGCGTAAATAGGGCGTTTCGCGCTCCCACTCGGCGATGGTTTCGCGAATGCCGCGCCGCACGGTTCCGGTCCGCAGCGAGCAGCCGCAGGGGACGATCGGCATGCCTTTGGCCGCCACCCAGGCTTTGGTTGTTTCCTCGTTCACGTACACCAGCGGGCGGATCAGCCGGAAGTCCTTCGCCTTCGACCAAGTGATGGCGGGGAGGGCGCTCATCCGTCCCGTATACATAATGTTGCGGAGGAGCGATTCGCAGAAGTCATCCGCCGTGTGGCCGAACGCGATCACGTTCGCCCCCAAGCCGCTGGCGATTTGGTAGACGGCGCGGCGGCGGAACCTGCTGCACATATCGCAGCCATGGTCGGGCTGTTCCTCGAGCAACCGCAACGATGGGTTGTCGGTAAAGTACGTCCACTCGACCCCGATGGAGCGGATGTATTCGCCCACGGCTTCCACCGGTGCTAGGAATTTCCCCTGCTCCACAGTGAAGGCGCAGATACTGAACTTTATGGGCGCGCGTTTCTGCAACAGCAGGAGTGCGTCCAGCATCGTGACCGAATCCTTGCCGCCTGAAACGGCCACGGCAATCCGGTCGCCATCGCGGATCATCTTGAAGCGCGCAATGCCTTCCCCGACCTTCCGCAGCAGTGTTTTTTCGAGATCCACTACTACCAGACTAGCAGTCGCTGGGCAAATGCCAGGGCGCTACAATCATCCCATGAAGCCAGCCATCCGCATTTGCATGCTGGCAAGTCTCCCCGTCGCAGCGCTTGCCCAGCTTGTTCCACCCTCGTTTTCGGTCCCGACCACCTATAGTGCCGCTACCTATAAGTTGGTGCCTCTTGGCCCGGAAGTCGCAGCCCTCGATTACCAAGCCTATATGGGTTCCATCGACCACATCCGCAAGACCCAAGGCGGAAACTGGCCGCGTCCCGGCCTCACCATGGATGACCAGGCCAAGGACATGGCCGGTGAAAAGGCCCAGTGGGATGGCCGCAAGTCCTTCCCGTTCGCCGTGCTCACCGCCGACGGCACCAAGGAGCTTGGCTGCTTCTACCTGCGTCCGAGCGGGAAAGCCGGTTACGACGTGGTCGCCACCATGTGGACTATACAGGACGCTTTCGACAAGGGGTTTGAGGACCAACTGTACAAAGACATGAAGGTTTGGCTGGAGAAGGCTTGGCCATTCCAAAAGGTTGCCTGGCGGGGCAGGGAAATCACTCCCGAAGCTTGGCGCGCACTTCCTGACAAGCCCAAGCAATAATGTGGTTCCGACTACTCCGAATTGGTGTAGAATCAACCCATTGTGAGAACCCTCCTCCTCTCCCTCTCCGCATCGGCCATCGTCTTGGTTGCCGCGCCGCCCTCCAAGATCGATTTCGAAAAGCACGTCCAGCCATTGCTCGCCCAGAAGTGCTTTGCGTGCCACGGTGAGGAGGTCCAGCAATCGGGTCTCCGTCTCGACAAGCGTCAGAACGCCATGCGCGGGGGCGATTACGGCCCCGTCATCCTCCCCGGCAAATCCGCGGACAGCAAGCTCATCAAGCGCGTCGTCAACGGGGATGGCGGCATGAAAATGCCCCCCAGCGGCCCGCTTTCGGCCGACGAAATCGATCTGCTAAAAGCGTGGATTGACCAAGGTGCCGACTACCGTATGGAGCTCAAGCCCGAGCCCCCCGCCAAACCCGTCGACCCTCGGCTGGCGACCCTCATCTCCACCCTCCGCTCCGGCGCGCTCGCCGATGCGGAGAAGATGCTTGCGGCTGACAAGACCCTCGTCAACGCCCGCGACGCCAACGGTTCCTCCGCGCTGCACCATGCCGCAGCCTTCGCTGGGCTCGATGCCGTGAAGCTCCTCGTCGCCAAGGGGGCCGACATCCGAGCCACCAACCGCCGCAAATCCACCCCCTTGCACTGGGCCGTCCGCGACGAGGCCAAAGTGCGGTTCCTTCTCGACCAAGGTGCCGCCGTCGATGCCCGCCAGTCCGACGGGCGTACTCCCCTGTACCTAGCCGCTTCCGCCGGGAACTCCAACGGCGTCCTCCGCCTCCTTTTGGATAAGGGTGCCGACCCCAACCAACCCACGTCCAATGGCAATACATCCCTCATCAATGCTTCGGGACGCGGCGACATTGAAGCCATGCGCTTGATGATCGCGAAAAAGGCCGACGTGAACGCAGCCAGCGGCACTGGCAACACCGCGCTGATGGCCGCTGCCGGGAGCCGCAACCCCCGTGCCGTCGCGTTGTTGATCGATGCCGGCTCCAAGGTGAACGCCCGTACTAAAAAGGATGAAACCGCGCTCGCCAACGCAGCCACTGCTGGCGATGGACAATCGGTCCAGCTGTTGATCGATCACGGTGCCGACGTCAACATCCGTGATGACCGTGGCTACTCCCCACTCATGTACGCCGCCGCCTCGGAGGTGGAATCCTCCGGAATTGTGAAAATGTTGCTGGCCAAGGGTGCGGACCCCAATGTGACCGGCGAGTACGAGACCCCGCGCACGCTGGCCGCCAAGCATGGCGACACCGAAATCGCCAGCCTCTTGGGAGTCTCCGAGTCCGACCGCAAGCAACGCGGCATCGCCCCGGCGCCCGCTCCCAGGGCCACCCAGCCCGCAATTCCCGACGCTGTTTCCAAGGGCTTGGCGCTCCTCGAAACCCAGAGCCACAACTTCATCCGGATCGCAGGCTGCAACTCCTGCCACTCGCAGGATCTGCCGTCCGCAGCCTCCGCTATCGCCCGCGACCACGGCATCCCGGCCCCCAGGTCCGTCGCCCAGCTCTCCGAATCGATGAACGGCGAGACCCCGGAACGCATCATGGACTACGTGGCCGCCGGTGTCTCCAGTCTCGGTTGGGAGATCTTCGACCGCGAGATGAACCACGTTCCGCACGATTTCTACACCGACGCGGCCGTCAATTTTGTGAAGGCCATGCAGACGCCGGAAGGGAACTGGCGTACAGCTTTCGGCCGCCGCCCGCCGATGAACTGGGGCGATTACCAGACCACGGCCATGGCCATCTTCACCTTGCAGACCTCGACCGCGCCCGAGGGCAGGGCTGAAACCGCGCAAGCGCTCGCCCGCGCCGCGAATTGGCTGAACAGTGCAAAGCCAACCACTTCCCAGGACCGGGCCTTCCAGCTGCTGGGACTCGCCTGGTCGAAGGCTGCCAGTCCCGCAGCCATCGAACAATCCGCCAAGGCGCTCGCCGCCATTCAGCAGCCAGATGGGGGTTGGAAACAACTCGACGGCATGGGGTCCGACGCGTACGCGACGGGCCAGGCCCTCTTTGCCTTGGCCGGAGCCGCGAAGATGCCAGTCTCCGATGCGGTTTACCGGAAAGGCGTGGAGTATCTCCGAACCACCCAGCAGCCCGACGGCTCCTGGCACGTCAAGACGCGTGCGATTTGGGTCCAGCCCTATTTCGAGAGCGGCTTCCCGCATGGGCAGGACCAGTTCATTTCTTCGGCCGGGACCGCTTGGGCGACGATGGCGCTGTCGATGACCGTGCCGGGGAGCGGGGAGGCACCCAAGATGAGCCGGAAGTAGCTGCTCCGGTTCGGAAAGCCCGTGTCCAAACCGCCGGTAACCCTTGTTACCGCCAACGCATCCTTTATATGTTGGTGATGACCGTCAAATCACTTGGTCCGCCTGTGCTATGTTGGCATCGGGCGGAGCCTTGGATCTTTCACGCCTCCATCTGATTGCGGCAAAATTTGCGTTGCACCGTGTGCAATCCGCCATTCCACTCCAGAATGCTGGATTTTGTGAGGACAATAACTTGATCGAGATCCGCCAGAAACTGTCAGCAGGGCCGCGTCGGACCCAACAACGTCGGGGCTGGGTAGCACCAATTATGCTTTTTGCTGCGCTAGGGGCGTTCGCCCCTGCAGCTTTTGGGACATTTTCGGTTAGCTGCACGGTTCCTGGGACAGCAGAGGTCGGTGTGAACTACACGGGCGCAAGCTGCACCGCAAGCGGCGGTACCGGCCCCTACACCTACGCGCTCGGCAGCGCAGCGGCAACTCTTCCGACGGGCTTGTCTGTGGGTACCAATACTGGAAGTATCACCGGGATACCAGCAGCCGGAACCGCGAACAACTACAGCTTCACCGTCACCGCGACCGACACCAGCAACGGAAATGCCACGGTCACTTCGACCGCGAACCCCCTGACTGTGATCGCCGCACCGACCTTCTCGTGCACAGTAACGACAGCCCCGGTGGAACAAAACGCCACCTACTCCACAAAGTGCACGGCGACTGGCGGCACCGGTACGGGCTACACGTGGTCGCTCAGCGCGGGGGCCTTCCCCGCTGGTATTACCGCCGCAGTATCGGGCGCAAACAATTCGATTTACACCATCTCCGGCGCTCTTACCGGCACCACGAGCTTCAGCTACACGGTGCAGCTCGCGGACTCGAACAGCGCCGCTTCCACTACACCGACGGTGTTCGCCAACAATTCAGTGCTGGCCGCTCCCTCATTCACCTGCACTGTAAATGCACTCACCGGCAATTCTCTGCCGGAAGAGGTGGGGATTTCCTACGGGACGTTGTGCACCGCCGTTGGCGGGAGTGGCGGATACACGTGGTCGATCTCTTTGGGTACTCTTCCCGCCAGCATTGCACTTGTTGCAGGCACCACCAATGCTACCGAGAAGCTGATCGGTACGCCCTCCGCCGCCGCGGGTTTCGATTACACGCTTCAGGTCCAGGATTCCAATGGCGTCAAGGCGACCCAGCGCTTCCAGGGCAACATCATCGCCGCGCCCTCTGTTTCCTGTTCCCCCGCCACAATCACCACCCCGGTCATCACCAACACGGTATTCCCCACCCTCACGTGCACCGTCTCGGGCGGCACCGCCCCATACACCCTAAGCTCCATCAAAGGGACGAACACTGGCACCAAGATCCTGCCCGCTTCTGTAACGCTTTCCCCCACCGCCATCCCGACCACCGCTACCACCGGCAGCGTTTCCGGCAACGTCACTGATCCAGCCTCGACCACCTACGGCTTCGCGATTCAAGTCACCGACTCGGCCTCGGTCCCCCAGACCGCCCAATCCGCCAACTACGCGGGAACGGTGGCCTCGGCCATGACAGCGACTTGTACCCCAACTGGTTTCCTTGAAGTGGGTGCGACGTACTCGGTCGCCTGTTCCGTTACCGGAGGCACTGGCACATTCACTTGGTCGACGACCGGAACGATACCAACGGGCCTCAGCCCCATCAACTCCTCCTTGACGGGCGCGATCAGTAGTGGCACCTTGGCAATAGCCCAATCCGCCACTTTCCAGATCAAGGTGACTGACGGTTCCACGCCAGCCCAATCGGTCCTCGCGACTAATACCGTGCTGACCGGCACCAACTTCGGCGGAAACATTGTCGCCGGTCCGAGCTTTACTTGCACGCCGGAGACGGCACCGCAGGAGGCCACGCTTGCATACACCACAACCTGCACCGCAACCGGTGGCAGCGGCACCTACTCCACTTGGGCCGTGACTTCTGGCACGAAGCCTGCCTACCTCACGCAATCCGCCACAAGCGGCGCTAGCATCACTTTTTCCGGCACGCCGCCCGCATCCGGGACCGTCGACTTCACCATCGGCCTGACGGACTCCGCCGGTGTAGCCGCTACCCCCCGTCAAATCAACGGCACTGTCAGCGCCAAGGTCGCTTTCACCTGCGATAACAACAGCGGCCCGGTTTCGACGAGTGCAGCCTACACAACAACCTGTACCGTAACCGCCGGATCCGGCGTCGGGTCCTTCAATTGGTCGATCAGCGCCGGAGCACTGCCTACGAACGTGACGCAGTCCGTAACCACCGGCAATTCCGTAACCTTCTCCCATGCGGCGGGCGGATCCGCCATTCCAGCCGGAGCCGCGAATTTCACGGTTCAAGTGGCGGACTCCCTCAACGTGAAGGCGACACAGGCATTTGCCAGCACGGTTACCGCCGGGCCGGTGCTGACCTGCACCAACAACTCGGGCCCGGGTGAAGTCGGCATTGCCTACACCACCACCTGTTCGGTCACCACCGGGACCGGCGTTTCCCCGTACAACTTCACAGTCACAGGTACACCTCCCAGCTTCCTTACCTCCAGCACCACCGCCACCAGCATCACCTTGTCCGGTACTCCGTCCGCCGTGTCAGCAGCGGCAAACTATGCGGTCGTTGTGACTGACACAACCACGCCCACTGCCGCCACCGCCAGCAAGTCGTTCACCTCCACCGTGGTGGCCACCTCGGCCTTCACCTGCACCAAATCCTCAAGCTTCCTTGCGGATTTGGGCGCCACCTACTCCAACACCTGCACCGTTACCGCCAATACCGGCGTGGGCCCCTACAATTGGTCCATCAGTGCCGGTGCGCTTCCGGGTGGCCTGACGCTGTCGGCAACAACCGGCACCAGTGTGACGATCTCAGGCACCCCCCTCGCTGCGGGCGCCGCATCCTTCACCCTGCAAATGGCGGATTCGCTGAGCTCCACGTCGACCTCGGCTTTTTCCGGCACCATCCAACGCGCGCCGCTTTTCACCTGCACGAACAATAATGTGCCGGCGGAAATCGGGGTTGCCTATACCTCCACTTGCACGTTGACCAGTGGCACGGGCACGTCCCCGTATGCCTGGTCCATCACCGGGATCGGCCTGCCCGCCGGTGTCACTTCCACCACGACGGCGAATTCCATCACCATCGCCGGTACTCCGGTCGGGACCGGCGGCAGCGCCAGCTACACTGTTCAACTGATCGACGGCTCGGGCGGTCTGGCGAGCCAGCCGTTCTCAGGCACTGTTGCGTCGGCACCGGCCTTCACCTGCACCAACAGCAACACCCCGACCAAGGCCGGACTCAACTACACAACGACCTGCACCGTCACCAGCAATACCGGTTTCGGGCCCTTCGGGTGGTCCATCAGCGCGGGAGCCCTCCCCGCCGGTGTCACCCTTACAACGACAGCGACCTCGGCCACCTTGAGCGGGACGCCGACGTCCACCGGCGCAACCTCCTATACCCTGCTCTTGACAGACTCCGCCGCGATGACAGCCAACAAGGTCTTCATCGGAACCATTGCGGCCGCAGCATTTACTTGCAACAACTACAACACGCCGCTCGAAGTCGGACTCGCCTATAGCGTTACATGTACCGCGAATTCCATCGGAGCCTCGGCACCCTACGCTTGGGTTGTCAACGGCGGGTCCCTTCCAGCCGGCATCACTTCCTCCACCAACTCCAACTCGATTACACTGACCGGTCCCGCCACCACCGCCGGTGCGGCAGCCTTTACCATTCAAATGACCGACGGCGGCTCCGTGGTTACCCAGCGCCCGTTTGCCGGTACCGTCGCTCCCGCACTGGCGTTTACCTGCACCAACAACAACGGACCTACCGCAGTTGGGGCCGCCTATACGACCACTTGTACTGTTACAGGTGGCACCGGCGTCGGCCCGTACGGTTGGTCGACGATCGGTGGTGGCACGTCCATGCCCGCCGGGATGACGTTCACCACCAACGGCACCAGCAGCACCCCTGTCACGGCTGTCACCCTGGCGGGACCGGTCACCGCGTCCGGCACCGCGAATTTCAATCTCCTGCTGGTTGACACCGCAGGTGCCTCGGTCTCGAAAAACTTCAACAGCACCGTGGTTCCCGCCCCCGCATTCACTTGCGGCAATAGTGGCGGGCCTGTTGAGGTCGGTGTCGCATACTCGAACACCTGCACTTTGACCAGCGGCACCGGAACCAGTCCATACACGTTCTCGATCACAGGCACGGTGCCGACCGGGGTTACCAGCGTGGTTGGTGCCACAACCGTCACATTCTCCAACTCGCCAACGCTTGCCGGTCCGTACAGCTATTCGGTGAAGCTGGTGGATTCACTCGGCGGAACTGCCGCCCAGGCCTTTGTTGGCAATGTGGCCGCGCTCCCGGTGATTACTTCCGTATCTCCGCTTCCCGCAGCCACCGGTGGAAGCCCGTACGTCCTCCAGTTGACCGCTACAGGCGGTGTTCCAGCGGGCTACGTTTGGTCGGTGACCGGTCTTCCCGCTTGGGCGTCTTTCAACCCGAGTACGGGTGTGATCAGCGGAACCCCGCTTTCGGCCATTCCAAGCAATCTGACCATCTTGCTGAACGATGGACTCAAAACCGCCACGCAGGTGAACGCAATCCTGCCGGTCAACGGCCCCACTGGCCAGACCTGGACCCAACTCACCCCAGCCGGTGGTGCGCCCCAACCGCGCGGCGGCCAGGTGTCCGCCTTTGACCCCGCCACACGCCAGATGCTGATCTTTGGCGGTACCGGTGTGGGCGGCTTCCTGAACGACCTCTGGTCCTACAACGCTGCGGGAAACACGTGGATTTCCCTGGTCCCCAGCGGAACTGCCCCCGCAGCCAGGAGCCAAGCCTCCGCCGTTTACGACTCGGTTACGGCGAATATGACCCTGTTCGGTGGCCAAACCGGACCGACCACTTGCGGCAACGATACTTGGCGGCTGGCCAATGCCAACGCTGCCGCCGGAACGCCGGTATGGCTCCAAATGTCCCCGACCGGAACGGCACCCGCCGCCCGCCAAGGCCATGGTGCGGCTTACGATCCCAACACCAACCGCATGTTGGTCTTCGGCGGAGACAGCTGCACAGGCACCCAGTTCAACGACGTCTGGGTCTTGTCGAACGCCAACGGAACAGGCGGCACCCCCGCATGGACCCAGCTTTCCCCCACCGGAACCGCACCCACCACCCGTACATTTTCCAGTGCCGTCTATGATCCTGCGGCCAACAAGCTCGTCCTGTTCTCAGGCTTCGGCTCATCCGTGGCCGATACCGACGTGTGGACCCTTTCCAATGCCAATGGCGTAACAGGGACTCCGGCATGGACCAAGACCACTCCAACTGGCGGTCCGCTCTACGCCCGTGACGCCCACACCGCCATACTGGACACCACGAACAGCCGGATGACCATCTTCGGCGGGTCTGCCAATACGACGGGTGGACCAACCTCCGATACCTGGGTGCTCGCCAATGCCAACGGCGCTGCGGCCCAGACTTGGACCCAACTCGCTCCACAGGGCACAATTCCCGCCCCCCGGTACCTGCATTCCGCCGCGTTCGACGGCAACCAGATGATCGTTTTCGGCGGTACATCCGGCTCCACCCTCTTCAACGACCTGTGGACTCTGAGCGACTCCAACGGTCTGGTGACCGTCACCGGCCTAAATCCCGGATTTTTCACGAGCGGAGGTACGGCATTCACCCTGACTATCTCTGGCCAAGGGTTCGTGCCTTCCTCATTGGTCTTCTGGAACGGCGTTGCGGTGCCGACCACCTACGTGAGCGAGAACCAACTGACTGCTGCCGTACCCGCAACCAATCTTGTCGCTGCGGGGAATGTTGCCATTTTGGTTGCCAATCCCGGCAACAATATTTCCACTGTCTACAACACGATCATTCTGCCTGGCTCCAGCGGTGGTGGCACCGGTGGCGGCGGAGGTGGTGGTGGCGGCAGCCCGCAGGGGGACGGGACATCCTCTTCCGTTTCGCCCACTACTTTGTCCTACACGCTTCCCTCGGGCCCGGTCACCGGCAGCCAAACGGTGACATTGACGTATAGCTCGCCCAAGCCGGATATCCCGACTTACTCGGCTGGAGCGGTTCTTTCCGCCGGTTCGGGATGGCTGCGCATCTCGCCCGCCACGGGCACCATGACCCAGACATCCACCAGTGCGCCCTATACGTTCCAAGCCACGATGCAGGTTCTCGTGGATCCGACAGGTATTTCATCCGGTTCCAGCTATTCCGGAACCGTGAATTTCCTGGTTGTCAACTCCATCTCCTCCGTCGCGGTGACGATGAACGTTACCGACCCGCAGGTTTCGGTGCCATCCGTGACCATCTCGGGAACCTTGGGCCAAGCTCTTTCGGGAGCGGTTGCACCGGTGGGAGGCACGGGTCCCTACACTTGCGCGCTGGTCAGCGGCAACCTCCCGACTGGGGTTTCCGTGCGCCAGGATTGCACGGTCGGCGGCACGCCATCCGCAGCCGGGAATTTCGCCGTCACGGTCCGCGCTACTGACGCCACCCAGACCAAGGGCACCGGTGTGGTGAACATCTCGATTCTCGGGATCACAACCACATCGCTGCCGCCCGTTTCGACCAACGTTGCCTACACGGCATCCGTCGCGGCGGCAGGCGGCCAGCCCCCCTATTCGTTCACAGCCTCCGGTCTGCCCCAGGGACTTTCCATGAACGGTTCGGGCACCATCACCGGTACCGTCACCACGGCTCCCGCCAGCACGCCGCTTGCCTCGGTAACGGTTACGGATGCCGTCGGTCTCAGCACTTCGGCCAGCTTTAAGCTCACCGTTACGGCTCCCGGTCCGCTCGCCCTGCCGACTCCGACGCTCTCAGACGCAGGCATCGGGGTTCTCTACACCCAAAGCTTGACTGCGACCGGGGGTACCCCGCCGTACCAATGGCAACTCACAGGTGGCGCTTTGCCCAACGGCATGTCGCTCACCGCCACGGGTATCATCAATGGAATCCCGACCGCCGTCGGCTCATCCACTTTCACGGTCCAGGTCAAGGACAGCGTCGGGGCCACGGTTTCGGCCCCGGCAACCTTGAACGTGCGGCCCGCAGCTCTTCAGTTGACCACCAAGTCTCCGCTGCCTTCAGGCGTGGTCGGCAACGAGTACCCCTCACAGGCCCTTTCCGCCAGCGGCGGCACGCCGCCGTACACATTCGCCATCAGCCAGGGGAATCTCCCGGTCGGTCTTACGCTTGCGGGCGGTATCATTTCCGGGACGCCCACCGTGGCGGGGGATTTCGCCATTCTTATCGGCATAAGCGACGCCGCAACGCCCGCGACCACCGGGACCGGCGGATTGGCTTTGAATATTCGCGCCAACACCACCGACTTGCTGCTCAGTACCGGCAGCATGTCGTTCACGGTCGCCACCGGAGCCACCACGCTCCCGGCTCCCCAAACGCTGGCGGTAAAGTCGACCACTGTATCCCAGCAGATTCCGTACACCGTGACTGTGACCTCGGCATCCCCGTGGCTCAGCGTCTCCGGCGGCGGTACCACCCCCGGACTCCTCACGGTTGCCCTCAACAGCCAAGCTGCCCAACTTCCCGCCGGTCCTTATACGGCATCCGTCACACTGTCCTGCACCTCACAGTCAGTCTGTGCCGGCAAATCCCAGAGCATGCAGGTGAGCTTGTCGGTGACCGCTCCACCGCCGGCCCTCAGTGTTGCAACCGCCATTCTGTCGATGTCCACGACTCCCCCCGCCCAGACCCAGTCTGCGGATTTGATCCTGCGAAACTCCGGCGGCGGCCTGCTCAACGTTACCGGCGCTACCTGCAACGCCACTTGGTGCAAGGCAGGCACGTTGCCCGCCCCCATTCAGGGCGGCTCCAGCTCGGCAATTGCCGTCTCAGCCGACCCGACGCAACTGGCCTCCGGCTACTACCGCACTACGGTCGACGTCACCACATCGGCCGGTACTGCCTCCGTCCCGGTGACCTTCCTTGTGGCCAAGAGCGCCACCATTTCCCTGGCCCCCGGTGCCACCCAACTCAGTTTGCCGCAAGGACAGCTTTCGAACAATCCGGGCGGCTCCTTCCAGATCGCGGCGGCGGGCGATGTGATCAGCTGGAACGCGGCGGTGACCGCTGGAGCCACTTGGCTCTCGGTAACCACTCCAGCCGGTGTTTCCACGCCGCAAGGCGCTGGTACCGTGCGGTACGCTGTCAACTCAGGCAGCCTTGCCGTCGGCACCTATTACGGCACCATTCGGGTTGACGCCGCCGGTGCCACCAATGCCCCCCAGGACTTCCAAGTGGTCTTGACGGTCAATGCCCCCAGTGACCCGGTTCGTCCCGATCCGCAACCAGCCGGACTGCTGTTCCTGACCTCTGTGGGTGCGTCCGCCCCGGCCGCCCAGGCTGTCAACGTTTTTGCCAACTCGGCAACCCCGGTGCCATATTCCACCGCGACCGATGGGCAGGCTTGGCTTACCGTTGTAGCATCCACCAACACGGCGTCGGCCACAACACCGGGTCAATCCACTGTTTCGGTGAATACCCAGGGTTTGACCGCCGGAGTCTACCGGGGAACGGTCAGCTACTCGATGTCGGCTGCCGCAGTCCGGGCCGTCAATGTGACGCTGGTCGTCGCACCCGCCGGTGCCACGGTTAGCGGCTCCGGAACCAGCGCCACTGGACAAGGTTTGGGTTCCAGGGCCACAGGCACTTGCGCCCCGACCCAACTGATCCAAGCCCAGACCGGCCTTGTGAACAACTTCGCAGCCACTGTCGCCCGAGCCAGTCAGATCCAAGTCCGGTTGGTCAACGATTGCGGCGTATTCGTCAACAATGCACGGGTCACGGTTTCGTTCTCCAGCGGCGATCCGCAGCTCAACCTTGTGCCTCTAGATTCAACTTCCGGGACCTACTCCGGAACTTGGATTCCCCGCACTCCCGGTGCACCGGTCACCATCGATACACGGGCAGCCGCTTCCGATCTGCCAGCCTCCGACGCACTCCTCAGCGGTTCCGTTGGAGCAAACAACGGTCCACTGGTCTCGTCGGGCGGGCTTGTCAACGCGTTCGGGTCGCAATTCGGCGCAGCCCAGGCACCTGGCTCCATCATCGCGGTTTACGGGGCCAACCTCGCCTCCCAAGCCGTGGTCAATACGAATTTGCCGCTTCCCACCACCTTGGGCGGTACGTCGGTTTTGGTGGGCGGAATCCCCGCTCCCCTCTACTACGTCAGCCCCGGTCAGATCAACCTGCAGATTCCATTCGAACTCGATCCCAGCAAACGCTACCAGGTGGTGGTGAATTCGAATGCCGCGCTGGCTTTCCCCGAGCCGATCCAGCTCTCGCCCGTCGCCCCCGGCATCGCCGTTCTGGGTGATGGAACGGTGTTGGCACAGCACAGCAGCGGGCTCTTGGTGTCGCAGTCCGCTCCCGGCCAATCCGGCGAATTTCTGGTGGCCTACCTCTTGGGCCTCGGGGCCACGGATGTTCCGGTTGCTTCCGGCACGCCATCCCCCACCAGTCCACTGGCACGGCCCTCTGTCCAGCCCACGTTGACAATTGGTGGAACACAAACGCCAATCGCATTCATCGGTTTGACGCCAGGCTTGGTCGGACTCTACCAGATGAACTTCCAAGTTCCTCTAGGTCTGCCCAACGGCAATTTGCCCTTGGTTGTGACACAGGGAGGCGTTGCAACGCAGTCCGCTATATTGCCGGTTAAGAACTAACGTTCCGTCGTGTCTTCGACCAGCCTCCAACTCCCAGTTCAGGGGACGTTGGAGGCTGGTTTGTTTTGTCCCGTCTGCATTGCCTCGGGGAAACAGTCAATTGCAATCACCCTGTAATGTGACTGGCGTACACTAAGCGCGAGTCCTCCCCATGAATAGAAACACACTCGCGGCTACACTCGCTGCTGTCTGCGTCCTTGGAATCGGTTTTGCAGCCAAGACCGCCTTGGACCGGAAACATCTCCCCAACAAGCCCGATTCGACCGGCGCTGTCACCCTCCCGAACGGCTGGCGCATCACCCCTGCCGGGCGTCACATCGCCTTGCCAGGTGACCTTCCGATGAAGATGTACCCGACTGCCGACGGTAATTCCGTCATCGTCAGCACCGGCGGATACCACGATCACAGCGTCAACATCATCGATGTGAAGTCGGCTAAGATCACCTCGACACTTGACGTTGTCAAGACTTGGGACGGTATGGCCGTCGACCCGACCTCGGGGACGATTTACCTGTCCGGCGGCGGTCACGCGATGAACGGATTTGCGGCGACACTGGCGCGGCTTGGCAACCAGTCCCCCATGAAGGAATCCATGGACAAGCCTGTCCTGCGCGTCAGCCTGAAGGACGGCAAATTGGCCGCTGCTCCGGGCTTGGGTATCGCAGGCTTGGACGAGACGAAACGCTACGTATCGGGCATTACGCTGGGGCCTGATGGTGCACTGTATGTCCTGAACATCCAGACCGACACGATCTATCGGCTTTCGGGCAAGGATTTCTCGGAACAGGCTTCGGCCAAAACCGGCTACCGCCCGCACAGCGCGGTATTTTCGCCGGACAAGAAATCTTTGGCGGTCACGTACTGGGGGGATGCCGCGGTGGGGATTCTGGACCCGGCAACCCTCAAGGAAACGGCCCGCATCCAAGTCGGCAGCCATCCCAGCGAAATGGTCTGGGCCAAGGATGGGCGTCTGTTTGTGACCAATTCCGGGTCGAACACCGTCAGCGTGATCTCCGGCGGCAAGGTCACGGAGAGCGTTAGAACCTCCATGGACCCGAAGGCTCCGGTTGGTTCCACGCCGAACGCCCTCGCGTTGTCGCCGGATGCCAAGACCTTGTATGTTGCTAACTCGGACAACAACAATGTCGCGATCATCGATGTCGGCGACACCAAGGAGTCGAAGGTGGCCGGGTTTATTCCGACCGGCTGGTACCCAACCGCGATCGCGGTCTCTCCAGACGGACGCCGCCTGTTTGTCGGCACCGGCAAGGGAATGGGGTTCCGCAACAACTTCCCCGGACAGGTCGCCGAGCAGCGCAAGGTTCCGAATCCCCAGACCCCGTACGATTACATCGGCGACGTGCTCTCCGGTGCCGTCTCGATCATTGATGTGCCGAACGCTACGCAACTTGCGGCCTACACCAAGCAGGCCATTGCGAACGTCCCGGTCCCGGCCGACGAAGTGGATTCGGCCCTCGCCGCGCGCGTTCAGCGCGACGTGTTCCCCAAGATCAAGCACGTCCTATACATCATCCGCGAAAACAGGACCTACGATCAGGTTTTCGGAGACCTCGGGGTGGGTAACGGCGAGCCCAAGCTCACGCTCTTCGGGGAAAAGGTGACACCGAACGCACATGCCCTGACCCGGAAGTTCGTAACCTTCGACAACCTCTACTGCGACGGCGAGGTTTCCGAAGACGGCCACCAGTGGACCAATGCCGCCTACGCCACGGACTTCAACCAAAAGGCTTGGACCAATAGCTACAGCAAGCGCGGCGAGCCTGAGGCCGACGAACGCCTGATGGACTCGCCGGCCGGCTACCTCTGGGACAACTGTGCACGGCACAATAAGACGTTCCGCAGCTATGGTGAAATGGCGAGCTTTGTGTCGACTCCCGAATCGGAGCCGAAGGTCAAAGCCACCGGATCGCTCACTGGCCATGCCTCCACGGAATGGCTTGCGGCGAAGGACAAAGGTGCCCGCGACCCTGAAAAGGCCGGGATTTTTATCAAGGAATTGAACGAGGCCGAGAAGACGGGCCAATGGCCGAACTTCATGGTGATGGCGCTTGGTGAGGACCACACCCAGGGCCTGACGCCGGGTGCGTTCACGCCGTTCGCCCGTGTCGGCAGCAACGACCAGGCTCTGGGTATGATCGTCGATGCCGTCAGTCGCTCAAAGTTCTGGAACGAAACCGCCATCTTCGTCATTGAAGATGATGCCCAAAACGGTCCCGACCACGTGGATGCGCATCGGACGGTTGGCTTGGTTCTTTCGCCCTGGGTGAAGCGTGGCGTGGTGGACAGCACGATGTACACCACTTCGTCGATGGTCCGCACGATGGAACTGATCCTCGGTTTGCCGCCGATGACCCAGTTCGATGCCGCAGCCACCCCCATGTACTTCTCCTTCACGACGGATGCCAAGTCCGAGCCGATTCCCAATGTGGCCCCGAAGGTCGATTTGCTGTCCCACAACCCGGCGGCGGGTCCCGGCGCGAGGGCGTCATTGAAGCTCGACTTCTCTGACATTGACCGTGCCGACCCTGACGAGTTGAACCGGATTCTGTGGGCTGCGATTCGTCCCGGAGAGCCGATGCCCGCTCCCGTCCGCAGTGCACGGTTGCGGTAGTTGTAGTCCCAACCCGAAAAGCCGCAGCCGAAATACTGGCTGCGGCTTTTCCGTCATTTATCGGCACTGTAAAAGGACGGTCGCCCGCGTAGCTGGAGCGCTAGGTGTACCACCAGTTCGATAGCGACAAACACCAGTCCGCCGGTCCACCATGCGGGGGAGCGCCTTAATTGGACCCCCAGCACGGCGGCGGTTTGTGCCATCCCGGCTGCCAGCACCACTCCACCCAAGAACCATACCCCGAGCCGGGCGATTGACTGCACGCCGCGTTCGGCGGGCAATCGGAGCCGGATCCAGTTCAGATAGAAAATCTCAACATAGTGACCACCCAACGATGGCCAGAGTGCCAGGACCATCGCAATTGGCCAGTGCGTCAAGCCTCCCAGGCGCTGGGCCATGACGGCACCTGCAACGGAAGCGATGATTCCATTGCGCAGCAGTGTGATTTGGACTGGTTCGTGATGGGCTTGGACTTGAGGAGGCATCGGTTGTCCCGATAGCTTATCAGGAAACGCAAAAAAGCCGCTACCCTTGGGAGGATAGCGGCTTTCTTGTTGTGTTTGTAGGTCTTTCCCTAGAACGTGAAGCGGGCGGTCAACTGAACCTGCCGAGGCGTCCAGTAGGACGTCTGGAGGGATTCGATGCCGTCCGAGGTGTTCGGATTGACCCGTCCCTGGATGTTCAGCGCGTTGAACGCGTCCATGTTGACGCGAAGCCTGGCCTTGTCCGTGATCTGGAACTCCTTGTAAATGGAGATGTCCGTGATGTAGTTGAAAGGTCCAAGCAGGACGGTCTGCGAGAACGGATTGGCGCCCGAGGGTCCCGGGGAATAGCCCGTTACGACTTGGGAACCGTTCTTCAGTGTGACTGTGACGTTGTTGTTGCCGAAGTTGGCCGTGCCGGGGATGTTGTTCAGCGGTGCCAGGTACGGCACGTAGCTGGACGGAACCCCGGAAACGCCATTCTTGGCGGCATTGATCACGGAGGGCGACAGGTAGCCATTGAACCACATATAGGCGGGGTGGCAAACACCGCTGCGGCAGTCGTTGATCGGAACCGAGCTCTTGTAGACTTCAACTTGGCTGGTGGCACCCCAGTTGCCAGCGGCAACTTGGAACGCTTGGGAAACCACTTGGCCGACAAACGCCACTTGGAAGCCGCCGACGACCGCGTTCACGAACTTATTCGAGCTCGCGAGGAAGCGCCGCCCCTTGCCGAACGGAACTTCGTAAGTTCCGTTGAACGTGATGTGGTGTTCCGGGATCGCCGTGTCGATGTGGTAGTTCTCGTAACGGTTGAGGGCCTTGCTGGGGTTGAGCAGCGTGCCAACGTCCATGCCGGCCGGCAACACACCCGGAGCGAAGTTCGCCGCCGGATACAGCACGTTGTCCCGGAAGGTATTGCCTCCAACGCGGAACGCGCGCGAGTAGACGTAGAAAATCTGGTAACCGAAGCCCTTCTTGAACGGGCGCTGGTAGTTCAACTGCAGCGCGCTGTCGTTGGACCATCCGGTCTTCTGCGAGATCACGTTGCCGCCCCAAGTGGTGTTGTCGTAGGGGCGTGTCGCGACGCCTGCGAAAGTTCCGGTGGGCGGCGTGGTGCCGGTCGCCGTCTCCCAAACGTAGGTCGACGGTGCGTTGTTGTATTGGTAGTTCTGGTCCAGGTTCGAGCCGTGCGTGTACACGTAGCTGACGCGGAACACTGAGCCATCCTTGAAGGGTTGCTCAATCGTCATGTTCGCTTCGCGCACGTGGGCCGGCGGGTAGTGCGACGCCAGCGATTCGCCAATGCCGATGCCCGGCAGCAGCGCGTTGGTGGAATTGCTGTTCACCACGTTGGCGCTGTTCTGTCCGGCGATCACCGAGAGCGGCGAGCGCAGCAGGTAGTTCGGCAGCCCGTCGGGTGCCTGCGCGGCGCTGGTGTAGCTTTGCGAGTAGCTGGCCGTGAACGGGTAGTTCGACGTCAGGTAGCGGACCGAGTTGCGGACCGGCACCGGATAGATGTACTCGCCGTAGCCGCCGCGGACGACCATACCTCGGGGAGCGAAGGTTGGAGTCCATGCAAATCCGGCGCGCGGCAGGACGTTTGCCATACTGTTTTCGAAACCATTCGACGAGATTCCGGCCTGTTGCGGAGTTTCAAATTTGACTCCGAGGTTTTGCAGGTTGGTCACCAGAGCCTGGGTCGTGTAGCCGTTGGCTATGAAATCCGAAATCGGCTTGCCAAGGACAATGGCATCGTTCTTGAAGTCGAACGTCATGAAGTTGTGGTCGTTCGCGACCGGGGCAGGGTGCATTTCCCAACGCAGGCCAAGGTTGACAGTCAGATGGTTGCCGATGCGGTAGTTGTCCTGGATATAGAGGTCGTACTCATTCAGCGAGGCCTTGTTGAAGGGCGCGTTCTTGTTCTGGCTGTAGCTGCTGGCCGCGCCGAGGAAGAAGTCGGCGTCCTGGTAGCCGGTGTTCGGCTTGGCACCGTAGTTGGCACCGGTAGTCGGGTCGTAGATCGCGGTTGCTTGGTTTGAGAACGAGATCGAGTCCGGCGAGCGGTCCGAAAGGTACGAGAACCGTTCGTGCCGCACGCGTCCGCCGAAAGCCAACTGGTGCTTGCCCGCGACCTTGTTGAAATTCTGATCCAGGGTGGCAATCATCTGGCTCATGCCGTAATACCACTGCGAGCCGCCATAAGGCATGGTCAGGTTGGAACCGATGGCGGGGAAGCCGATCTGACCGAAGTTGTTCGGCAGGCCCAGTTGCTGCTCGTAGTTGGCGAGCGAGGCTTGGTTGCCCTGCACATACATGCGCTGCCACTGCTGGCTGATCACGGTTTCGCCGAACAGGGTCGGGGAGAAGATGTGCGAATAGCCGAGTGCATAGCTAACCGTCTGCACGGGAATTGCCTGGTAGCCGGTGGCACCGGCGGGGAGGCCGCCACCCGCAATGTTGGCCGGGGAATTGGCCGGGTAGTTGCGGAGCGCCTGCTGCTGCTGGTCGATATCGGTGAAGCGCACGTAGACGCGGTTGCTCTGGTCGAACACGTGGTCCAGCCGGAACGTGATGTTCGGCACGGTCTGCGTGGTGGGGTTGATCGCGTTGAAGTTGGAATTCACCAGCGGGTTGTCGCTGGTCTGGGGCAACGGCGTCGCGGCGTACAGAGTCTTTGCCAGAGGGCTAATGCGGCTGATCGGAATCTGATTGTTGGGGAACGGGGCGCGGGCGTAGTTGTTGGCCGCGCTCTGGGTGGTGTTTGGATCGTAAAGCACCTGCAGAAGGCCGCCACCATTGACCAGACCGCTGAAATCGCCGGTGCGCATCGCGGCGGTTGGAACTGTCACTAGCTCGTTCGCGGCTTGGCGCAACGAGAATCGTTCGTATGCGAAAAAGAAGAACGACTTGTTCTGGCCGTTGTACAGCTTCGGGATGCGGATGGGACCGCCGACGGTGCCGCCGAACTCGTTACGGACCAAGTGGGGTGCGGCGAAGTTCGCCGGATTCTGGCGGGCCTTGGCGATACCGAAGTAGTTGTTGCGGGCCGTTTCGAACATCGAGCTATGGATCTGGTTGGAACCCGACTTGGTTGTCAGGATGACCGTGGCCGGGGTGGCGAACTGGGCGCTGGAATTCAGCGTTTCAAAACGCGCTTCCTGAACCGAATCGGGATCCGGCAAAGTTGCCTGGGCCGTGTTGGACTCGCCGCCGAAATTGCGGTTGGTCATCGGCGCGCCATCCTGCGAGTACTCCATGCCTTCGCCCATCAGTCCGTTGGCGCGGGTACCGCCGCCTTCCAGTCCGGGCACCGTATTCTGTGCCAGACCAAGGACGTTGCGGCCGTTTTGGGGCAACTGGTCGATGCGGTTCGCATCCAACTGCGTGCTGACGACTCCGCTGTCGTATGTGGCGAGCTGAACTGTTTCTGAACTCACGGTCACGGTCTCGGCGACGTCGCCGACCGCCAGCTTGGCGTCGAGGACGACCACCTTGCCGTCCTGGAGTTCGATTTTCACAACGTACTTTTTCATGCCCGCGGCGCTGAAAGTTACAGTGTAGTTGCCTGCGAACAATCCAGGGACGGCGTAGAAGCCGGTGCCGTTGGCGGTCGTATTGTTTGTGACCGAGGTTGCTTGGTTGACAACATGGACGGCGGTGTTGGGAACAGCCGCGCCCGTGGAATCCTGGACAGTGCCTTGGATCGAGGCCGCGCCGCTTTGTGCCGACAACGTGGCGGGGAGCACGAGCGCCGCCGCGAGCAATGCGAAACTTGCGCACCACTTCTGACTGGAAAACTGGTTCATCAAAACTCCTCTATTTCTCTTGCTGGCTGATACCCCAGAGACTGGCCTTGATTTTATCAAACGTGTGAACGCGGGGCAAGCCGTAAGCGGTAAAGTAAGCCTCCGAAGTGCTGCGGAAACAGTCATTTGACGGATCTTGATACCATTTGGGCTGTGGCTATCGGCGTGCTTCGCCTGGCGGTGGCGGTTTTGGCTGCGACGGCGGCAGCGGGCTCGCTACGCGCACAGGGCTCCAGTGTCTGCACTGCCTGCCATCCAAAGATTGCAGCCAGCTATGCCAAGACCGGCATGGCCAGGTCCTTGGCTCCACCGTCCGCGGAAATTCTAGTGGGCGACTTCTTCCACAAGGCATCCAACACCTATTTTTCGATGGTCCGGCGCGACGGCGTCGCCTACCAAATCGGTTACCAGCTAGATTCGGCAGGCAAGCGCATCAACGTGACCGAGAAGCGTATCGACTACGTGATGGGCTCGGGAAACCACGCCAAGACCTTTCTGAGCCGGACCATCGCGAACACGCTGATCGAATTGCCGCTGGGTTGGTATGCCGAAAAAGGCGGCTACTTGGCGATGAATCCGGGCTACGACCGAGTCGCCCACGACGGCTTCCGGCGCCCAATCACGTACGACTGCATGTTCTGCCACAACGCCTATCCGAAGATCCCGGCTGGCAACGAGCGTCCGTTTGCCGACGCGGTCTACTCCGGGGCGTTGCCCGAAGGCATCGACTGCCAGCGTTGCCACGGTTCCGGCGAAGCGCATGTCCGGTTGGCTGGGACGAAGGGCGCAAAACGGGAGGATATCCGGGGGGCGATTGTGAATCCTGCCCGGCTCAGTCCCGAGCGGCAGCTGGAAGGCTGTATGGTCTGCCACTTGGAAAGCACCAGTTTTCCTCTCCCGAACGCGCTGCAGCGGTTTGAGCGTCCTGCATTTTCATACAAGCCGGGCGAGCCCCTGGGCGACTTCCTGATCAATTTCGACCATGCTCCCGAGGCGGGGCGAACAGACAAGTTTGAGATCGTCAGTTCTGTATATCGGCTGCGGCAGTCGGCTTGCTTTCTGAAGAGCGCGGGCAAAATGACCTGCACCACTTGCCACGATCCGCACGATGTTCCGCGCGGCGAGGATGCCGACAGGCACTATACCGCTGTTTGCCGCCAATGCCATGCAGGGGATTTCCAACGTCTGGTGGCGGGGGGGAAGCACGTCGCTTCCGGCTCATGCGTGGAATGCCACATGCCCAAACGCCGGACCGAGGACGTAATCCACGCGGCAGCCACGGACCATTTCATCCAGAGGCGAAAACCGGTTGGCGACCTTCTCGCCGAGCGTTCCGAGCACGAGGACCACTACCGGGGCCGAGTTGTTCCCTATTACCCGGAAGTGCTCCCAAAGACGCCGGAGAATGAGCTGACCCTTGCCGCGGCGCAGGTGATCCAGCAGAGCAACTTGGCAGCTGGTATCGGACAGCTTGCGGAGGCGATCGAAAAGTTCAAGCCGCAGCGGGCGGAGTATTACCTGCAGTTGGCCGAGGCGCTCCAAAACAACGGAGAACTGGAGAAGGCCGTGCCTGTTTTCCGGGACGCCGTCCGGCGTGACCCCCGCTCGGCCTATGCTTTGCAGAAGCTCGGGACGGCACTGCGGAAGTCCGGCCTGAATACCGAGGCCGTGGAGGTATTGAACCGTGCGGTGGCACTGAATCCGGCGCGCGCTGTGACTTGGCACGAACTGGGGCTTGCGTACCAGTCCTCGGGCCGATCCACCGAGGCAGCCACAGCGATTCGCAAGGCACTTGCGGTCGACCCGGAGTTGCCGGAGGCCCACAACAATTTGGGGATCATCCGGCAAGGGATCGGCGATCTGCCCGGAGCGGAGGCTTCATTCCGTGAGGCAATCCGGATTCGTCCGGCCTATGCCGACGCCCACGCGAACTTGGCCGGACTGCTGTCGGGATTCAATAAGGTTGAACAGGCTCGGGAGGAATTTGAATCCGCGCTGCGCTTGCGGCCGGCCGACGCGCCGACCCGCTACAACTACGCGATGCTGCTGGGTCAGGCTGGACAGATCGACGGGGCCCAGCGCCAGTTGGAGGCGGCATTGCAGGCTGATTCCAGCTTTGCCGATGCTCACATCCTCCTTGGAGACCTGCTGATGGCGAGGCAGCAGGTCCGGGAAGCCGGGCCGCACTATCGCGAGGCTTTGCGCCTTGTACCCGAATCCCCCCGCGCTCACTTTGGACTTGCAGCCGTGTTGCTGGGCTCGGGTGACGTGCAGGGAGCGCTTCTGCACCTCCGAAGTGCGGCGGCGGGCTCGGACCCCGGCATCCGCGACCAAGCGGCGGGCCTGCTTCGGCAAATCCAGGCACCGCAAAAATAGGCCGGCTTTCCGGGTTGCGCTTCGTCACACGCACAAAAAGCCGCCACCCGGTGGACTTTGTTATCGTCCACCGGGCCCGGCCCTCCGTTGTCTTGCAGCTCTCGTTTGTCCGATCAGAGGCCGCTCTTGTTCAACCGCTGCGCCAGCTTGCGGCTCCGACCGGCGAGGAGGAGTCCGGTACCCGCAATCAGCAGCCCGGTCGAGGGCTCCGGGGCGGCGTTCCCGGTGTCCAGAATTGCCACCGAGCGTGCCTGGATTCCGCTGCTGGAGAAGTCGAAGGTGCTCACAGTGCCGCCGGGGGTGATTTTGTAGAGGGAGCCGGCACCTTGGGACCACCAGAAGTTGTCGTTACTGTCGATCGCGAACGTGTTCGGAGCGTTCGAACAGCAGACGAGCGTGGCGGGGAGGCCGCTCTTGAAGGTGCCCATGTAGGTGCCGGTGGAACTCCATTCGTCAAGCCTCGTACCGTTGACGAGGCCGAACAGGTTGCCGTTGCTATCGAACGCGAGTTCAGTGGGAGTGCTGCCCGAGTAGGCGGCAAACTGTCCGAGGTCCGTACCGCTCGTGGAGAACTTTTCAATGCTGCCTGTCGACCCTTGCGTCCAATTTGCCTGGTAGAGGTAGCCGTCCGGACCGATGGCAAGGCCATTGCCTTGTGTAGTGGTGACGACGCTGAATGCTCCGGACGGAGTGACCGCCGCAATGCCGAATTGCCCGTAGTAATTGTTGCTTCTGTTGTCATTCCGCAAGTAGACGGTTCCTGAAGAACTCTCGACGGCCTGCATTTGGGGGTTGATGACGACGTTGTTCCCGCTGGTATACTGCACGGGCTGCGCGCCGGTCGAAGTGTACTTGGTCAGGCCTGTTCCCTGGAATCCGAATTTGTATGGGACAGTTCCGGTGCTCGGACCGTCCACCACCCAACCGTTATAGTCGTTGACGGCAAGAGTCGTCCGGGAACTGGCGGAGAAGTTCCCCGATCCGTCTGCTGTGTACTGGTAGGTGACGAGTCTGGAAATCGACTGGTCAAAGGCGTTGACCAGCATGATTTCACCGGCGTGGGCGGCGGTTGCGCTGGCCAGCAGCGCAAGGGTGGCCGCGACCGTGGCGGCGTGGCGGAAGGTGGACTTGGGTAGACGTGTCGTTGTTTGGTCTTTGGTCGTCATGGCATTTTCCTTTTCTTCTGACTTTTGGGGCCGGTTGCCATTGGCTGGCTCACCGGCCTCTGAAAAGGATACAAGAAGACTGCGGGAAATCGGACACGGCCAACGAAAGTTTTTCAGTCGTGATGAAATTGGGCAGGGGTGACGTGCAGGCAAGAATAGGTCAGGGTTGGACGTTCAGTGCAGCTTCGAGAAACCGATCCCGCTCGGTCGCGTAGTCGCTCCATTTGACAGCAACCGGGACATCCGGCTCCAGCTGGGACCCCACGCCCGGCAAATTGAACTTTCGCTTCGAGTAGCTCACGGTCAAGGAAGAGTTGGGCAGCACGAACGAGCCGACCTCGCCGTATCCATTCGGGTTCCAACCCGCCACCTCCCCCACCAAGGTTGTTCCGTTATTTTTCAAGTCCTAGGCGTTCAGCACCCCGGACGAAAACGTCTCCCTGCCGATGATGGCAACCGCCGCCACACCGGGTGCAAAGATTCCCCGTTGCCTCCGTACTTGCAGCCCGTTGAGCAGCGGGGTAATAACAGCCGTGTTTCCGCCCTCGTTGTTGCGCAGGTCGAAAATGATCCGCAGGACAGGCTTGGTGTCGATCAAGTCGAGGACACCGGCGACAAACGTGTCGAACGGCAGGGTGGGATCCACCGCGCACTTGTTGTAATTGATGTACAGGGCCGAGGATTCCGGGAGATACTGTGCCCAGTAGTAGAAGTTCGAATTCCTCTGGTAGAGGGGCTGATTTGGGAAGGCTGGATGGGGAGCCTTGAAAGCCGTGGTACTCCCAAGGGTAATGGGGGTCAATTCCAAGGTCAGCTCAGTTCCATCCCCGTTGTCGAAGGTAAAGTGGGCCAAATTGGCGTCCGAGATCACACCGACCGAGGCCAGCACCTCTGGAAGCACCAAGTATGTTGGAGCCGTGAACCGCACCCACTGGTCCGTGTCATGCGAAATCGCGGATGACACCAGTGCCGCAGCTTCAGCTACGGGAGTGTTCTCGATTCGCACAAGCCGTTTCCCGAGCGCTGGAAGCGCGGCCGAGGTTGCCACGCCGGTTGTGTAGATACCCTCCTGAAACCAGAACAGCGTCAGTGGGAAAGCATGGAACTTTGCGGCTGGTTGGGTCAGTTTCAGGCTGGTGTGTCCATCGGCGCCGAGTGCGACGATTTGGGCCATGCGCGTTGTAATCTGGCTATCGTTCAGGTCTGCAATCTCTGCGTCAAGGCGGTCAACGGATGCGTTGAATTCGCTGCGGGAGACGTGGACGAAAAAGTTTGGATTTGACTCCGGCAACCGGGTGGCCAGTGTCTGCAGGTCTTGCCGCCACTGTTCGGGCGTGAGGCCTTGGCAAAGGGTTGAAAGACCAACAAAGGCCAGTAGGAATCTTCCGGGACGGCGCGCGATCATTTTGCAGATTCTTCCGAGCAAGAAATAAGGCGGCGGGGTCGCTCAGGGAGCTATCCCGCCGCCATTAGTGCTTCAGACGATCTTTGCCGTCTTCGGTTAGTAGTAAATCTTCACACCGAACTGCAACTGGCGCGCCGGGCCCGCCAGATTCGTGATGGTCCCGAAGCTGCCGTTGCTGCGATTGCCGTCCGGGGTGCCCAAGTTTGTCCGGTTGAGGAAGTTGAACGCCTCGGCCCGGAATTCGAGCTTCGAGGATTCGCTCCACAACCGAATTTGCTTGTGCATCGCAAGGTCTGACTGCAGCAGTCCGGGTCCGTGGACCACGTTCCGGCCAGCCGTCCCGAAGGGATGCGTATAGTCGGTCGGCAGTGCCACGTTGGCCGGGTTGAGGTAGTTGGTTGGTCCGCCGCCCGCCGTGTAGGGATCTCCGAGGAGATTCGGGCGGTATGTGGGCAGGCCGCTGACTTGGAACTGCGAACTCGGGCTGTAGTTCAGGTTGACCGGCAGACCGGCTGTTGCCGTCGTGATGGTGCTGAACTGCCAGCCGCCCAGCAGTGTTTCGACCACCATGTTCGCCGAGCCCATGAACTTGCGGCCCTTGCCGAACGGGAGGTCGTACACAATGGCCAGCGTGTTGTTGACGGGCTGGTTGTAGCTGGAAAGACCCTTTTCGTTCTTCAAGTCGGCCAGGTTGACGCGCGAGTTGTCGCCGCCGGTGGCTTCCAAGTGGCCCGACGCGTTGTCCATAGCCTTCGAGAAGGTGAACGAATTCAGGATGTAAAGGCCGTTCGAGTAGCGCTTCTCGATCTTCATTTGGAGTGCGTGGTAGTTGGAGAAGCCGAGACCGGTGGCAACTTCAATCGCGTTGAAGTTGGAGATCGGACGGCGCGCCTGCAGGGACAGGTTCTGGCCCAGCTGGTTCGGCACCGCCTGGTTCTGGTCGCCCAGCACCATCAGGTGGACGCCGTGGCTGCCCACATAGGCAAGGTCGAGCACCAGCGACGGGGTGATCTCGCGCTGCACGTTCACATGCCAGCTTTGCACATAGCCGTCCGGATTGTCCTTCGGGATGTAGCGTGCCTGCGCATTGAGCGGGTTGAAGGCCGCCGGGACGGCGAAATTGTCCGGGTAGCCGAGCTGTGTCGGACGGAAGCAGGTGCCGTTGACGGATGCGGCCGACGCGCAAACCGCAAGGTTCGCCGGGCTCTGGCTGAAGGTGGCGCCAACAATGTTCGGACCGTTGTAGGCGAGCAGGTTTTCACCGCCCTCGCGGTTGAAGTGGACCCAGGAGATGCCGTAGCCGCCGCGGAACACGGTCTTCGCCATCGCGCGGTAGGCGAATCCGAATCTCGGGGCCCAGTCGTTGAGGCGCGGGTTGACCAAGGCCCGGTCATACAGGCTGCCGCTCTTGGCTTGGATCAGGGTCTTGGTCGCCGGATCAAAGTTGGCAAGCCGGTTGTCGGCCACCCACTGGGGAGTTGCGAACTCGTAGCGCATGCCGAGGTTCAGGGTCAGCTTGGGGCTCACCTTGAAGTCGTCCTGCACGTAGGCGAAGTGCATCTTCTGCTTCAGGTCGATGATGACGAAGTTGTTCAGACTGTAGCTGTCGCGCGCGCCGACGAGGAAGTCGGCCAGCGAGTAGGCCAAGCGCTGGGCGGTCGTTGGGGCGGCAACGCCGGGGTTCGAGAACAGGCCGTTGTAGGTGTCCTGGCCATAGACGGGGTTGAAGTCGTCGATGGTGGTGGTGATGTCCTGGTATTCGTAGCCCATCTTCAGGGTATGGCGACCCATGTAGCGGGAGTAGTTGATTTTGGGATTCACCACGAACGGGTTCTGGAACTGCGGATTGGAGCCCTGACGGCCGAACTGCGAGTAGCCGCTGACGCTCTGGCTGTTCAGTGCGCTTACCACGATCGGATCGGTGGGCAGGCCGCCGATGCCGTACTGTGTCAAAAGGCTGGGGACGTCCTGGCCGATCGGGGTTTTGCCGCCGTCGAACCACGAAATTCCTAGTCGGCCTTCCAGCAGGGAGGTCGGGCTGATGCTGTAGGTTGCGCCGGCGGCGATCTGCTGGTTGAACTGGTGCACGTTGCCGTTGTTGTTGCCGCCAGCCACGCCCGGAATATTGCCGGGAACATAAAGGTTGGATTCGCGGTGGCTGTAACGGGCGAAGGTGGTCAGCTTCTGGTTGGGGATGTAGTCGATTTTCCAGTCACCCTTGTTGTCGTTGATGGAAGCGCGGGGCAGCGACTGGAAGTTGTTGCTGATTCCCGCCACGTTCGGATCCGGCAATGCTGCCAGGACCGCACGGGCGAACGGCGTGCCGACCGATTGCGGGATCACGCCGTCGGAATAGATCGCGCCGGTGTACGGATTCTTGACCGCAGTGCCGAGATTCGACGCCTTCACCGGGATGGTGGCGAACGTGAGCGAGCGCTGCACGCGGCGCAGGCCTTCGTAATCCACGAAGAAGAAAAGCTTGTCACGGATGATGCGGCCGCCGCCGGTGGCACCGAACTGGTTTTGTTGGAACACGGGCTTGACGCCGCCCAGCGGCTTGAAGAAGCCGACCGCGTTCAGTTCCGTGTTGCGCACGAATTCCCAAATGCTGCCGTGGTAGCTGTTGGTGCCGCTGCGGATGGTGGCGTTGACGACGGCACCCGACGCGCGGCCGTATTCGGCGCTGTAGTTGTCGGTCGCGACCCGGTACTCGGAAACCGCGTCCGGGCTCACCTGGACAATCTGGTTGGAGAATCCCTGGTTGCTGGTGCCGTAGGCGTTGTTGTCCACGCCGTCGAGCACGAAGTTGTTGAAGGCGCTGCGCTGGCCGTTGACGTTGTACGAAGCGTCGCGGCTGGTGATCGACCCGTCTTCGAGAACCGACTTGCGGACGCCCGGCGCAAGCAGGGTTAGGTCGGCGTAGGAGCGACCGTTGAGGGGCAGGTCGAGAATCTGGCGGGTCGCGATGACCTGGCCACGGTCGGAGGAGTCGGTTTCGAGGACGGCGGCAGCACCGGAGACGGTGACGCTCTCGGTGACGGCGCCAACTTCGAGCGTCAAATCGACGCGCTGGCGGGCGTTCACGCGGACTTCAAACTTCGCGGCCTGCGCGGCCTTGAATCCGTTGGCTTCGGCCTTCAATGAATAGGTCCCGATGCGGACCTTGAGGAATTGATAATTGCCTTCCGAATCGGTGGACGCGTTTTGCTGCGTGCCGTCGGCGGTGTTCGAAAGCACCACTTTTGCGGTTGTGACGACGTTGCCGGAGGGGTCGTGGATGGTTCCGAGGACCGTGGCGGTGTCAAACTGGGCGAAAAGCGGTGCGCTGAGTGCTAAAAATGCAGAGAGAACTCTAAGACGCATAATCCAGCGTATCGGCTGGAAGCTAACTGGGGATTACAGGAGTGTTTCAAATCAATGACTTGCGGCTTGGTGCCTCCGGCGCAAACAAATTTGGATATCCAAGGGGTCGCCGCCGGGACGCGGCCACCCTCGTCGACATTCGTCGATCTAATTCAATTTCGGATTGCTATCGGCCTTTGATAGCGACCACCTGAAGCGACCTGTCCTTGACAGCAAGCCGAATACCGCACTCCCAATAACCAGCAACCCGGCGCTACCCGGCTCGGGTGCTACCCCCGTCTGGCCCTCCGTGCGGACAAGAAAGCTCCCCATCTGTCCGTCACTGAAACTGTCCGGCCAGGCGTTGTGCCCAAACAGACCCCCGAGGTTGCTCTGTTCAATTATGGCGATCGCGTAGTGGCTCGAGTAGATTGGATCGTCGTTACTGTCGTAGCCGCACTGTCGTAGCCGCTGATTGCGGCTCCGTCCGCCGTAAGACCCTGGGTTCTCGGACATGGCCCGGGCGGTATGGTCCCTTCACAATATCCGTTCTCGTTGATGCCGAAGATGTTGAAGAAGGATTGCGCGTCGGAATACCCCGCCGCAGTCAGACCGACAGCCTGGCCGTTTACATATGAGATCTCCGGCGGGTTGTTGAAGTTGTTGTCGATCATGGATTTGGCTTCCGCATACGACGCATACCGGAAGCCGTAGCCGGTCTCCAAGTTCTGGATGGCGGCGTCGTTCCAGGTTTCGCCTGCCGTGTACTTCGGTGCCAGCCATTGAAGATGGGTGGACGTGTCGGTGACCAATTGGCCGTCGCCAGCTGTCAGGAAGTCCCCCTTGATTAAACCAGCCTGGCACGTCAGGCTGAGAGCGGCGGTGCCAAAAACGATCTTTGCTATCTGCAGGTTCATAACGGTCCTCACTTTGGTTAGCGGGATCCGTTCGGAAAACCGGACAAAGATTCTGGCGGAAAATTCCGGGCTCACGAATTCGGGGCGTGCTGCTTTGGACCTGCGATCGGGACTACGGGCGGTTCCCCCGCATCCGGGCCCGCAATCCGCTGCCGACGCCAACCGGAATGGCACGCACCTGAAACATCCGGCCTCCAACAGCCCCGCGCTATAATTAAGGATTCGCTTTCGTCGAGGAGACTTCCCTAACAATGTTTGACCTGTTCCGCAGCCGAGACAAGGCTGTACGCGCACTTCTGACCGTCATGCTCGGCTTGGTCGCCGTGTCGATGGTGACCTATCTGATCCCCGGTTCCGGTACCGGTTCCTCCGGTGCCGGTGCCGACGATAAAACCATCGTCGCGCAAGTGGGCAAGGAGGAAATCACCGCCCAGGAGGTCAACAAGGCCATCCAGAACATGACCCGCAGCCGCCAGCTTCCGCCAGAGCTGCTCTCGATTTACGTTCCGCAGATCGTCAACCAGATGGTCAACGAGCGGGTCATGGCCTACGAGGCCGGTCGTCTCGGCATCCGCGCCGGCAGCGAGGAGACGGATACCGCCATCATCGACTCCCTTCCCGCGCAGCTTGTGAAGGACGGCAAGGTCGATTCGGCCACGCTGAACGCGATGCTGCAGGCCGAGGGAATGACTTTCGCCTCCCTGCGCGAGAGTACCGCCCGGCAAGTGATCGTGAACAAATTGGAGCAGGTGATTTCCCAAGGCGTGATCGTCACCCCCAAGGAAATCGAGGACGAGTTCAAGAAGCGCAACGAAAAGGTGAAGATCCAGTACGCCTTTCTCACCACCACGCGCTTCCAGGCCGAGGGCGAGCCCACCGAGGCCGAGGTGAAGGCCTACTACGAAAAGCACCAAGCCGAGTTCCGCACCGCTGAAAAGAAGAGTTTCGGCGTCATCGTGCTCGATCCCGCCCGGATCGGCGCAGCCAATATGCCCTCCGAGGGGCAGATCCAGTCCGAATACAACAACCGCCGAAACGATTTCCAGGTCGCCGAACGCGTCAAGGCCCGCCATATCCTCTTGAAGGCCGACGCCTCCAACGATGCGACCGTGAAGCCCAAGGCCGAGGCGCTCCTCAAGCAAATCCAAGGCGGTGCCGATTTTGCCAAGCTTGCCAAGGAAAACTCCGAAGATCCCGGTTCCAAGGATCAGGGCGGCGAGGTTGGCTGGATGGTTCGCGGGCAGATGGTTCCCGAATTCGAGAAGGCCGGCTTCGCGTTGAAGGTTGGCGAGACCAGCGGCTTGGTGAAGACCACGTACGGCTACCACATTCTGCAGGTCGAGGCGCACGAACAGGCCCACCTCCAGCCGCTGGACGAAGTCAAGGGCCAGATCATTGTGGATTACCAGAAGCGCATGGCCAGCCAGCAGCTGCAGTCGCTCGCCGACAAGGCCACGGGCGAACTCCGCAAGGATCCGCTCCATCCCGAAAAGGCGGCCGAGGCCGTTGGAACCGCGGTGGTCAAGGCGGAAAACATTCAGACCGGCGATCCCATTCCCGGCGTCGGTGTCAACAAGGAATTCAACGACTTGGTCGCCGCCTTGCGCAAGGGTGAGGCGATGGCCGGCCCCGTCGTTCTGCAGGACGGTCGCGCTGTGATTGCGTCGGTCACCGATGTCCAGGCCGCCCATCCTGCTTCCTACGACGAAGCCCGCGGCGAGGCCAAAACCCGCGCTGGGCAGGAAAAGCTGAACAACCTGCTTCAGGACAAGTCCACGCTGCTGATGGGCAAGGCACAGCAATACGGCGGCGATCTGGAAAAGGCCGGCAAGGAACTCAAGATCGAGATCAAAACTTCCACCGATGTGGACCGCCAAGGTGCGATCGAGACCGTCGGTACCGCTTCCACCATTCCGGATGTTTTCACCAAACCGGTCGGTGCGCTGCTCGGCCCCTCCGCGGTGAATGGCGGCCGTCTGATCGCCAAGATCCTGACGAAGACCCCGGCCGACGTTGCGACACTTGCTTCCCAGACCGATTCGATTCGGGGCGAAATCCGCCAGAAGAAGTCCCGTGACCGTGCTCAGTTGTTTCAGGACGGTTTGAAGGAACGCCTGAAGGCCGACAAGACTCTGAAGATCCATGAAGATGTGATCCAGCGCCTGGTTGCCAACTACAAGCGTAGCTAGCCCGAATGGAGCCCATTCTCAACTTCCTCAAGTCGCTCTATAATGCCGAGCGGCTACTGGCGATGGTCCGCTCGCTTCTAGCCAGCCCTTTGGGGCTGGCTGGGCTATGCGGGATCGTATTTGCAGAGACTGGGCTTCTAGTTGGTTTCTTCCTGCCGGGAGATTCCCTATTGTTCAGTGTTGGGATGGCGGGAGGCGCGGCCAGCATCGACTTGTACCTACTGGCCGCGATGTTGATGGTGGCGGCAATCGTGGGGGACAACGTCGGCTATTTCCTTGGACGCCACGCGGGGCCGAGGATTTTCAACAAGCCGAAATCCCGCTTCTTCCACCCCGACCACCTGCGGCAGACCCAGGATTTCTATCACAAGTACGGAGCGCGCGCACTGGTGTACGCGCGCTTCGTGCCTATTGTTAGAACCTGCACGCCGTTCATCGCGGGCGTGGCCCGGATGGACTATGGCCGATTCCTGTTTTTCAGCCTCTTCGGTGGCATCTTCTGGATCGCCTTCATGACGACGTTGGGTTATAAACTGGGCCAGATCCCGTTTGTTCAACACAACTTCGAAAAGGTTGTCCTTGTCGTTGTGTTGATTTCCTTCGCCCCGATTCTGATCGAAGCCCGCAAGAAGCGCTAGCCCTATTTCGAGTTCTGGAACACGTAGCTGACGGCGCCGCCCTTGATCAGAAGCTTGTCGAAATGCCACTGGGCACCGTCCTTGTCGAAGACGATCTCGGTCTTGTCAGCCGTCTCCGCGTCCCGCTTGAACGCCTGCAATGTCGCCATGGCCCCGTGCTCGCCGCGAACCACGAAGTACTCCAAGCCGCTTCCAATATCGATGCTGTCGATCACGTAGCTGCCTTCCGGGAGGGTAATGGAACCGACCACTACCGGGTGGGGCAGGTTAATCGTGACCGGATTCACGGATCCCGCATAGGCTGCTGTCGGCATCATCGATTGCACCATCAGAGCTGCCGGGAGGAGGGCCGTCGCAATGCCCGGTCCCGAGGAAAGCCCCGCAGCAACAACTGTAGAGACACACGTCCGCCCGAAGCGCAAGATTGCGTTTTTCATTTGAGTCGACCTTCTTTCTGTTCTGGTAAGGGCTGCTTGTCGGCCTTGCCGTGCTGCCCTCTGCATGTAAGTACGTTCGGGACCCACTGGTTGTTACGGCCTTACTCCAACGTTCACAACGGTTTACAGAGTAAAGGTCGGTAACGGAAAAAACATGAGAAAAAAATTCGCGCGCAGCACTATATCCCTAGGAACAGGCCATCCGACTCGCGTCGCTCTTCCTGTGCGCTGCCGCAGTGCTCGCGCAGGTGCCGGATCCCGCATGGGAGCCGCTCGACAAAGCGTTCTCCGCCCTGCGCGCCAGGGACTATGACACGGCGATTCGATCCTTCGAACAGGCTGCCGCTGTCTCGCCCAAGCGGGCCGACATCCGCAAGAACCTCGCCTATACGCTTCTGAAGACCGGGGAAACTGACGCTGCCCGCGACCAGTTCGGAGAAGCGACCCGCATCGATCCCGCTGATTTCCACGTATCCTTGGAATATGCGTTTCTTTGTTACGAGGCGCGCGACGACGCTCCTGCCCGCAAAGCCGAGGCGCGCCGCATCTTCCAACGTGTCCGCGATACCGCTCCCGACCCCGAAGCCCAAGCCACTGCAGCCAAGGCCTTCCGCACTGTCGATGACCCGCTACGGGACGGCATCACGCGCTGGAAGCAGGCTCTGGCTTCGTCCAAGCCCACTTTTAGCGCCCACTATGAGCTCGCCCAATTGGCCGAACAGCGGGATGAGCTGGATCTAGCGGTGGCCAACTACCGAGCCGCGTTCCGCTTGCTGCCGGAGCGCAAGTCGGTCCTGCTGGAACTTGCGCGGGTCGAAAAGGCGCGTGGCAACGCCGAAGGTGCGATGTCGGCCTTGTTGGCCGCGTCCCGTGGCGGGGAGCCACGAGCGGCGGAACTGGCGCGGGAGCAGCTACCGGTCCGCTATCCGTATGTCTACGAGTTCCGAAATGCGCTCGAGCTGGATCCGGAAAACACTACCCTGCGCAAGGAGCTTGGATACCTGCTGCTGAGCATGTCGGAAAAGGATGCAGCGAACAAGGTCGAAGCCGTCAAAGAGTTTCAGTCCGTGGTCGAGGCGCATCCAGACGACTACCTCGCCTCGGCGCAACTGGGGATGCTCTACCTAGCGGACAAACGCGACTCGGCGGCGATGCCACTGCTCAGGCAGGTTTTGGCCCGCGGCGATCCGGCGGCTGCCAACCGCGTCCGCATGGCTCTGCATATGCCCTTGGTCTTGGAGGATCGTGCCGCTCCGGAGTCTGCGTTAGACCCGCGCATCCTTGCCGAGCGCAGTTACAAAGCCGGGTTTCTCAAGGACGCCCTCCGCTACTACAGCCAAGCCCACGAAGCAAATCCCGTTGATTCGGCAGTCGTGCTCAAGCTCGCTTGGACCAACAACATGCTGCACAATGACGTCGAGGCGCTTCGTTGGTTCAAGGTGGCGGGGCGAAGTTCCGATGCGGCCTTAGCGGCCGAAGCAAACAAGGCATTCAAGAGTCTGAAACCCAGCGTACAGCGGATTCGGACTACCGTCTGGCTCTACCCCCTCTATTCCTCGCGGTGGAGCGACATTTTCGGTTACGGCCAGGCCAAGGCGGAGGTGCGGGTCGGATCGCTGCCTTTCCGCCCTTACCTTTCCATCCGTATGGTTGGCGATGTTCGCCGCACCACCATATCGGGTCCAAACTCGCAGAGCCTCTCGGAATCCGCCTTCATTGTCGCCGCCGGAGTTGCAACCAAACAGTGGCACGGTGCAATGGGTTGGTTCGAGGCTGGCCGAGCGGTCGTATATCTGAATGGCAACCAATGGACCGATATCCGTGGCGGCATCACCTTTTCCAAGACAAGGGGGGCTTCCCTTGCTGCCGAGCGCGGTGGCATGTTTGTAGAGACCACCGCCGACAGCGCCTTCATCTCCCATTTCGGCCGCGACTGGATCAATTACACCCAGAACAAGGTGGGCTATACCTCTGTTCTCGGAGGCTGGAAGACACAGCTCTTCTGGGGCGGCAATCTGACCTTCGACGCACAAGGCCAGTACTGGGCAAACTTTACGGAGACAGGCCCGGGGTTCCGCTTCCATCCTCCCGGACTGCCACCGTCCGTCGCCGTTACTGTCAATGTCAACCACGGAGTCTACCTCCGCAACGACGGTAACCCAAGGCGTCCCAACTTCAACGATTTCCGAGCAGGTGTATGGTATGCGTTTACGAAATAGTCTAATCTTCCGTGGGCGGGCCACGAAGGTTTCCGCGCCGCTGAAGGCAACAATTGCCCTTTTGTTGCCGCTCCTCAGAATGGCCTGTTTCGGCGGAACATTCGCCGTGCTCGGCCCCCAGACCGGCTCTTGGCCCGCAGTTCTCTCCTCGGTCGGACACCTTGCCGGTCCCGCAACCGCGGCGGATATTTTCGTCGCCCCGCCCAACACGCCCGCCGCCGCCGACTGGATGGCCAAAGTCCGCGGCGGCGCGGCCCTCATTCTCGAAGGCTCGTCGCCCTTGGCCGCTAGCTTCGGCTTCAGACCCGGAACCAGCACGGTGCCGACACTCCACTTGGTGGACGTCCACAACCCAGCTCTCCCGGTGATCTGGGAGAAGAGCATCGAGATACCCCACATGGATGTTCCGGCGGGTGCCACCATTTTTGCCAAGGAGCGCTGGTCGGGTGCACCCGTGGTCGCTGGCCAGAAGCTGGGGGCGGGTGCAGTCCTTTGGGTCGCCACGGGACCCGGGAATACGGGCTACGAGCACTTTCCCTACTTGATGCAGTCTCTGGCGGGCCTGGGCTTTGAGCCCGCGTTTCGGTCTTCCCAGCTTTGGGCATTTTTCGACTACTCCTACCGGACGCGGGCGGACCTCGATTACCTTGCCATCCGATGGCGGCAGGCGGGAATTTCCGCGCTTCACGTGGCGTCGTGGCACTTCTACGATCCAGCTCCCGACCGTGATGAATACCTGAAGCGCCTGATCGAGGCCTGTCACCGTCATGGCGTCTTGGTCTACGCATGGGTGGAGCTTCCCCACGTCAGCGAGGGGTTTTGGGGTGCCCATCCTGAATGGAGGGAGAAAACTGCCGTACAACAGGATGCCCAACTCGACTGGCGCAAGCTCATGAATCTCCAAAACCGCGATTGTGTCGCAGCGATCCGGACGGGCTTGCAGCAGATGATCGGGCGATTTGACTGGGATGGAGTCAACCTCGCGGAACTCTATTTTGAATCCTTGGAGGGGGCTGGGAATCCGGCCCGTTTTACTCCCATGAATGACGATGCCCGGGCCGCCTTCCGGGCCGAAGCCGGTTGGGACCCACTTGAGATTTGGGGTGCCCGCAACGACGGAAAATCGCTCCGGCAGTTTCTGGATTTCCGCGCCGGGCTTGCCCGCAAAATGCAGGAGGAATGGCTGAACACTGTCGAGGGTTTCAAATCCGGCTTGGATGTTGTGCTCACCCATGTCGACGATCGTTTCGACACCGGCATGAAGGATTCCATCGGTGCCGACGCCAGCCGGGTTCTTCCACTTCTCAATACCCATTCATTCTCGTTCCTGATCGAGGATCCTGCGACTGTCTGGAACCTGGGTCCCCAGCGCTATCCCGAAATCGCCAAGCGGTACCAGCCGCTGACCAGCCATCCTGACAAGCTCGCCATCGACATCAACATTGTCGACCGCTACCAGGACGTGTATCCCACCAAACAGCAGACGGGTGCGGAGCTATTCCAATTGGTTCATCTGGCTTCGACGGCCTTTCCCCGTGTTGCGTTGTACTTTGAAAACAGCATCCTCAAGCCGGATCTGGCACTGCTCGCGGCATCGTCTGCGGTTGTGACAAAGTACGGTGCGGCCAAGATCAAGGACCACCGCCGCATCACGATGGAATCGCCCGCCGACATCGAGCTCGTTTGGGGCGGCGATGGTTCCATAGTGGACGGAAAGCCATGGCCCATCCACGGCAGGGGGCTGGTTCGTCTTCCCGCCGGTGCCCATGTTGTGGAAACAGGACCCAAGCGGGACGGCATTTCGATAACCGATCTGAACGCCAAGTTGAAATCCGCGTCGGTGGAGGGAAAGCGCGTGTCGTTTGAATATTTTAGTGACAGCCGGGGCGTGGTCCAGTTCGACCGCCGTCCCCAGGCGATGGAGATTGACGGTGCTGGCTTTCCCGTAACATGCGTTGACGGCAGCCAGTGCGCCGTGATGCTGCCCAAGGGCGGACACCGGGTACTCGTGAATTAGAATCGGACTGTGATTCTTCGCCTCGACCACGTCCAAGTTGCCGGTCCTCCCGGCTGCGAGTCCCAAGCTCGCGATTTTTACGGGAATCTGCTCGGTCTCCGGGAATTGACCCGCCCTGTGGAACTCGACGGAATCGGCGGCTGCTGGTTTGAGTGCGGGTCACTCCAGCTCCACATCGGCACCCAGCAGGATTTCCTTCCAGCCCGCAAAGCCCATCCCGCCTTCCGGGTTGATTCCATGGATCAACTCCGTGCCGCGCTCCAGAGTGCCGGCCATCCCGTCATTGAGGACCGCATGATCCCCGGTGTCGACCGCTTTTTTTCGTCAGACCCTTGGGGCAACCGCCTCGAATTTATCGCCGCGTAGGAGCTGAAGTCCATGAACCGCCGAACTTGGATCACCCAACTACCCGCGCTGGTTGCAGCTTCCGCCGCGACAGCCTCCGCCCAACGTGACGCGTCCAAGATTACCGTCCAGTCCGTGGAAACGTTTATTGTTCATGTCAACGCCCGGGGGAACTGGCTGTTTGTCCGGCTGGCAACAAACGAGGGGCTGACCGGAATCGGGGAAGCCTCCCACGGCACCGCTTTCGGAAATGAGACAGGCAACGACGCCACAACCCTCAAGTACATCGCCGAATTCTTTCCACTTCTGAAGGGCCGCAGTATTTTCGATGTTGAATGGCTGCTCGCCGCCGTTGCCCGCCAAACTGCCATTGGCGGACTCAGCGCGGCCTGTGCCCTGTCCGCTTTGGAGCAATGCCTCTGGGATTTGATCGGCCAGGCCCTTGGCGTACCGGTATACGACCTATTCGGCGGCGCAGTCCAGACTTCCATCCGCAACTACGCCAACATCAACCGCTCCACAGACCCGCGTACCCCTGCCGGATTCGCGGCCATGGCGAAACGGGCTGTGGACGCCGGGTTCGATGCCGTCAAGCTGGCACCGTGGGACGACATGCCGAAGGATCTTTCCGACGCAGCCAAGGTGGAGGCCGTCACCCAACTCGGCATCGAGCGGGCCAATGCGGTCCGCGAAGTCCTCGGGCCGAATCGAGATCTGCTCCTCGACGCACACAGCAAATTCGACCTTGAGCGCGGCCTGAAACTCATCGGTCGCGTCCAACACCTGAATCTATTTTGGTTGGAGGAAGTGACGCCGGTACCCGGCCTGCCAGCCATCCACAAGGCGCGGAAGATGCCCACCGCTGGCGGCGAGTTGATCTACGGCGCACGGGGTTTCTACCCCTATATCCAAGCCGAATCCGTGGATATCACCATGCCCGACGTGAAATATTGCGGGGGCATGCTGGAGTTGAAGAAGGTGGGCAGCCTGTCCGACGCTGCGGGGCTGAAAGTTTCCCCCCATGGCCCCGCCGGCCCGGTCGGAAATGCGGCGGCTGCCCATGTCTGCGCCACGATGCCGAATTTTCTGATTCTGGAATTTTCCTATGGTGAGGTTCCATGGCGGGCCGAAGTGATCGACCCGCCCGAGAACCCTGTGAAGGGACGCTTGGAGCTGACGCCGAAGCCCGGCTTGGGGATCCGTCTGAACGACAAGACCTTGGCGCGTTACAAGGCCTAGGCCGCCGACCTTCCTTTCAACGCCGCCAGCAGCCGGTCAATCTCATCCGCCTTCTCGAGCGCCGCGAACCGCTCCTCGATTCCATCGCCGGCGGCCATCTCGCTTTTCGCTTGGCCGACCGCCTCTGCCCGGTCCACCTTCCGGTTCATCCGGTCCCAGACCGATGACGAGGCATTTCCGTTCAGCCCGCTCCGGGCCTCGGCGGCATCCCCTAGCGTCTTGGCGCGCCGGTGCTTTGCCATCAGCACCTCGCTTGTCGCCCGTGCCTCCGTCAGCTTTGCATCCAGACCCCGCAGCGCCGACTTCAAATTCTCCACCTGCGTCCGCTGGTCGCCCACCTGCTGGTCGAAGCTTTCCGCCAACTTCCTGGCCTCTATGGACCGCTCGATCGCGATCCTTGCCAAATCATCCTGCTGCTTGGCCACAGCCAGTTCCGCCTTGCGAATCCACTCTGCTTCCTTGCCCCGGTTCTCCGCCGACCGGCGCTCCAGCAGGTGTTGATCGGCCAAGCCGATCGCCACCTGCGTCTTCACCTGCATCAACTGGTTCTCCATGTCGAGGATCACCTGCTTCAGCATCTTCTCCGGGTCTTCGGCCCGGTCCACCAAGTCGTTCAAATTGGCGCGCAGCAGCGTGCCGACCCGTTCCAGTAGTGCCATGTCCTAGCCTTATCCCTTCCCGCCGCCGTCGCCGATCCCTTGGATCTTGCCCAGCAGCTCCGTCATCTTCATCCCCGAAAGCGATTCCACCAGCGCCGGAACCTGCGCCGCAATGGCCGCCAGATCGCCCGTGACCTTGTTCATGCCAGTCGTGTCGCCACCGGTGGAGACCACTGTGATCTTGTCCACGTGCTCCAAGGGCGCGGCCAGTGCCCGGACAATTTCCGGCAAGCTCGAAATCAGCTTGTCGATGACGGCTGCTTGGTTGTATTCCTGGTATGCCACGGCTTTCACGTTCATCGCCTTGGCCTCGGCTTCGCCCTTCAGGAAGATGACGTCCGCCTCCGCCTCGCCCTGCGCACGAATTGCCGACGCGCGGCCCTCCGCCTCGGTGGTCAACTTCGATTTCTCCGCCGACGCCAACGTCTCGATCCGCCGACGGTCGATTTCCGCGCCCTTGAGAACCGTCGCGATGAGTTCGCGTTCCCTGCGCTGGATTTCCGCGTCCTGCACCAGGATTTCACGCTCCTTGGAGACCTGTTGGATCTTGATCTGCTCCACCATCACCTGTTGCTGCATGATGTTGCTCTGGATCTCGTAGGCCTTGTCGGCCTGCGCCTGCTGGCGTTTCACCACTTCCAGGTAATCGGCCTTCTTCACGTCGAGGTCGCGTTGCGCCTCGGCCTGCTTGGCCAGCGAAAGCGTTTCCGCCAGCACCCGCTCCTGGTCGGCGTTGGTTTTCGCGATGGCAGCTTCCCGCATGGCTTGCGCGCGGCGGATTGCGGTGTCCCGTTCAGCTTCGGCGGTGGCTATTTCGGCATCGCGCTTGATCCGCGAAATATCGGGACGGCCCATGTTCGCGATGTATTCGTTCTTGTCGCGAACCTCCTTGATGGTGAAGGAGATCACCTCCAGCCCCATTTTGTTCATGTCGCCGGCGCAGGTGGACCGCATCCGGTCGCCCACCATTTCCGGTTCCTTCACGATCTGCTCCACCGTCAGTTGGCCGATGATGCCGCGCAAGTGGCCCTCCATGACCAGCCGAATCAACGCCTCGCGATCCTGTTCGGACTTGGTGAGGAACTGCTCGGCGGCGGTCTCGATCGACTCGGGATCGGACTTTACCTTGATCTGCGCCACGGCTTCCACCGTGACCGCAACGCCTTGGTTGGTATACAGGTCTTGGGTTGGAGCCACGTCGAACGACATTAGCTCCAACGACAATTCCCGGCAGCTTTCGATCATGGGCATGATCAGCGTACCCCGACCCTTGACGATCCGCGGCCCCCGGAAGCCGTACACGATCAGGGCTTGATGCGGGCCCGCCTTGCGGTATAGCCGCGCGAACACCCCCATCAACAACAGAAGCGCCAAGGCCATCAGCCCCGCGACGATAACAATCTGAATTGGATTCATGTCCTTCGCTTTCTTGACTTGTACTTGACGGACTAGGCCGTCAGGTCATCCCACTCCCGTACGTAGGCGATTCCGTCCTCGTAGCGCGTTACAACCACTTCCTTGCCCAATGGAATCGGGTATCCGGCGTCGCTGCGGATGGGAATTCCGCGTCGCCGCCCTTGTTGCCGAAAAATCATTTCGCCTGTGCCTCCGGTCAGGATGGGGCTCGAAACGGTGCCCAAGGCACCCGGGATCCGATAGTCTGAGGGATCGAGCGGCCGCTCGCTGCCGGACAGCACCTTTGCCACAAAAAGAAAAATCAAGGCCGCCCCTGCCAATCCGACCACGACTGCAACCACCACAACGACGGCGAGACCCAAGCCACCCCAGCCGTTCAGGATGTATCCTGCTCCGCCGAACCACGTCAGGAATGCGGCCACCGTCCCGAAGTTGAACGCCTGTCCTCCTTTTCCCGCCCCGCCGTGTCCATGACCATGCACATGGATGTGGGGATGGAAGTGCAAGTGGCTGCTACCGCTGAGGAATGCCACCAGGCATAGGACAAAACCGAATGCGAAACACGCTAGAAAAAAGACTTCCGGGGTCACATGAGCTCCTGTAACTTGTTCGAAGGCTGCAGGACTTCGAAGAGACGTCCTGCCAAGCCGGGGTTTTCCAATATCCGCTGCAAGAGAACCAGGCAGCGGCGCGAATCGGGGTGTTTCGCCAATGCCAGCAATGCCGTACTGACATCAGGGTCGTTGCGGAACCGCTCGGCACCACCTACCAGCCACAAATCCAACTTGTCCTCCAGGGCACCGATATCCGAAATCAGCTCCGTCGAGTAGCCTTCGGGGTCGTCCACCAAATAGCCGGGATGTACTTTGAAGAACTTCGCGAGCAGCATCCGGCTGGTGCCGGACAGGTGCGGCCGAGCCCCGCTCTCAATCTGGGACAAATACGACTGCGACAGCGCCTTCTTCAATTCCGTACGGATGGCGTTTGCAACTTCCTGCTGGGTCATTGCGCGGTCGAGGCCACGCACAGCACCCTCCACCTCCCGCAGATACCGTATCTTCTCGCCCAGCTTCATACACCCTCCGGTTGGACAATATAGGGATGCTGTCCCGCATTGCCCTTTGGACTATGAAATGGATCCTGCTTCCCGCACTGGTGTCCGCCGCTGTTGCCTACGGCCTCGACTGGGCATCCTTGGAATACGGCATCCCCACCCCGCGCCCCAAGTTCGCCGAATACAAGGTGGACCAGCTCTACACTGTCCCCAACCGATGGAAGGAGATCGAGTGGAGCCGCGGCGATTCCGTAATGGAGCGGTGCGTCAACTCGCTTTTCCCCCACTACGGAAACAATCCGTGCTGGTACGTGTCGAAGCATCCCATCCGGGTGAACGCCCTCTAGTCTATCTGACTGGAAATATTGCAATCTGCGATTAGTGTATTGCAATTTGCAATTGGCGTCAAGGGCTAGACTGGAAAAATATGCGGACCGGCCTACTACGCGCGTTCTGTGTTTGTTTTGTGGCGGGGCAGCTCTTCGCTCAGGATGCCTTCGAAGTCGCCTCCGTGCGGACCAGCAGGACGAACATCGGCCATGATGGCACCGTCAAAAGCGACCCCGGTCGTCTGACCATCCGTAACGCCAGCTTGAAGCGGCTGATCCACGAGGCGTACCAAGTCCCCTACACGCAGATTTCGGGCGGCCCCAAGTGGCTGGACACACAGGAATTCGATCTCGACGCAAAGGCGTCCGGGCCCTCGACATTGCCAGAGATGCGCAACATGCTGCGAAAAGTTCTCTCCGAGCGCTTCCAGTTGGTCCTTCAAGAGCAGGTTCAGGAACGAAAAGTGTATGCGCTGTTGGTCGCCAAAGGCGGGTCGAAATTGAAAACCCAGCCGCAAGCCGATTCCGACCGGGGATGGCGGTTCCGGGGGGACCTGACACAGTTCGCCGGGGTCCTCTCCGGCCAGCTCGCGATCCCGCTGTTGGAAGACCCCACCCGGATTTCCCGTGTGGCCGGTCCGCCCGTACCGGTCATCGATCAAACCGGTATCGCCGGGGAATTTGCCATTCAACTCGATATACGTCCGGACGGCACCCAGGACTCCTTCACATTGTGGCAGCGGGCATTGCAGGAACAGCTTGGATTGAAACTGCAGTCGACGAAGGCCCCGGTACGATCACTGATCGTGGAGCACGCCGCGCTGCCGACCGCCAATTAGCCTGGTACCATCAAGAAATGCATATTGGCATGATCGGTGGGATTGGTCCGGCCGCGACCGATTTCTACTACCGTCGGCTGATCTCTTCCTTCGCACGCCGCCAGTCCGCGCTTGAACTCACCATTGTGCATGCCGACACGCCCACCTTGCTTGCCAACTTGATGGCGAATGATTCGTCGGCGCAGGTTGCCATCTACAATCGCCTAGCACAGCGTTTGGTCGCGGCGGGCGCGGAATGCGTGGTGGTCACTTCCATTGCCGGTCATTTCTGCATCGCGGATTTCGAACGCGTTTCCCCGCTGCCGGTGGTAAACCTGATCGCCGAAGTCAACCGGGAGATCCAAACGCGGGGGCTCAAGCGCCTTGGAATCCTGGGAACCCGCACCGTCATGGAGACCCGGTTTTACGGCGGTGTCCAGGGAGCGGAGATCGTTCCGCCATCCGGTGGCGATTTGGAACTCGTCCACCACGCCTATGTTTCGATGGCGGCCGCCGGCACCGTGACGGTCGAGCAAAATGCGGTCTTCCACTCGGCGGCACAGGCTCTGATCGGGGTACAAGGCGTCGAGGCCGTGATGCTGGGGGGGACGGACCTCGCTCTCGCCTTCCCGCAGCCGATACCCGGGATCCCGCTTGTCGACTGCGCCGCGATCCACGTCGATGCAATCGTGAAGCTGGCTCTCGGCTGAACTAGATCGTGATTTTCAACGCGAATTGGATGGACCGAGCCGGAAGCTGAGCTGTAATGCCGGTCAGCGGCTGGCCGAAGCCGGGACCAGCGGTGGCACCGTTTCCATAGGTCCCGCTGAAGCCCACAAAATTTCGGTGGTTGAGCAGGTTGAATACCTCGATCCGAGGTTCCACCCGAAGATGCTCCCGGATCTTGAAGGGGCGCTCCACCAGCGGGGAAACCTCGTAGATCGGCGTGCCCCGCCCGGCGTTGCGGCCAACCACCGCATTTCCGATGAATGGGCGGTCCGCCGTAGCCCCGGTGTCGCCGCTGTTGTTCACGCCCGACAGGAAGTTGTATGGCAACCCTGTCGCCACCGTCACGATTCCGCCGTAGTGGAGGCCCCATTTGCCCACGTAGACGCCGCTGAGCACCATCCGGTGCCGTTGGTCGAAGATGGCGTTGCCGTTCTCCGTCCGTCCTGCGGCACGCGCGTCGTTGGGATTCTGTCCGGGGATGTCGGGATCCACGTTGTCGATCGCGTGGGACCACGTGTAGCTCACGTTCGCCACCACCTTGGTCCCGATCTTGCCGTTCAGGTTGACCTGCAGCGAGTTGTAGCGCAGATAGCCGTTGTTCACATCACTTTGGATCACGGCGTAGGGCGGTTGGGGATTCGTCGCGGCGGTCGTGTTGCATGCCGTACCCCTCTGCGCGTACCACCAGATCCAATAGGGACGCGTGCAGTTCGCGGCTTGGGCCGTCCGAATTTGGCCCGGTGCGGTACGGATGAACGACGCGGGGGCATCCACGTCCAGCGGACGGTTGATTTTCAGCGTGTGGGATCCCACGTAATCAGCCCGCACCAGCCATCCCGGGGCCAGTTTGCGCTCCACGCCGAGGGTCCATTGTTCCGAGTAGGGATTCAGCAAGCGGTCCGGGTAGCCCTGCAGCGTCGACGTGGGGAAAAACTTGTCCAAATAGGTTCCATTGCCGGGACGGATGTACAAGCTGCGCAGCGGCACCACACCGCCCGCCGGGAACGAGGGCAGCGGAACCCCGGAAACACTCGTCGGGAATCCGACCTGACCGGGTGACGCGGTGTAGCTGAAAACCCCCTCGGGACCGGTCAACGTGTAGTTGGCCTGGGCGTTGTCGGGAATTTGCGAGTAGTAAATTCCAAAACCGCCCCGGATCACCGTCCGCCCGTCGCCCCGTACATTGTATGAGAATCCCGCACGGGGCGCGAAGCCCATCTTGAAATCCGTAAACGTCTGGCGCTCGTAGCGCAGACCAATGTTTACCGTCAGATCCCGGCGTGGGCGGTAGTCGTCCTGAATGAATGTGGACCACAGCACGTCGTTCACCGTGTAACTGGCGTTGCCGAAGCTTTGCGTGTAGGTCCGGACATTGGCGAGGCTGCCCAAATAGGCCGAACTTTCGCAGACAGAAAGCGCCGCCGTGCAGGTGTTGTACACAAACTGGCCCAGGTAGATTGGACCGCCGAACTCCTTGCTGTTTCCGCCGGTATGCGCCACAATGGCCCGCGCGCCGAAATTCAACGTGTGGCGTCCTTCGACGGCAGTGAAGGTGTCCTTGACCTCGTACTGCCGGTTCATGAGCAGGGCGGACTGCGATGTGCCGCTGGTGAACGTGCCCCCGGTCGAAATCGGCACCTGGTACTGCGTTCCGTAGACGACCGGGTCGAACTGCGTGATCGGTGCGGCCAACTGGAACTGCGCCCGCAAGTTGTTCACCATGTTGGGGCTCAGGACGAACGTCTCGCCGATCTCCTCGGAATAGGTGCGGCGCCGGAAGACCCGGGCGACCGACGGCAGGCTGTTTCCCCCGACGATCCCGTTGGGATTGGTGTCGTGGAATCCGTCGGCCCCGCTCCGCAGGAAGATCGTGTTGGCGGCATTCAACTGACGGTCGATCCGCAGGAAACCCAGCAGGCCCCGGTAATGTCCCACGAAGCTGCCGGGCGCGAGGGGCGAGGTGATTGGGGATGCCTTGTTCTCCCGGATGAATTCGCCCGCCGCGAAGAAATGGGTGCGGTCCCCGCCCAGCGGACCTCCAATCGAAAGGTCGGTCTGGCCCAAGGTATTGCTGGTGATCGAATTGCCGTTCGCCGCTGTGGCGGAGGTAAAACCGGAGAGCGCGGCCTCGGTCGCAGCCGGTCGCCAGACCTCCAGGATTTGTCCGCGCAAACGCCGCCCGCCGGTTCGCGTCACGATGTTGACGGCGCTGCCGGTGCCACCCCCGTACTCGGCGGAGAATGTGTTCACCAGCACGGTCATTTCCTGTACGGCGGGAAGGGGAATATTGGTGAAGATGGTTTGGCGTCCCCAGCTGTCGGTTCCCGTACTTCCATCCACCTCGAACCAAGTCTGCCGACGGCCCGCGCCGCCCGTCGTGAACAGGTTCTGGTTGGTGAAAACATCGCCCTGGCTGATCGCGGGCCGGCTGGCCGAGTTCAGCAGCGGGAGGTACGTGATGCGCCGGTCCAGCATCGGCGTTTCCTCCAACTGGCGTCCGTAGATTCGGTCTCCCAGCTGGGGCGCATCGGTGCGGATTTCGCCCGCGACGCCGGTGACGGTTACCTCTGTCTTGCCCGGTGCCACATCCAGCCGCAGCGTCACTTCCGCGGTGGTCCCGCTCTGCAGGGCGATGCTCGCCAGTTTGCCGGGCGAGAAACCGTCCTTGAGCGCCGTGATCGAATAGGCACCGTCCACGGGCAGGGCGCTAATGGAAAAATCACCGGAGGAATCCGTGGTCGCGACGCGCTTGAGCGCGGAGATACTGCTGGTGACGGTGACCGTGGCAGCGGAGACCGGACCTTTCCCAGCATCCACGACATGCCCGTGGATCGCCGCAGTATCCGGTGTTTGGCCGAATGCCGTGGATAAAACAAAGCCAACTGCCAGCCATCGTCGAAAAAACACCACGGGAAACCCCTTTGAACTTGAAGTTAGAAAGCGCTGCCCAGGATGTGCAACTCCGGGATCACAGCGCGGGGCGGCATTTTTGCGCACCCCAGGATTGTTTCCGCCACATGCTCCGGCAGCATGGCCATCGCACGTTGTTCCGGTGTCGGCTGCACGGGCCGCCGGTCCAACAATTCTGAATCCACCATTCCGGGACAGACAACCGTGGTCCGGATCCCGTTTTCCTTCTCCTCCAGCCGGATCGCATGCGAAAGGCCGTTCAGGCCGCGCTTCGAAGCCTGGTATGCGGCACCGGATCCGTCTGGACCCAGCGCGGATGTCGACGACACGAAAATCATGTGGCCAAACTTTGCATCCCGCATCTCCGGCAACACAGCCTGGGCGCAATAGTAGGCACCGTTGAGATTGGTCGATATCATATCGTCCCAGATCGCAGGCTTCAATCGGGGAAGCGCCCGTTCCGTGGTGTTGGTTCCGGTGACGAACACCAGAATCTGGACCCGCCCGTAGGCTTCATGCGCGGCGGCGACCATAGCCTCCACCTGTTCTAACTTGGTGACATCGCAAACGCAGGTTTCGAGCGGTGTCCCCGCCGCCGCAGCTTCCTCCTTGAGTCCGGCCAAACGGTCGGCGCGCCTCGCGGACGCCAAAACCTTGGCACCTTCGGCTGCAAACATCAGGGCAGTGGATCGGCCGATCCCACTGGAGGCCCCCACTACGAGAACAACTTGGTCTTTCAATGAGGCTGGCATGATTTGCTTACTCTTGTCAGTTTTGCACAAGGCAAGCGACCCATTCCCTTAAGCTATGGCGATCCAGATCTCGACGCCACCCAAGCCGCTGCGACCGTCAAAATTTTCCCCGTAGCGCTCGAATGCGGGATGTTGTACCGCTTGGAATCCGGCTTCCGTCAAGCCATGGTTCCACACCGCCGACCATGTTGCGTGGATTGTCGAAATATGGCCCGGATGGTGGAACACTGCATACTTCCCGCCCGCGATTTCGAGTCGGGAGAAGTGCGAGGGCTCCGGGGGAAACGCATCGACCTCGACACCGCAAATGTACTCGTAGCCGCCCCGTTCATCCGGATTGCAGATGACCCCGAACGCAACGCGTCCTTTCTGGCCCGGAATGGCGCAGAAATGCGGCAGGAATTTGTCCCACTGGGCCGGAATCCCCGCGTTGGAATCACACTGGTACCGCTGCCCCAGCCCGAAAATCAATAGCGCACTCCCTTGCACAATGCGGGGAGGTGCCAGCTTTGTAGTCTCTTGTTCCATTCTTACGGCCTCCTGGATTTTCAGCTCATCAGTCTATCCTTGTTGGCGCTTGCAGAATTTCAAGTCCCCCCGCGAATCAGTTTCGCGGTGGCAGCAGCGTCAACTCCACCCATTCGGACGTTGTTCCGCTCTTCCCGCCCGCCAGCTTGTCCCGGACCACCAATTCCACAGCGTAGTCTCCCGGCGGGAGAAACGCGGGCAGCTTGATCTCGCCGGAAACGACGGTTTGCGCCCCTCGAATTTGACGGGGCATCGGCATTGTCTTGCCGGTGAAGATTTGTTCCGGGCCCCGATGCAGCCGTATGGCAAATTCGATCTGCGGCAGCTTGTCGGCGCCCTTCCGCGCTCCGTACACATCCGCCGCGAATCCCAGCACCGCGCCCGACTGGAATGTGCGCCGGATCCGGTCGGTTGATCCGACAGTCCCCAGTTCGATGCTGGACAGGCCAAGCTTTTTGGCGTTGGCATCTGGTACTTCCACGTAGGCATTCGCCGAACCTGTATTGCCGGACTGGGTATCGCGTAGTCCCACCACGAACTGATAGGGCCCCGGCCGGGGCGGCACCACAAGCAGTTCGTAGAACAGGCCAGACGCCATCGTCTCTTCGTACTCCTTCGGGCTCAGGCTGATCGTATACGTCTGGTCGGCTCCGGGCACGGATTGGCCGTCAATCCCCAGGGCTGTGCCGCTGATGTCCACGACTGCGGTCCGCAGGCCGTCCGGTCCCTCACGGAACTCAATTGTCTTGGGATCGATCTCGACCCGCCCTCTCAGCAGGGCTTGCCGATGTCCCGTCTTTGGGTCCACAGGTCCCGCAGAACGGATGACCCGGAGCCGCAATGGAACATTTCCCTGGAATGGTGAAAACAGGGCTTGGCGCAACAAATCTGCCCGGGTCGGCTGGGATCGTACCGTTGTGGCGTCGGGTTTTCCCATGAAGCCGCTTCTGGTGCGTACTTGGAGTCCAGGGCGGAGAACCCGCACTTGGATCCTGTGGAATGCTGGTCCGTAGTCGGAGCGGCTCGGATTGTAGCCAATCAGGTAGTAGTCGTTCATCGCGGACTTGATCCGGGGCATGTCGCCGAAGGAGATTCCCAAGTCGTCGGCCATTAGGACGACGCTTCGGGTCACCTCCTCGGCTTTCAGCAGGGGTTGGGTTGGAGTCGGCGATGCACCCGTGGGACGTTCGCCAAGTCTTGTGGCTACCGCCCTCGGTCCGCCCGGCAATCTTCCGGCAGGGACGAAGGAAAAGTGGGTGATCCGCTGCGGCTTTCCGTCCTCCAGAACCTCGAAATCCGATGTCTGCAGGTCGGTCACATGCCGCCCCTCCCCATCCGTGACTGTTGCGTCCACCTGCACCAGATCCACCGACACTCGGATTACCGGATCCGCCGGAGCTGGCTCGTTCGGCGTCTGGGCGGCAAGCATGGTCGCCAAGGCAATCGCAACCAAGTGTTGTTTCGCCATTTTCAGTGGTTGTAGTAGACGGTCTTGCCGCCCGCATGTGCCAGGACGTGCAGGGCGTTCGTGCCCACCAGAGCGCGCAGCCGTTCCGGTTTGTGGTTCTGGGTCGGCATGCGCGGATTCTCGTCCCAGTTGTCCTCGGAAGCGATGTACCAGCGCTGCGGTCCGTTCCACAGTTCCAGAAACCGCCGGTCGTCGATGAAGACGTGCCCAGCGCCCGGCGCGTAGGAACCGTATTCCAAGTTGTTGACGCGGCCGTTCAGCATCAGCGGGGACTTGTGGGTATAGAAACCCAACGATGAAAATTCGTGGTAGGGGTCGTCCAGGATCAGTCCACCCGGCGGTGCCGCGTTGATCGCCTCGGCCAGGGGGTACGAACTCAAGTAGGGATCGAACGCGATCAGCGCGAGCCGGGCCGCTTGAAAGAACAAAGCCATCATCACGGCGATCGAGACGATTGCCCGGCGGTCCCGCAGCAGCAAGCATCCGGCGGCACCCAGGAGCGTGGCCAGTCCAGCCATCGCCAATGGGGTTCGAAGATACGCGAACGAACGCACTGTCAGATCGCCCATGTGCCCCAAGGAAAGCATGTAGGTGTCCTGCGAGTAATGCCCTAGGGCCGTGGATATATCCCCGGGTGTCGCGTAACCCCTGCTCGCCCACAGCAGCGCTCCAATGGCGGCGCACGCGATCGCCGACAGGACCCCGATGACCCGCAACTCCAACTTCCACGACTTCGCCGCCGCAATCGCGCTCCCGATCAGCACCGCGAACGCCGGGTAGGATGGCATCGTATAGTATTCCTGCGTTGTCGAGACCGAGAAAAAGCCCAGGATCACGACGATCCAGCAGACGCATAGCAAATGCATCCGGGACTCCCTGTCCACCGGTCGGAACCGCAGACTCGCCGCACGGAGCAGGAAAACGCTCCACGGGCAGAACCAGATGAGATGCTGCGGCCACAGGACCAGCGGCGGCACGGTGCTGTAATCGTGCGGGTAGCGCAGATTCAGGAATCGCAGGACGTGCTCATTGATGATGTAGAACCAAAAGAAGCCCCGGTAGACACCGGGCTCGCTACGCATCGTGAAGTCGAAATAGGGCGGGTTGTCGATCACCGCCAGCACGTGCCATGGGAGGGCGACCGCCAGGAAGACCAGCAGGCCCACTCCGATCCGGAGCCGTCCCCACGCCTCCTTCCTCTTCCACGCGCCCGTCAGCAGGAAATAGAGGAGGATCACCCCGGTGGGAAGCACCGCCCCGATCAGTCCTTTGAAGAACACCGCGAGACCGGCCGACGCCCACATGGCGAGAGCCCAGCGTTTCGCCTCCCCCCACTCCGCATCCTGCGAACGCAGGAAAAACCAGAGGGCGAAGCCGATCGCAACCGTCACCAGGATGTCCGGGATGTTGACCCGTGTGAACAACCAGAGGCCGGTGGAGGTCGCCATGGCTAAGCCGGAATACAGCGCCGCACGTTTTCCAATCCCCCAGAGTGCCATCCTATACGCTAGGACCGTCAGCAGAAAGCCGAATAGTTGCTGCGGAATCCGCGCGGCCCAGTCGTGGTCTCCAAAAATCTTGAAGGACACCGCGATCATCCAGTAGAGCGGGGGTGACTTGTCGAGGAATTTCACCCCGTCCAAATACGGCGTCACCCAGTCGCCGGACTTCAGGATGTTGCGCGCGATGTCCCCCTGGCCCGCGTCGAGGTCGTCCATCAACCTCGGCGGCGTCAGGATCGAAGTAAAGCAGATGATGAAGGCAAGGAAAAGTACGATTTTCTGCCCGTGGCGAAAAAAGGGATGGTCCGGCTCCGGCTCGTTGATGGTCGGGGCGGGGCTGGTTTGGGGCATCTACACGAATCAGGATACCGCGCGCGGCACCATTCTTCGGCCTACTCCTTGACCTTCGGCTTTCCCTTGCGCATCTCCTGCAGCTTGGCCCAGTCCACCACATTGGCGCGTTTGGCCCAGGCTTCCCATTTCGCGGTCATCGTTTTGACCCGGTCCGGGAACTTCGAGGCTAGGTTGTTGCGTTCGGTGCGGTCGTGCCGGATGTCGAACAACTCCCAATCGCCGGGGAACTTCGACACCAGTTTCCAATCGCCGTCCCGCATGGCCCGGTTGCCCTCGTGTTCCCAATAGAGTTCGCGCGGGAGTGGTTTGCCGCCGGTACATGCCGAAATCAGGCTTTTTCCCTCGGCGGGCTGAATCGGCTGTCCATTGAAGGTGGCGGGATACTTGGCCTGCGCCACGTCCACGCAAGTCGCCATCAGATCCACCAGGTGGCCGGTCTGATCCACGAAGGTCCCGGTCTTGCGGTTGATCTTTGCGGGCCATTTCGCGATGAACGGGCTCGAAATGCCGCCCTCGTGCTCCCAATGCTTGTAGAGTCTGAAGGGCGTGTTGCTGGCATTGGCCCACCCGACCCCGTAACTCTGGAAACTCTCCTCGCCGCCCGGCATGATTTCCGGAACGTTGCCGGACTGCACGGGACGCCCGTCGACGGTCGTTTTGCGGACGCCGGTGGAATTCGCGTTCCTGGCCAGCTCCTCCGCACAACCGCCGTTGTCGGCCAGGAACAGGATCAGGGTGTCTTTCTCGACGCCTGTTTCCTTCAGCGCGGCCATGATCTTGCCGATGTTCTGGTCCAAGCGGTCAACCTGCGCGGCGTACACGGCCATCCGGCGGGCATGCCACTCCTTGTTCGGCGAATCCACCCATGCCGGAACCGACGAATCCCGGTCCGTGATGCCCCATTTCGGGTCCACCAAGCCCATTGCGACCTGCCGTTTGTGCCGTTCCACGCGCAGCTTGTCCCAGCCGTCCTTGTAGCGTTCGGCGTACTTGTCGATCTCTCCTTGGAGTGCGTGGAGCGGCCAGTGCGGGGCCGTGAACGCCGCGTAGAGGAAGAACGGGCTGTCCGGGGAGGCCTGCTTGTGTTCCCGGATATACGTGGCAGCTTGTTGGCCCAGCGCGTCGGTGTAGTAGAAATCCTTCGGCGACTGGATCGATTCGTTGCCCTGCGTCAGCGTGACCGGATTGAAGTAGTCCGCCGCGCCCGCGATGGTGCCGTAGTATTTTTCGAAACCGCGCTGCATGGGCCAGTTGTGCGAGTCCGCATCGACCGGTGTCACGTGCCACTTTCCGACCATCATGGTCTTGTAGCCGGCCGGTTTCAGCACTTCGGCGATGGTGACGGCGTTCCGGCTCAGGTCGCCCCGGTAGCCCGGCAGGTTGTCCTCGAACACCATGTGGCCGACGCCGGCCTGGTGGGCATAGAGGCCGGTCAGCAGCGACGCGCGCGTGGGGCAGCAGCGGGCGGTGTTGTAGAACTGGCGGAACTTGACGCCGTCCTTGGCCATGGCGCTCAGGTTGGGCGTGTCGATTTCGCCGCCGTAGGGCGCGATGTCTGAGAAGCCCAGATCGTCGGCCAGGATCAGGACGATGTTGGGGCGCTTGGGTGCGGCGGCTTGGGTCGTCGTTGTCAGGGCCGTGGACGCTGCGGCGGCGGAAAGCGCGAAGAACTCGCGGCGGTTCAAGGATTCGGATGCCATGTGTTTATTTCTGAACCAGATAGGTGTCGAACCAGCGAATCATCTCGCCCATGTAGTCGGGCGGATTGACGGCTTTCGGGAATGTTGGGCCATGCATCGCGCCGGGTATGCGGAGCAGTTTCACGGTAACTCCGGCGGCCTTCAGCTTCGCCTCCATCTCCTCGGACTGGGCGAAATCCACTTGTTCGTCCTTGTCGCCGTGCATCAGGAGGAAGGGCGGGTCGTCCGGCGAAATGTACGTGACGGGCGAGGCTTCCTTGTGGAGGCGGTACTCGGCTGTGTTTTCCTCACCGGGCTTGGGGCGGGGCATGCCCAGGATGAAGCGCCCGTTGTCGCCTGTCAAAAAATCAATTGGGGCCGCCCGAGCCACCACACACTGCACTTTCGCGCTCTCACGCTCCACCGGATCGGCGTCCGCCGGGTTGCCCTTGCCGTCATGCGTGCCGAGCATGCTCACCAAGTGGCCTCCCGAAGAACCGCCCGACGCGCCGATCCTGTCCGGACGAATGCCGTACGCCGCCGCATTGTGGCGGATGAACCGCACCGCGCGCTGCGAGTCCTCCACTTGTGCCGGATATCGGAATCGCGGCAGGGACCGGTGGCTGATGGCGAAAACCGTGTAGCCAGCCTTCGCGAGCGTGGAGGCGTAGAGCCTGGACTGGCTGTTCTGCTTCAGCGGTTCCGCGTTGTAGGCCAATGGAGTTGTCCAGCCGCTGCCGGAAATGAAGATGATGCCGTAGCCCTTGGGCTGGGCGGGCTTGTAGACATCCATCAGCAGGGCCGCACCCGAGTACATGCCGTAAACCACGTTGGATTCCACGGTGTAGGGTTCGGCTGCGTTGGCCGCCGTCGCGAACGCGGCAACAAGGAGAACGGAGAGTAGCTTCATGAAGAACCCACAATGATATCAGCAGCTTGACCCGTTCGCGGCGGCTGGAACGGCGGTTCTTTTGTCCAAAACGGTTTGTCTACTTCAATGCGATGGTCACTGCGTTGGCGGTTTGGCCGTCCACAGTAAACACCACCGGAACAACACCGGCACCCGCCAGAGTCTTTGGAACAATCAGGTTGATCTGGTCGAGCCCGGGGTTTCCAGCCACTCCGCCGATGTATTGGACTGTTGCTGGAACACCGCCAATGGTTGCCGCGAAATTCCGGGCGGCGCTCAAACCCCGGAGTCCGGTGCCGTAGAGGGAAACGATCAGCGTGCCGTTGGTCCCGCCCGTGTCCATCGGTGCAGGCACGCAGCCGCTATTGGAACAGTTGAAAACAGGCTGCGGGACAACGCTGCCATCGGTCCCGTAGACTGCGGCCAGCGCAGCGGCAACGCCCTGTCCACTCGCGTTGGCGGTGTAGAACCCAGGTCCGACGCTGTCTATCAATGCCGACCCGCTGGCGGATCCCACCGTAACCGTTGCCAATCCCGGTGCGGTTCCATCCGGAACCAGAAAGCAGACGGCGGACGAGTTGGCAACCCCTGCGGTTGGCGGTGCCACGTAATACAGTGCAGCTGCCCGCGTGTTCCCCAGGCTGTCCGTGACTTGGACGCCCGTGTTCCCGAGGGTTGTCGGCAACGGCAGCTGGGAGGCAATGGAGAAAGTGGACCCGAAGTTCGATCCATATGCCACCGCATAGGTCGCTGGTGCGAGTTTGGTGGCGTAGCTGGCGCTGGAAACGCTGGCCACGGTCCCGGTGGCGTCGCTGGCCGTGTTGTTCGCCACGGTCAACAGGCTTCCGGTTGTCAGCAGCGATTGTGCGAAGTCGGTGAGGTACTGCGCCTGGGTCTGGCAGCAGGCGGGAATGGCGAAGAGGTTCGTCGAAGGGTTGCTGCCGAAGCCTTGGATGATGTTGCGGCTGGCGTCGCCACCGGCCACGTTTTGCAGCCGGATAGCCGTGCGCGGCGAATTGGAAACCCGGTTGTTGGCCACGCTGAAAAGCGAGTGCGGACGGGATGTCACCTGGCCTCCGTCGGCCCTGGCCGCAACCGCATGGATCGCAGCCGCCGCCGAAATCGGTCCTGCGGAAGGATTTCCATATGCGATGGCTGAATCGACAGCATTATTTCGGATGGTCAGGTCCGTTGCCGGGCCCGTATTCCAGTCCGGAGCCCCGGGGTCCGGGGAAGTTCCCGACCACTGCCGCACCAGGATGCCCGCGTTGGCCGTCCTCTGGATGAAATTGTCGTGGACTTGGACGTTCTGGATTCCGGCGAGTACCAGTCCGCTGCCGTACACCACTTCCTGCACCGCGTTCCCGGAAATCAAAGACCCGCCGCCGCGTTTGGTGGAATCGTTGTCGATCACTCCCATGCCCGCCGCGAGATTCGTGATGGTTTTGTCGAGAGTGAGTGTTACGGTTTCGCCGTCGGTCACCGTTTGCCCGGATACCAGCGGATTCTGCGACACGATATTGGCGCTTGTGACTACAGAGGCGTCCGCCGGATTCACGAACGAGATCGACGCCTTGTCGGCAAACGGGGAATCGCCGCGCCGGACCACGGTGACACTTGTTCCCGCCGTTTGGACAACGGTCGCGATCCATGGCGTGGTCAGCGAAATCGCGTCGTCGCCCGTTCGACGCACAATGTTCGATGTCAGATTGGTTGTCCCGAGAGTGTACGTGCTGACGATCCCCCGTCCGTTTGACGAAATCAGGCGGGTTGTGCCGGGGCGGGGAATGACTTGGAGGTGGTCGGCTGTCGCTCCGTTGGTGCGTTCAAACTGCAAGGCCGTCCCGCCAGCGGAGTAAATGGATACATTCCGGACCGCGACCCGCTGGCCATTGGAAATCCGGATCGCGGGCGGTCCGCCCCGGTCTGTGAAAACCACCGTGTCTCCAGGCTGGATCGCCGAAAGGTTCGCAGCCTGTGCCCAAGGGTCGGTCGTATTGGAAATCGTGATGCTGTTCCCCGTGAACGGACGTGTTGCCGCCAATCTGCCCACTTGGCTAACCGGTACCCCGTTGCGGAACACGAACATGCGGATCACATCCGAGCCGTCCGCTGCACGTGCAGTACTGAAGTCCGTTGGCGACTGCCAGCCCGGGATCGTCTGGTACGCGAGCTTGGCATTTGCGGCATCGACCGAGGCCACCGTTGCCTGTGTGAACGGCAGTTGCAAATAATCAACCGTGAAGTTCTGGAAGTTCACGGAAACACAACCTTGGCATTCGAAGGCGGCGGTGTTGGACTTGACGAAGTAGAGGTCCGAGTTCTGGAAATCCAGCGTGAGCGCATTCGCGGTAACCAGAATATGCTGCGCCGCGCTGTGCTGCGTGAGGAAGTAGTAGGACCCGGTATCCACCGTGATGGTTGTTACGCCGTTCCTGGGTGCCCAGGCGAGGGCTGCTTCCAGCAACGGTCTGGCGTCCAAGGTCGGACTGTTGGGCGTCATGTTCGACGATGCCACGCCCCTTTGCACCAAGTCGCGCGACAGGTTCAGAACAGTGCCGGACTGCGCAAGGCAGGTCGGCACGGCTAACAGCAGGATCGCAAAATGGAAACGGGCCACGCATGCAGTTTCGCACACGCGGCCCGGACCCGTCTTTTCGCAATGGCCCTTAGAATGTAAACCGGCCGCTGACCACGCCGACGCGTCCCGAAACCGTTCCGCTCTGGAACGATCCATAGATGCTGGTGGGGGGAACAACGGTAGCGCTGGCGAACCCAAGGGCGCGCGAAGTGACGCTGCCGCTGGGGTTGGCGAAGTTCGGGTGGTTCAGCAGGTTGTAGAACTGGAACCCGAGCGCGAAACGCATCTTCTCCCGAATGCGGATGTTCTTGGAGAAGTTGGTGTCGATGTTGAAGTATCCTGCGCCACGGTACATGTTGGGTGCCGTGTTGCCGAAATCCTTCTGCGTTGTGGTGGTGGCGAACTGGGCGGCGGTCAGGCAGGGCGTGCCGCCAGTCACGCTATGGCCGCAGTTTGCCGCGAAGGCCGAGGGATCCAGCAGATCGGCCAGGAAGGCGTTGCCAACGCCGCCGGCGGAGTTGATGCGGGCCGCCATCGCCGTGTTGGTTGCGGAAAACGGCGGGCCGGAGTAGGCATAGAACTTGCTCCCGACGGTCCAGTCGCTGCCAATCCATCTGGCGATCACGTTGTTGAACTTCGGGGAGTTCCAGACCAGATCGCCCGTGACCATGTGCCGGGTGTCGAAGCCCAGCGGGCCATAGCCCATGTTGATCCGGGAGGCGTCGTACACCGCAACATTGCCGAGTGCGTGGCTCCACGTGTAGCCGATTTGGGCTTGGAATCCGTGGCTCATCGAATGGCGCAAAGCACCGATCACCGCAGTGTAGTTGGAGCGCCCGGCCGTGAGAACTTGCGTCACGGAGAGGAAGCGCGGATCGGGGGCAACGCTCGGCAGTCCTGCGAAACCGGTGGACGCGTAGACGCTGTTGGATGCTATGAAGGCGTTTGCGTTCACGTTGCTCAGCGCTTGGTCGTAGCCATGATTGCCGGTATAGGTGAGGGAGAAGACATCCTTGGGGCCGAGCGGCTGTTCGATCTCGAAATTCCACTGCAGGCTCTTCGGCGCGGCGAAATCATCCGGTGGCGAGTAGAATCCCGGCTTTGCGAACGTTGCACCAGTCGGCAGGCCCGCCTGCAGCTGGGCAAGTGTGAATCCCTTGGAGAAGCCGGACCGGAATGCTGCTGCTGACGCGTAGGCCACGGACAGAGCACTGTTCGGGTCGTTGATCAGTCCAACGTTGCCAGTAGTCACGCTTGGGGTGAAAACGGATGGGGCGTTGGTGTCGATGTTGTTGGCCACCGAGACCGAGAACAAATTCGCAAAAAGGCCAATGCCTCCGCGGATAACTGTCTTGCCGGGTCCGAAGGGCGACCACGCCACGCCGAAGCGCGGTTCCGTAATCACAGACTCCAGCTTGTTGTACGCCGTGCGAAGACCTGTCTGGATGGTCGAGTTGTACGGAATGTCCGCTCCGCCTTTGTAGCCGGAGGTGCCGAATTGGACGTTCGTCCTCGCGAAGCAATTGTCTAGGCAGACCGGGTTGCCGTCGCGTTCAAAACGGACGCCGTAGGTGATCTTCAGGTTCGAGCGGAGGGCCCATTCGTCCAAGCCGTAGAAGTTCAACGAGTAGGCCCGGATATGCGCTGCGCCGAGGAGCGGGAAGCTCTGGCTGAACGAACTGCCCTTGCTGGTGCTGTTGACCTTTCCGTAAGCGAAATCCGCCAAGTCACTGAATGTGTAGGTCCCGGCGAAGGCGCCGCTCGAAAGGTTGGTGGCGGTCACCTTGTTGAACCGGTAGTTCATGCCGCCCTTGATGGTGTGGCGTCCGCCGGACCAGGAGATGTCGTCCACCAACTGCATCTGGCCCACGTTGCGTCCGTTCGGGAACCCTGCCGTGCCCTGTCCGCCGCCGCTGCCGACACCGGTGAAGCCGCCGGAATTCGATCCGCCGTCGCCAAATGAGAACCGTTCGGGCATCAGGGCCTGCACCTTTGAGAAATCCGCGACGCCGAAGATGGCCGAGTACCAGCTCCCGGAGCCGATGAAATTGTTGACGAGGGTCGGGGAGATGATCCAAGTGTGGTTGAGCTGGCCCGCGTTCTGTGGCTGGGTGCTGACCGAGTTGAAGGCCGGTGCGATCGGGCTGGTGCCGGTGGCTTGCACTCCGCGGTCCATATTGAACCGCGCATTCAATTTCTGCTTGTCGTTGATGTTGTAATCGCCCCGGAAGGTGTAGAGCGATTCCGTATTGAGCTGGTTGTTGCCGCTGACGAACACCACACCGCACGGGGTGGTCACGCCGAACACGCCGCCGTTGCCGTCCGGGGTGCCGGAAAAAGTCCCGTTGGTCTGGCAGCCGAGCTTGCCCTTCGAATCCTGGTAGGGGCCGGAGCCGTTGGTGATGGCAACCGCACGTGCTACGCCGGGGGCATTCTTATACAGGTTCGCCGCGTTCTGGTAAAGTGGCACCGCCGTCTGGGGTACATGCGCCAGTGCGAAGTTCAACAGCTGGGGGGAGGGCAGCGTGATCGTGCTGGTATTGGCCAGCACGTACCGGAGGCCTTCCATGTCGAAAAGGAAGAACAGCTTGTTTTTGATCGCCGGACCGCTCACGAGGCCCGCATACTGGTGGGCGTCGGAACGCGTCTTGGGGTTGCCAGCGAGCGTCACGAAGTAGTCGCGCGCATTGAACAACTGGCTGTTGAAGTTGTAGCTGGCGTTGCCGTGGATTCCGTTGCCGCCGCTCTTGCCAACGATCTTTTCCTGGCCGCCGGCCATGCGCCCATACTGCGGACTGAAGGCGTTCAGGATGACCGTGACGTCGGCAACCTCGTTTGCGCCAAGCAGATTGTTGCTGGCACCGGAGTTGTTCAGGTTGTTGTACGGGTCCATCACGTCGGCGCCGTTCAGCGTGAACTGCATCGAGGAGCCGGGGACACCGTTGGCGTTCATGTTGCCGCTGCCGCCTTTGACGTTGACGCGGACGCCCGGAATGGTCATCGCGAGCGTGGTCAAATCGCCGCCCGCCATCGGCAGGTCCTCGATCAGCTGGGTGGAGAACGAGCGCGCCAGATTGGCGTCCTCGGTCTGCAGCACCGCAGCCGCCGCCGTCACCTCGATGGTTTCCTTGGTGCCTTCCACCGTCAGGACGAAGTTGAGGTCGACCGTTTGGCCGACCGGAATTGCCGCTTTTGCCGATGAGGGCTTCAAGCCTGGTGCCGTGGCCACGACGCCGTAGTCGCCGGGACTCAACAGGGAAAAGCGGTAGTCGCCCTCGCCGCTGCTGGTTGCCGAGCGGGCTTCACCCGTCTTGGCGCTCTTGAGTTCGATTTTGGCGTTGGGTATAACCGCGCCGCTTGCGTCCGTGACTTTGCCGCGCAGATCGCCGGTCGTCATCGTTTGGGCCGAAGCCGCAAAGGCCGATGCCAGCAGCACCAGTAGCGCGGTGCCGGTTCTTGTTGTTCGATTCATGCTTGCCCGTCCTCCCTGAAGTGGAAATATATTGCGCAAACGTTGCGCTCAGCTGTGCTGACCTGGCACTCGAATTTGCCTACTGTAGCACGGATACCAGGCATTTCACTACACTGAAAGCTAATGAAGCGCGCCGTCGTCTTCGCAGCCCGATTTGCGCTGGCACCCATACTGACTGGTTCGATGGTTGTCAGTGTGGGTGCCGGGTCGTCTGCCTTCGAGCGGGCCCACGCCGTGATCGGTTTCGCCACCATCTACCTGATTTTCGGCTTGGTGTTGCTTGCAGCCAAGGAGCGGGCTCTGCGTCGTCCTGCTGCGTTCGCGTTGTTGCTGGCGCTTCTGGAGGCGGTTCCTGCCGTGCCAATCCTCCATGCCGTTGTCGCGCCGTTTCTCTTTGCCACCCTTGCATGGGCGGGATCTGCCCGATCACGATCGGCCGCGGTCGCCCCGGAGGGAGGACTCGCCATCCTAATTCTTCCACTATCCCTTGCGATTCCGATTGCCTATGGTGTCGCGTACCGGCACCAGACGGTGGGGCTGCAGGTCCATTTGGGCTCCGCGATCCTCGTGGGTGGAGCCATCCTCATCGCGGCCGTTGTCTTCCAGCAGCAGCACCCGGAACGCGCGAACCTCGTCCTGGCATCCCAAGTGGCCCTCGGCGCGGTTCTTTTCCAGATTGTGCTCGGCATGGCCGCGATGGTGATCCGCATGTTGGATTTGGAAAATGGACTGCTCCTCGCGGTGGTGCGGGCCGTCCACATCGCCGGTGCCGCGCCGTTGCTCGCCGCGACCGCGATTATGGCTTCGCAGTGCTGCCCCAGGTCTCCGAGCCAAACGCCGTTGACCAAAAGAGTAACCGTCTGAGCGCGGGAGGCGTCCAATAGCATTCCGTTCCGCATCTTATTCCATGAACACCCGCCCTGAATCGTCTCCTAAAGCGTCAAACCTGCTGCATCTCGCAGCCATTACGGCGTTCTTCATCCCCTCAGCTCTTCTGGCCCAGGGCTACGTGATCGCCACTGTTGCGGGCGGCAACCCGTTCATCTCCAGCATCGGCAATGGCGATCTTGCCACCAACGCCTATTTGAACTCCCCGGCCGGTGTCGCCGTGGACGCAGCCGGGAACGTTTATATTGCTGATACCGGCAACCACGCGGTCCGAAAGGTTTCGGCCAACGGCATCATTTCCGCTTTCGCGGGCACCGGTACCCCGGGTTTCGCCGGTGACGGAGGTCCCGCTGTCAGCGCCCAGTTGCGCGGCCCGACGGGGCTTGCGCTCGATAAGAACGGCAATCTCTACATCTGCGACACCTCCAACAACCGGATCCGGAAAGTCTCCACGACAGGTGTGATCACCACTGTCGCTGGAAGCGCCACTGTTTTCAACAGTGGCGTGGGCGATGGCGGTTTGGCAACCAGTGCCAACTTGAGCCTCCCGCGCGGCGTGTTGCCGGATGCATCAGGGAATTTCTATATCGCCGATACAGCCAACCACCGCGTCCGCAAAGTCGATTCGAACGGCACCATCACGACCGTCGCGGGCAATGGCACGGTGTCCAATGGTGGCAGCGGCAGTGTCGGCGACGGCGGTTCCCCCCTGGTGGCACTGGTGGGCCCAGCAGCGCTCGCGCTGGACGGTTCCGGCAACCTCTATATCGCCGACTCCCTGAACCACTTGATCCGCAAAGTCTCGGGCAGCACCATCACCTCCGTGGCCGGGATCGGCATCAACGGCTACTATGGCGACGCCGGTCTGGCCATCAAGGCCGCCTTGAACCAGCCACAAGGCATTCTGGTGGATGCAACCGGGAATATCTTCGTGGCCGATTCCGGCAACATGGCAATTCGCAAGATCGGCACCGACGGCAATATCAACACGATTGCTGGCACCGGCGACTACGGCAGCTATGGTGACGGCGGCCCTGCCGGGGCGGCGACTTTATCCGATCCGACAGGTCTGGCCCTCGCCAACAACGGACGGATTTACATTGCGGGCAGCTCCAGCACCGGATTCAAGGATGCGCGCATCCGGGTCCTGATTCCCGTAGGCACGGGCAGCGCCCCCACCATTTCCACCAACGGCGTGGTTCCGGTATTCGGTTCCTCCACCACCATCATGCCGGGCTCTTGGATCTCCATTTACGGAACCAACCTGGCGTCGAGCACCGCTGTCTGGAATGGGGACTTTCCCAATGCGCTCGGCAATACCGCGGTCACCATCGACGGCAAGCCGGCATTCCTCTGGTACGTGAGTCCCAATCAGATCAATGCACAGGCACCGGATGACCTTTACGTGGGTGCGGTTTACGTCGCGGTAACCACGCCGTCCGGGTCAGCACTGTCGGTGGTCACGCTCTCGAGCACCGCACCGTCACTGTCCCTGTTGAACGCAAAGTACCCCGCTGCCGTGGTCTATACTCCCGGAAAGCCGGGGAACAGCGGCAACGGCTACGACGTGATCGGACCGGTCGGCGCGTTCTCGTACCCCTCTCGCCCGGCGGTTGCCGGGGAAACGGTGGTTCTGTACGGAGTCGGTTTCGGCCCGACGGTCCCCGCTGTCCCCGCTGGCCAAGCATTCTCGGGGTCGGCTGAATTGTCCGCATACCCGGTGGTCACAATTGGCAATCTTACGGCCAATGTGAACTATGCGGGCATGGTGCAGGCCGGTCTCTACCAGATCAACCTGGTGGTGCCAAGTGGCGTTACCGGCGACCAATCGCTGGCCGTTTCGGTCAACGGCAGCAACGCCCAGACCGGCATCTTCCTAACGGTTAAGTAGTTCCAGCGGCGCTTCCCACTTGCCCGAAGCCCCGGCCCGGAAGACCGCATCGATCACGGCCATATTGCAGACAGCCTCTTCAACGGAAACCGGGACGGGGCTGCCCTCCAAAATCGCACGCGAAAACGCATCGCCCTGGATGCCGTACTGGTCGCAGGTCGTAATGCTTTCCGTGCGCAGTTCAGTTGTCTGGACGAACAGCTTGGTTGGCTGGTCGGTGGGGGAATTGACCGGAATCTCCACTTCGATCCGGCCCGCACTCCCGAAGATCTGGGCCCGCTGGAACGGGCTGGCCTGGGTGCTGACGGTGAAGATCGCATGCCCTTGGGGATACTCCAGCAGGGCCGAGGTCAGCCGGTCTGTGCCAAATTCCGGGTCGCGGCTGACGGAAGCAGCCAGCCGCACAGGCTCGGCACCGAAAACCCAGCGTGACAGATGGATCGGGTAGCAGCCGATGTCCATCAGCGCACCGCCGCCCATATCCGCCATGTTCCGGATGTTTTTCGGATCGCGGTTGTTGTAGGTGAAGGGGAAGACCATGGCGCGGAGGTCGCCGATCTCGCCCGAACGCACGATCTCCACCACGCGCAGCCACTGCGGGTGCGTGTGGACCATGAACGCCTCGCCGATCTTGACGCCGGTGCGCTCCCGGACCGCGATCAGCCGGGAAGCCTCGGCGGCATCCATCGCAATGGGTTTTTCGCACAAAACGTGCTTGCCCGCTTCGGCGCACCGGATCGTCCACGGCACGTGCATCGGGTTCGGCAGCGGGTTGTAGATGGCGTCGATGTCGGGATCGGCCAGCAGTTCCTCGTAGGAACCATAGGCTTTGGCGATGCCGAGCGACGACGCGGCAGCCTGTGCCTTGGCCGGATCACGCGACGCAATGGCTGTCACTTCGGCCAATGCACAGGTCTTCATGCCGGGGATCACCCGGACAGTGGCAATTTTTGCGGCGCCCAGGACGCCCCAACGGATTTTTCTGCTCATGTTTGATTACCGCCCGAAGACGAAACGTCCGCGCCGGGGGTCTGCTGCGCCCGTGTACACACCCGGATTCAGCTGGATCACAACCGGGGCCGAACCGTTGCTCCACGGGCCCAGCACCGTGATCTTGTGGCCCCAGGCCGTCATCTGGTCAATGGTCTCCTTGGGGATGCGGGATTCCAGGTTCACCTTGCCGGCGATGAATTCGTGGTTCGCGAAGGTCGCGTAGAAATGTTCGGTCTGGAAGCGCGGAGCCTCCACTGCCATCTGCGGCGTCATGCCGAAGTCTAGGATGTTGAGCAGGACCTGGAGCATCGCCTGGTCCTGGTTGTCGCCGCCCGGGGTCGAAATCGCAAGGACCGGCTTGCCGTCCTTCAGCACCATCGTCGGGCTCAGCGTGACGCGCGGACGGGCCCCGCCCACCAACGAATTCGCATGGCCGGGGGTGTTGATCAGGAAGCACTGCAGCCGGGTGCCGAGCGGAATTCCCGTTTCACCCGCGATCACCGACGGCAGCCATGCGCCGCTGGGCGTCGCCGAGAACAGGTTGCCCTTGGAATCGACGGCGTCCACGCATGTTGTGTCGGCCACGCCCAAAGTGGGGTTGGTGTTGACCGCGATCTTCATCGGACCGCCGAACGCACCCGGACGGCTTTCCATCGAGGCATGGGTGGCGTCGATTTGCGCGCGCCGTTCCTTGGCGTATTCCTTCGAAAGTAGCGTCTGCTCGGGGATCTTGGAGAACTTGGGGTCGCCGTAGTAGCGGTCGCGGTCGGCAAACGCGAGTTTCACCGCTTCGAGGACGGTATGGAGGTACTGGGGCGAATTGTGTCCCATGGCTTTGAGGTCGTAGCCCTCCAGGATGTTGAGCGCTTCCAGCATCACCGGGCCCTGGGTCCAGAAGCCGGGCTTGTTGATTTCGTAGCCGCGGTAGGTGGTCGTGCGGGGAGTATCGATCTCGGCATGGAATTCAGCCATGTCGTTGTAGCGGATCAGCCCGCCGTTCTTTTCGGAGAAATCGGCAATCTGCTTGGCGATGGGGCCCCGGTAGAAATAGTTGCGGACCGCTTCAATCTTCGCCACGCGGTTGCCGTGGGCCTTCTTTTCCGCTGCGGCAAGGAGTTCCAAGGTGTGGGCGAGGGTGGGTTCGGCGAAGATTTCGCCGGGTGCGGGGACGTGGCCGTTGGGCTCGAAGAACTTGATCGAGACCGGCCACAGCTTCAGCAGCTTTTCGTTGTCCTTGATGAAGCTGGAGAGGATTTCGGGGGTTGGGAATCCGCGCGTGTAGCCGAGCGCCGGTGCCACCACCTGCGCAAAACTCATGGTGCCGTACTTTTCGAGCGCCAGCATCAAGCCGTCGAAAACACCCGGAATGGTTGCGGCGAGGATGCCGTTGGCCGGAATCGGGGGCATCGTCTCCTTGTCCTCCCAAGGCTCGGGCTTGCGGTTGCGGTAGAACTCGGGCGTCGCCAGCTTGGGGGCGGTGCCGACGCCGCTGATCACGACCACGGGCTGGTCCTTCATCTTGATGATCAGCGGCATTTCGCCGCCAATCCCGAAGTGGTCCAGCTCCGTCACCGAGGCCGCCAGTACGCCCGCAATGCCTGCGTCGACGGCATTGCCGCCCTTTTCCAGAATCTGGGAACCTGCGGCGACTTCGAGGCTGTTGCCCGCGCCCACCATGTATTGCGTTCCCCGGACTGCCGGAAACATGTGTGCCGGATTCTGGGCGATCAGGATTGCCGCAGCGCCCAGGATGGACAGCGCGGCAACGGTAACGAATTTGGTCGATGGAATTCTCAAGTGGTTCCCCCGCGTCCATTTTAGCGGGTCCGGCTTCCGCAGGATGTACTCCTGTTTAATGGTTAGAAGCCCATGCTCAGAATTGGTGCCGTCCGTTGGCGCGGCAAGTGTTCCAAACACCCTTCCTTCGACCCCACCGACGGGATGCCCGCGACTGCGGCCACCTGTGAACGCTGCGGCATGCTGAGGGACATCTGGGAGCACCACCGGAAAATGATGGACCTGATGAAGCGGTTCACCCCGCCAAAGGAACGCAAGCGGCCGCCATCGGATGCGGACCGCCAAATCAGCCTTTTTGACGGGTTCTGACCCCGGCGGACGCAGCGTCGTTACGGACGCGATACACTGGCGTCCGTATGACAACTAGGCGCGATTTCAACCGCATCTCCCTCCAGGCCGCAGCTGCGGCCGTTGCCGCCCCTTCCGCACTTTTCGGAAAACCCAACTCCGTAGTGCGCGGCGTCGATATCGGCGCACAATCCTACAGTTTCCGCACGCTGCCGCTGGATGGCGCGATTGCGGCCATGTCCTCCATCGGCTTGGACGTGTGCGAGCTCTACCAGGGCCACGTGGAACCCTCCGGAATGAAGCGCGACGAGCTCCGCAAGTGGCGCGAAACCGCCGACTTGGCCGTCTTCCACGGCATCCGCGACAAGTTCAAGGCAGCCGGCGTGAAGCTCTACGCCTACAACTACAGCTTCCGGGAGGACTTCACGGATCTGGAAATCCAGCGCGGCTTTGATTTTGCGAAGGCGCTGGGCGTGAAGTACATCACGGCGTCGTCGACCGTCCCCATGGGCGAAAAGCTCTACCCGCACTGCGAAAAGAATGGCATCGTGGTGGCGTTCCATGGCCACTCCAGCACGAAGGCCGGCGAATTCGCCGCGCCCGAGAGCTTCGCCAAGGCCATGCAGGGCAGGGAGAAGTGGATCAAGATCAACCTGGACATCGGCCACTTCTGGGCCGCCGGTTTCGACCCGGTCGAGTTCCTGGAGAAGAACCACCAGAACATTGTCACCCTCCACATCAAGGACCGGAAGAAGCCGCAGGGCGACAACATGGTTTTCGGCGAGGGCGACACGCCCATCGGCCCCGTCTTGAAGCTGCTGCGGGACAAGAAGTACAAGATCCCGGCCAACATCGAGTACGAGTACAAGGGTGCGGGCACGCCGGAAGTTGAAGTCAGGAAGTGCTTCGAGCACTGCAAGAAGCTGTTGGAGAGCTAGCCGGATTATTTCGGCGCTTGTAATCACGCTTTCGCATTCCGCTGCCATGATGGGGCTGCGATGAAACTTTCCGCCAGGCTCGCAGCCCCCATCCTTTTCAGTGCATTCCTCACGGCCCAGTCCCCCCACCCGATTCCGGGAGGGTTCTCCCTGCCCAACGGTTGGCAAATTACGCCAGTCGGCAAGGCCGTCCACACCGAGGATTTGATCCTCAATCTGAGCGCCAGCAAAGACGGCAAGGTCGTCATCGCGCAGCACGGCGGTTTTAATCCGCACGGACTGGTGGTGATTGACGCTGCCACAGAGGAAGCCGTCCAACGCATTCCGCTGCGTTCCGCTTGGCTGGGCTTGGCGTGGTCCGGCGACGGGTCCAAGTTCTTCGTCTCCGGCGGCAACGCCCGCAGCCAGGTCGCCCCGATCTACGTTTTCAACTACGCCAACGGCAGGTTGAGCGAAAAGCCCGCCGCCGAATGGACCGATTCGCTGCCCGCATCCGAGATCTATTGGAGCGGATTGGCAATGCATCCGAAAAAGGCACTGCTCTACGCTGCCAACCGTGGTGCCGATCCCGAGCGTGGCTCCATCGCGGTTTTCGACACTGCCACCGGCAAGGTAACGGGCCGGATTCCGGTGGATGTCAGCCCCTACGACCTGCAATTCAATGCCGACGGCTCCATCCTTTACGTAAGCAACTGGGGCAGCAATTCGATTTCGGTCATTGACACCGCCAAGTCCAAGGTCGTCGCCACGATGCCAACCGGGGGCAATCCCAACGACATGGAACTGGGGGCCGACGGTCGCCTGTACGTTTCCAACGGGAATGAAAACACCGTCACGGTCATCGACACGAAGAAGCGGCAACCGATCGAGACCATCAACGTCGGGCCGACCGCCCGTGCGCCGCAGGGCTCCACGCCCAATGGGCTGGTGCTGGACCGCCGCAACAACATGCTCTTCGTCGCCAATGCCGACAACAATTCCGTGGCCGCCGTGAGTGTGAAGGAGCCGGGCAAGAGCGAGGTCCTCGGGTTCATCCCTGCGGGCTGGTATCCCAGCGCCTTGCACCTGACACCGCAAATGAAGCTCTACATCGCCAACAGCAAGGGCTTGGAACCGCACCCGACCCCGTTGGGACCGGATAGCCCGCAGCTCGGCATCGGACAGAAAGCCGAATCGGTCAAGGTGGTGCAGAAGGGAACGGTCAATATCGTTTCCGTCGCGAACCTGAAGTCCGAGATCAAGGGTTGGACCAAGAAGGTTTACGACAACATCCCGTACAAGGACGACTACCTGACGATGGCGCGCGCTCCGAAGGAGCCCAGCATCGTGCCGCAGGAAGTCGGCGCGGGTTCGCCCGTGAAACATGTGATCTACGTGATCAAGGAAAACCGGACGTACGACCAGCTGTTCGGCGATATCAAGAAGGGCAACGGCGATCCACGCCTCACCATTTTCGGCGAGCAGACTACGCCCAACCACCACGCGATCGCCAACGAGTGGGTGCTGCTGGACAACTTGTATTGCGACGGCGAGGTGAGCGTGGACGGGCACTCTTGGTCGAATTCGGCTATCGCCACCGACTACAACGAGAAAATGTGGCCCGCAGACTACGGCGGGCACAGCAAGGCCACCACTTCGAACGCATATGTTCCGCAGGCCGGCCACCTTTGGGACTTGGCTGCGAAAAAGGGTCTGACCTACCGCAGCTACGGCGAATACGCCGCCCGTTCCAGCGACGGAACCACGATGCAGGCCGCGCGGGGTGTCGGCGGACTGTTGAACCATGTTTCGCCCAAGTTCAAGCTGCCCGGAATGCGCGACACCGACAATGTGCGCGTATTCTTCGAGGAACTCGACGGGTACGAAAAGAACTTTGACTCCAAGGATCCAACGAAGCGCTTGCCGAACCTCGTTGTGATGAGTCTGCCGGAGGACCATACCGCAGGCACCCGTCCCGGTGGCTACTCCCCGCGAGCCATGGTCGCCAACGCCGACCATGCCGTCGGCCAACTGGTGGAGCGCCTCTCGAAGAGCCCCTATTGGGCCGAAACCGCGATCTTCATCATCGAGGACGACGCACAGGACTCTCCGGACCACGTGGATGCCCGCCGGACAGTCGGCCTCGTTGCCGGACCGTTCGTGAAGCGCGGTTTTGTGGATTCCACCTTGTACACGACCTCGGCGATGCTACGGACCATCGAGTTGCTGCTCGGCCTGCCCCCGATGACGCAGTACGACGCGGCCGCTATGCCCATGTACAACTCGTTCCGCCAAACCCCCGACCCCCGTCCCTACACCGCGTTGGCTCCAAAAATCGATGTCAACGAGCGGAACACGGCGAAATCCGTCGGAGCTGCCGCGTCGCTGAAGATGGATTTCGACGACGTGGACCGGGCACCGATGTTCGCGCTCAACGAAATTATTTGGAAAAGCGTGAAGGGCGCTGATTCAAAAATGCCGCTGCCCGTCCACCGGTTCTGGTTCCAGAACCGGTAGTTGGACTACCAGCTGATCTTGGCCGGGAAGAACTCCGAAACCAACTCCTCGTAATAGGGGCGGAGTTCCTCCAGGCTGGGACGCGTGTCGGATTTCGAGTACAAATCGTACGGGTTGAACTTGCGGGTCCATTCCAGCATTTCGCGGTCGTGGTTGTCCAGCAGGTGGGCGTATGCGCCCTCCCGGTGGATCGGATAGCAGGAGTGGTACCGGATCATGTACTGGGCTTCCTCCGGCAAGTACTGGCGGGTGACGCGGTACATGTATTCGTCGTGGCCCCAGGACATGTGCACGTTGCGAAGGCCGCAACCGGGCTCGTAGATGCCGTTTTCCGTTTGCAGCGCAGGCTGCAGACGGTCCGGATTGGCCCCGAAGTAGTCCCGGTAGACGATTTTGTCGGACCATGCGCAACCAACCGGGAAGGTGTCGCCGACAACGGCCCACTGGGGCTCGCCGTTGAAGCACAGCATCTTGCCCAGGTCGTGGATGAAACCTGTCAGGATCATCCAGCGCGGGTGGCCGTCGCGGCGGATGGCCTCGGCGGTTTGCAGGTTGTGCTCGATTTGGGAGAGCGAGGTGTCGGGGTCACTGTCGTCCACCATGGTGTTCAGCATCTAAATCGCCTCCCAGATACCCATCTCGCCAA